>NZ_CAXAPD010000004.1:0-303598 GCF_963970515.1 Pseudomonas sp. RL_5y_Pfl2_73 | reverse complement strand
TTGAGCCGCGCGCGATAAAACGAAGACCCAAGCCTTATCCCATGCTGATGAAAACACGTCGATCAGCCAGGGCCGAGGTCAGGAAGAATGGTCACCCGAAGAAGGTTAAGTAAGTGCCATTCGGGTCTGACAGGCATCTACTAACCTTGGGGAGAGAGGTGTTAATCAGTGAGGGTCGGGCATTGATAAAACTTTCCGATGAGTTGGAGGGTAACGGTTTTGTCGATGTGGTTCGACTTATATTGGCCTGCAAGGGACACGTGGTGATTCTTGGTGTTGGAAAAAGTGGCCATGTCGGTAAGAAAATTGCGGCAAGTCTAGCCTCTACGGGGACGCCCAGCTTTTTTATACACCCATCCGAGGCTAAGCATGGGGACTTGGGCATGATTACGGCGCATGACCTCGCATTACTAATATCCTACAGCGGTAGAAGTGAGGAGGTTTTGTCTCTGCTTCCATATCTTCATGATCTGGGTGTGAATACCGTAGCGTTGACAAATTTTTCAAACTCGGAATTGGCATGTAAAACAAATGCGAATGTGGCGTTGAAAGTTGATAGGGAAGCCTGTCCGTATAATCTTGCGCCAACCGTAAGTTCTAGCGCCACATTAGGTGTCGGAGATGCCATTGCTATGGTGCTGATGAAAATCAAGCGCTTCACGAAGGAAGAGTTCTCAAGGAATCATCCCGCCGGCAATCTAGGCAAGGTTCTGACGGTGAAAGTTCGTGACGTGATGGTGAGGGGGGATAAAATCCCTGCGCTGCCGCCTGATACATTGTTCTTGGATGCGGTTAGTTATATGGCGAATAAGCGCCTTGGATTTGTCGTCGTGGTAGATACCTTCTCTCGGCCTTTGGGAGTGTTTACAGATGGAGATATGGCTCGAGTGTTCAAGGGGAATGATAGTGTTGCTGGTCTTAAAGTTTCGGATGTTATGGAGGTTGATTTAAGATGCGTGCATGAGAGCGAGCTGATTGCAGACTGTATTGGTATTGATGTGTCTGCAATTTTGGTCGTTGACCACAAGGGAAAACTTTTAGGTGTTTCGCACAAGCATGATCTTGTCGCGTCTATTGCTTTGTAAGTTATCGGGAGAATGATGACTTTTATTGGGTATGTGCGTTCGTTTGGTTGTTGCTGAACGGCAGGGTGGACTAATTATGTTGATGTTGTCGCTGAGCTCAACGTTGTCAATATTTGTTTTGATATTGTTAGGTTGTTTGCTTTCGTTTGCTGGTCTCGTGCGTCGCGGTGCTGATGAAGTACTGAGTGACTATGTTTTTTATGTTGCGCTCCCCGTAGAAATTTTTTTGACGACGCTGAGGTCCGACTACACGCCAGACGTCAATGTAGATGCTTATGTTCAGGCGTATGGTTTGGGTATCTTTGTATTGTGGATCGTAATTTATATCATATATAAAGTTTGCCTTAAGAAGAGTCTGGTGGAGGTGGGTTTAAATTTTATTGCTGTTGGGCAAACCAATACCGCTTTTTTGGCAGTGCCTATCTTCATATTGCTGTTGGGTGACTCGGCTTTGGTTGTGCCAATAATTATTTTTCAGTCCGTTGTTCTTACGAGCATTGCGGTATTTGTCATGGAGGTTTCCTCTTTTTCGCAAATTGGATCTTTGAGCGCTTTTCTAAAGAAAGCCCTGCTGGTCGTGTTCAAAAATCCATTGATCATTTCCGCGTTGACGGGGACGCTCATTTCGCAAATTAAGCTCTCGCACATGATCGATACAGATTTTTTTATCATCGAGAGCATGGACATGATTGCTGATACCGCGGCGCCTATTGCACTAATAGCATTGGGTGCTTCGTTCTATGCTGGTCGCGTAACGTCCGCCATGAGAAACGACTGTAATGAAATAGTGCTGGGTGTGTTTGTAAAGAATTTTTTGCATCCCGCGATTTCTTTCGTGGTGGGACAGTACATTTTTGGACTGTCTGGATTGCTGTTGTTCGCATTGATACTGATATCGGCAATGCCCTCTCCAAAAAATACTTTTATCTTTGCGCAAGCCTATGGTGTGTCGGTGCAGAAGTTTAATTTAATACTTCTGGCTACCACGTGTGTCTCTTTTTTTGTGGTCAATGTGGCTGGCTATTTTTTTCTTCCTCATGTGGTCTGAGGTTGTGCGTAAATCGAATGGTAAACTTAATGCGGAGAGGGTGGATGATCAATATCAAACAAGTTTTAGAAGGCGTTGCAGAAATGAAAGCTAATTTGTCCGCGCGGGGTGTGGGTTTTGATTTGGATCAGTTTCTTTATTTATACGATACAGTGAAAACGCAAAAGCAGAGCCTGGAAGAAATGCAGCGCAAGTTAAATGCGATTTCAAAAACTATAAGAAATAATCCGTTGAAGAATGAGTTTCAATATGAGCATTCTGAGGCGTCGACGCTGAAGGGGGATGTCCTACGCGCCAAGGAGTCTTACAACGTGCTCCTTGAGGAATTTGATTTGCTTTCGCGCCAACTGCCCAATTGGACCTCCCCCGATGTGCCTGTTGGCGAAAGTGACGAAGATAATTTAACTATCAAGTTCAAAGGCCAGGCTCCAAAATTTGGGTTTTGCCATAAGGACCATGTCCAACTTGGCCAAGAGCTAGATTTGATCGATTTTGATTCAGGTAGGAAGGTGTCCGGTGCAAAATTTTATTTTTTAAAAAAATCAAGCGGTTTTTCTCCAGCATGCGCTTAAGGGGTTCATTTTCAATAAGGCATTAAAAGCTGGGTTCACGCCACTGCAAACGCCGGATATCTCTTACAACCATATTTTGGAGGGGGTCGGGTTCGCTCCAAAGGGTGATGAAAGCAATACGTATGGTCTGGATGGGCTTGATAAAAGCCTCATCGCTACAGCTGAGATTTGCGTGGCCGGTATGCACGCTGGGGACGTTATTGATGAATCTAAATTGCCTTTGCTCTACATTGCCGAAAGCCATTGTTTTAGACGTGAGGCCGGCGCATCGGGAAGATCCAGCAAAGGGCTTTATAGGGTCCACCAATTTGAAAAGCTGGAGCTGTTTGTAATATGCAAGCCAGAGGATAGCGTTACATATCATGACAAGATTCTTGAACTGCAAGAGGGGATCTATAGTGAGTTGGGTGTTCCCTATAAAGTCGTTATAAACTGCACGGGTGATTTAGGGGCGCCTGCGTATAAGAAGTATGATATTGAAGCCTGGATGCCCGGGAAAGGCATCGCGGGGGGAGTACGGTGAGATTACCTCCGCCAGTAACTGCACCGACTATCAGGCTCGACGGCTGAATATCAAGTACAGGGATTCTGCTTCAAAAAGTAATCGGTATGTTCATACCCTTAACGGCACTGCATCCGCGTTGGGCAGAACGATGGTGGCTATTTTAGAGAATTATCAGTGCGCTGATGGCTCGGTGAAAATACCTGAAGCGCTGAAGCGTTACCTCGATTTTGACCAGATTGCTCCAGTGGTCAACGATTTACATAGAGCATAAGCCGGAGCGGAGCAAACCCATCTTATTTGAGATGGGTTGCTCATTTGTCCGGCGCAGCCCACGGGCAATAACAGCCCACCGCCAACGTGTGAGTCGCATTAACGTCCCGGCCGCCGCTCAACGCCTCAAGAATCGGCTCGATGAAGCTGTTGCTCGAATTGCAGGTCAGGCCTTCGCTGTAGGGGCCGAAGTACGCCAATTTGCCGCTGCGATCCCAGATCGCCACGGCCGGGCTTGCAGGAATCTGGTTTGATCCGGGAAGGGCCGAGAGGGATTTCAAGTGGCTCAACGTGGCCGGCAGCCGACCTTGGCTGCCGGCTTTTTGTACCGCATAAAACTCGACGCCTTGCGGTACATATTTATCCACCAGTTCGGCCAGGTGCTGCTGATTGCCGACGTTGCACGGGCACGCCGGATCCCAGAAATGCACCAGGCGGATCGCGCCGGGGCCGGCCAGATCGGCAGGCAGGCGCAGAGGGTCGCCGGAAAACACCGCGGTGTGTTGGCTGAAAGCCCGCAGGAAACGGCCCTGGAACCAGTCGTAGGCGGCCCACAGGACGACGGCGCATCCGAGGGCGAGCAGGCTGGTGAGCAAGGTCGTGCGGTGGGACGGGCGCATGGAGTCGATCCTCTGAGGCCGCGTAGCTTGCCATGCTTGCCGCGACAGATGAATATCGCAGGCCTACAAAGTCTGTTTCGCGCGATGCGCCTATGCCTGGAATTTTTGATGCCTGCCACTTTCGACCCCGATCTCCTGCGTGCCAGTCTGCAACCGCTGGCCCAGTGGCAAGCCCTGTCCGAGCAAGCCCAGGCTTACCAGCGGTTCTATGGGCTGGATTTTCCCCAGCGCAGCGTGCGCAAGGGATTGGGGCGCTTCGAGGTAGGCGGGTATGAGCTGGTGAGCCAGGTCTGGTGGCCGGAAAAAGCCGTGGCGACGTTGTTTGTGTTCCACGGTTACTACGATCACATGGGGCTGTATCGGCACTTGATCGAGTGGGCCCTGGAGCAGCAGTTCGCGGTGATCGCCTGCGACCTGCCGGGCCATGGCCTGTCCAGTGGCGAACGCGCCAGCATCGGTGACTTTGCCGAGTACCAGGCTACCCTGCAGGGCCTATTGGCCGAGGCTGGGACGCTGGACCTGCCGCAACCCTGGCATCTGTGCGGGCAAAGCACCGGTGGGGCCATTGTCGTCGATCATGTGCTCAGTCAGGGCGCGCAGAGCCCGGCCCAGGGCCAGGTCATCCTGCTGTCACCCCTGGTGCGGCCGCGGGCCTGGGGCTGGTCGCGCCTGAGTTATTACCTGCTCAAGCCCTTCGTGAGGGAGATCGCCCGGCGTTTCAGCGAGAACTCCACCGACCCGGACTTTCTGCCATTCCTGCAAGCCGACCCACTGCAACCACTGCGCCTGCCCACCGCTTGGGTGGGCGCATTGGGGCAATGGATCAAGCGTATCGAAGCCGCCCCGAGCAGCCCGCGCCAACCGTTGATCGTGCAGGGACAGGCGGACATGACGGTGGATTGGGTGCACAACCTGCAAGTGCTGCGCAGCAAGTTCGACCGGCCGCAGGTGTTGATGTTGCCTGAAGGGCGGCATCACCTGGCGAATGAGGCACTGGCGATGCGGCAGGAGATGTTTGGGTTCTTGACCAAGCGGATGAGCAGGATCCGGCGGTGACTGGGCTATTGCTATCGCGAGCAGGCTCGCTCCCACACTGGATCTTAATCGATCACAAAACCTGAGTTCATCCAAATACCCTGTGGGAGCGAGCCTGCTCGCGATAGCGGTCTCAGGGATACTGAAGAACTACTGCCCGAGACTCTGCCCCACCGCCAACCCCGCCCGAATCGCCGCCAGGGCCGCTTGATAATAAGCCTGGCCCTCGGTCGATTCGGCGAAGGTGGCGAACTCCTCCAGCTCGGTATCGGTCAGGTCACGGTAGACGTACAGCAGGGTGTTGTTCAGGTCTGCGCCGATCTGTTCCATTAACCGTTGGCGTTGGCCATTCAACATGCCTTGGGCCTGGCCGGCGCCCAAGAGTCCCGGGATCATCGAACTCAGGCTGTCGGCCGCCACGCCGGCGATCGCCAGGCTGACTTCGGCGCCGGCCTCGCGGGCGGGCAGGGCCTGGGCCAGGTGGCCGATGATCAACAGGCGGTTGTCGCTGGCTGGCATCTTCGGCAGGCCCTTGGCGTTTTTTGCCAATTGATCACGCCGGGTCGCCAGCAGCTCGGCCGCGACGACCTTGCGGCCCAGGGGCGACTGGAAAAAGGCCAGGGCCGGGTTCGGGTCTCGAAGGTTGCTGCGCATTTGCGCCTCGGCCCGCTGGTCCATGGCCTGGGGGGCGAAACGTTGATTGCTGTTGTTCACCAGGGCCTGGAACACCGCCGACGGCAGGCTGCTCTGATAGCGCTGCTGAGCGGCGCTCAAGGCGTCATTGAAATGCGCCCGCTGTCCCGGCCAGCCGGCGACCTTGTACAACTGGTCGTAGCTGTCTGCCCAGGTGGGCAAAACGCAGAACATCAACAGTGAGAAAAGCAAACGACGCATAGGGGCTCCTGTCAGCAGCCGACTATTCTCCGTGGGGTGTGGGGTCTTGTCGAGAATTCGTATCAAGTTCATACGGCGGTGCAATTTGACGCAGCAAACTGACGCAGCGAACCCGCTGCGTGGCGCTGTCGGTTTTGCAGGCACAGGCATACTATGCGCGCCATGCAAATACCTTCTGATCACCCGCTGCTGTTACGTATCGTCGACGACCTGGCCGAGCGTGGCTGGTCGCAGCAGAACCTCTTCCTGCCGGATGCGCTGACTCGCGCCCTGGCGGCCGAATGCCGCCAGCGTGCAGCCGAGGGCGAACTGGCCCCGGCAGCGGTTGGACGTGGACCATTCTCGGAGATCCGCGAAGGGATTCGGGGTGATCACATCCAGTGGATCGAACCCGGCCAGGCGCAAGCCTGCGATCATTACCTGGCGCTGATGGACAGCCTGCGCGAGGCGATGAATCGCGGGCTGTTCCTGGGCCTGGAAGACTTCGAAAGTCACTTTGCCCTCTATCCACCCGGCGCGTTCTACCTCAGGCACGTCGACCGCTTCCGCGATGACGACCGACGCATGGTGTCGGCGGTGCTCTACCTCAACGACGATTGGTTGCCGGAACACGGCGGCCAGTTGCGCATGTACCTGGACGAAAACCTGGAACAGGACGTGGAGCCCATCGGCGGTTGCCTGGTGGTGTTCCTGTCGGGGGACATTCCCCATGAAGTACTGCCGGCCATGCGTGATCGCCTGTCCTTAACCGGTTGGTTCCGCCGTCGTGGCAACGAGTTGTTCTGAGATGGAAAAGATCCTGGTCAGTCGCTGCCTGCTCGGGCATCGCGTGCGTTACGACGGCGGTGCCAGCGGGCCGTTCGATCAACTTCAGCAGTGGCTCGACGAGGGCCGGATCGTGCCGCTGTGCCCGGAAGTCGCCGGCGGCTTGCCTACGCCTCGGGCGGCGGCGGAGATTCCGGGTGGGCAGGGCGGGCAAGTGCTCGACGGCCAGGCACGGGTCATCACCACCGACGGCGAGGATGTGAGCGCGCAGTTCCTGTCAGGCGCGTATCAAGCATTGGAGCGGGTGCGTGAACACGACATCCGTATCGCCGTGCTCAAGGCCAACAGCCCGTCGTGCGGCAATGTGCTGACCTATGACGGAACGTTTAGCGGTGTGAAGGTCAGTGGCGCAGGCGTGACGGCGGCGTTGCTCAAGCGGCATGGCGTGAAGGTGTTCAGTGAGCTGGAGTTGCCTGAAGCGGCGGCGGCTCTCCAGGCCTTGAACAACGAATAACCTTGAGCCGCGTCGCGCTCTGCGGCAGGGACTCTCTGTGGGAGCAAGGCTGCCCGCGATACAGGCGCCTGGGTCTCTGAAAGACCGCATCGATTTCATCGCGGGCAAGCCTTGCTCCCACAAAATCGCTTGCGACAGGGCTATAGCTGCGCGGCCAACTGCTCAATCTGCTCCTGACGCTCGGCCTGGCTCAATCGCGGTTGAGCATTCAGGGATGACCATTGCGGATGCGCCCGCGCCTTGTTCAAGACTTCGGGCAGCTTGCCTTCGCGCCAAGTCTGGTCCTGGGGCGTGGCGATGCGGATGCTGTCCATCGCCGCATGGCCGCGCTGGTTGAGGGCTTGCAGCAGTTGGCGTTGGCGCAGGGCCAACAGGCGCAGCACGCTGTCGTCCACCGTCAATTCCCGTTGCCCCTTGAGCTTGCCCATCAGCCGGTTGCCATAGCTGCGGGCGGTTTGCAGGGTGCCGCCGACAATGGCCCCGGCCAGGGCGGCGGCGCCAAGGGTCAGGCCGCCCACCAGCAAATCCACGCCGGCCCCGGCCGCCGCACCCGCCGCGATTCCGCCACCGACGCGTACGCCCAGTTGCTTGAGGGTCTCGGGGTTGAACAGGTCGTCGCCCCAACGCCCGTCGAGCAGTGGCAGGTCGCTGGCGGCGGCGTCCTGGAGACGGAAAGCATAGAGCTTGAGCAGGGCCTCGACACAACGCTGTTCGCGCTGACGCACCGCGTTGCGCAGCTCAGTAATGGCCTGGCGTTCCAGTTCGGCGTCGCTGGCGACGCTGCGTCGGCAGGCGGCGCAGTCGATCAGCAGTTCGGCGATCAAACGCGCCGCGCTCTGCTGGCGGGCCAGGCGTTGGGCCTGTTGGTCGGTGACCAGGCGTTCCAGTTGCCCACGGGCGCTTTCCAGCAACAGCGCGAGGCTCTCATACAGGCGCCGCTCGCCGTCCTCGGGTGGGGCAACGCTGTCAAAGCGCACCAGGGCGTGCAGCCCCAATCGCGCCAGGGCTTCGCGCCAGTCGGGCTCGCGATGGTGGGTGCTGCTGACGAAATTCAACACCGGCAGCAGCGGCTTGCCACAACTGGCGAGGACTTCCAACTCATCGCGGTACTTGGCCAGCACCGGCTCCCGGGCATCGATCACATATAGCCCGGCGTCGCTGGCGAGCAGTTGTCGCAGCACTTTGGCTTCCTGTTCGAAGCGTTGCCGTGCTTCGCTGCCCTCGAGGAAGCGGGCCAGGCGTGCCGGGCCGTCCAGGCGTTCGCCTGGGCGCTCCAGGCGCTCGAGGTAATCGAGCAGGGCGATGGCGTCCTCCAGGCCCGGCGTGTCGTACAGTTCCAGCAGCGCTTCGCCGTCTACCGACAGGCGCGCACCCTCGACATGCCGGGTGGTGCTCGGGCGATGGGACACCTCGCCGAAGCCGACGTCGCGGGTCAAGGTACGCAGCAGCGAGGTCTTGCCCACATTGGTGTGGCCGACCACCGCCAGTCTCAGCGGCTTCATGGGCTCAGTCATGGCCGGTCTCCAGCCAGTTCAAGGGCATGCAGTCGGCGAAGGGCAACTGCAACTGTTGCAGCGCGGTGTGCCAGTCGCCCAGGCGCTCGGCGTCCAGCGCCTCACCGGGCGGCGCCTGCAACAGCCAGACGCGGGTGGCGCTGGCGCTGCGGGCCAGCTCGGCGATCAGTGCCAGGCTGCCGCGGTCCGGTGAACGGCGTGGGTCGCAGGCAATTGCCAGTCGTGCCGGCGGAAAGCGTGACAGCTGTTCGAGGAGTTTGTGGCGAGACTCGCGGCTGTCGAGAACGCCGGCGCTTTTCACGGTTTCGGGCAGCTTGGGCGGCCAGGTTCGATCGTCCAACTCGATTGCCACCAGCAGCGCACCGTCGCTGTTCAGGGCACTGACAGCATTTTCGATGGAATGCAATTGCGCGGGGGCGGCGTCGTTGACGCCCAGTCGCTCGCTGCTGGGCATCAGCCGTTCACGCAATTGGGCGTAGCCCGGCAGGTTCAAGTCCAGGCGCAGCGTGGTGCGGCCGCGCCGCCAGCGCCACAGGCACAGCAGTGCCAGGCACACACGCGGCAACAGGCCATAGACCAGCAGCACACCGACCAGCCAGGCAGCCCAGGCCTGGCGGGCGCTCTCAATGTTCAGGGCGGCATCGCCACTGGCGCGGATCATTTCCACCGTCGGCACGCTGAAGCCCAGCAGCGCGGGCAGTGTGCCGAGGGCCTGGGTCATGGCGACGAAGGTCTCGCTGCCAAGAAGAGTGGTTTCCCAGACGAAGCCATAGCGCCGGGTCGCCATCAGCAGCAGGACGATGACCAGCGCGCTGAGCATCGCCAGCAGCCACAGGCCATTGACCAGCACGCCGAGGGCCCAGCGATTGAGTTTGTGCCGTTGCAGCAACAGCAGCAGGGCTGGCGCCAGTTGGGCGGCCTTGGCGTCGCGGGCGAGTTTTTCGCTGAGCCACAGCCACAGGCGTCCCAGCGTGGCACCTTGCTCGCCAGCGAATATCAGGCCCAAGGCCCAGCCGATGAGCAGGATCAGGTTCAGCCCCAACAGACTGCCCAAGGCCCAGAACACATTGACCGGTGCCTGCCCGTCGCCGAGTGCGGCAAAGCCCAGGCCGGCGCCGCTGATGACGGCGAGCAGCGCCAATGCGATCAGCGCCAGTCGTGCCCCTTGCAGCCAATGGCGCAGGGCCTCGGTGAGGCCATCGCGCTCGGCCAGGCAGCGGGCGCGGTGGTGGATGCGCGTGGCTAAGTCGCCGCCGGCCACACGGGCCAGGCGATTGGCTTGCTGGTCTTCGAGCGGGCCGGCGTGTTCTTCACGCAGGCGTATCGTCTCGGTCAACCAGAGGTTCTGCAGTGCTGTCACGGGGGTTTCCGTTGCTCGAATGAGGGTTGAGCATAACCGCTGTGACGCCTGTCGGGGTACGCCGGGCCTCTGGTATCCTCGCGGCCATGAACAAAACTCTCCCTTTAAGCCTGATCGCAGCCCTCGGTGAAAACCGTGTGATTGGCGTCGACAACAGCATGCCCTGGCACCTGCCGGGGGATTTCAAATACTTCAAGGCCACCACCTTGGGCAAGCCGATCATCATGGGGCGCAAGACCTGGGATTCCCTCGGTCGAGCGCTGCCGGGACGCCTGAACATCGTGGTCAGCCGTCAGCCGGGTCTGGTGCTGGAGGGCGCGCAAGTATTCTCCACCCTGGAGGCCGCGGTGGCGCGGGCCGAGGCGTGGGCGCTGGAACAGGGTGTCGACGAGTTGATGCTGATCGGCGGCGCCCAACTGTACGCCCAGGCCCTGGAGCAGGCGGATCGACTGTACCTGACCCGCGTGGCGCTGAGCCCGGAAGGGGATGCGTGGTTCCCGGCATTTGATGCGAGCCTGTGGACGCTGGTCTCGAGCCAGCCGAATCCGGCCGAAGGGGACAAGCCGGCCTACAGCTTTGAGGTGTGGGAAAAGCTCTAAAGCAAAAGCTTCGCGAGCAAGCCCGCTCCCACAGTTAACCGAGTTCTATCAGGGAAAATCGGTCGACTGTGGGAGCCGGTTTGCTCGCGAAGGTGATCTACCAGGCGCCACCAAGTTAAGGCGACCAGCGAGACCGGCAAGCCCATGGCCGGCAGCACGATCAGCGCGGCGAACGTCGCGCCAGCACCGACCCCGGCCACCCCGGCCGAACTACGATCACGATCGCCACCAGCGCCCACAGCGCAACAAATCTTCGATAAGGCGGGTGCCAGTCGCCTGAAGCCGCGACTGCGAACCGGGGAGCCTAATAGCCTGATAACTAATGCATTAATACGAAAGGTGTATGTATATTGTCGTTTATGGAGCATGGCGGTGACGTTTACGGATATGTCGCTGGCGCTATGAAGACGCAAGCGGTCGTGGACAGGTGAGAGCTGTCACGAGCATTTGCTAGCGTCGAGTTTTTTGCACCCGGGAGAAATGCCGATGAAGTTTGTACCTCGTTTTTTCGCTGTCGCCTTGAGTCTTGGTCTCGCTGGCCAGGCACTCGCCACCGACCTCAAACACTGGCCGGTGGAACAAGCCAAGGCCCTGGAGGCGATGATCGCGGCCAACGCTAACAAGGGTAACTACGCGGTGTTCGACATGGACAACACCAGCTACCGCAACGATCTGGAAGAGTCGTTGCTGCCGTTCATGGAGAACAAGGGCCTCATCACCCGGGAAACCCTGGACCCGTCCTTGAAGCTGATGCCGTTCAAGGACACCGCCGATCACAAGGAAAGCCTGTTCAGCTACTACTACCGCCTATGCGAAGTGGACGACATGGTCTGCTACCCGTGGGTGGCTCAGGTGTTTTCCGGCTTTACCCTCAAGGAACTCAAGGGCTACGTCGACGAGTTGATGGCGTCCGGCAAACCAGTGCCGACCACGTATTACGACGGCGACAAAGTGGTCAACTACAACGTCAATCCGCCGAAAATCTTCACCGGCCAGACCGAGCTGTACAACAAGCTGATGGAAAACGGCATCGAGGTCTATGTCATGACCGCCGCTTCCGAAGAGCTGGTACGCATGGTCGCCTCGGATCCGAAGTATGGCTACAACCTCAAGCCGCAGAACGTGATCGGCGTGACCACGCTGCTCAAGGACCGCAAGACCGGCGAGCTGACCACCGCTCGCAAGCAAATCACGGCGGGTAAATATGACGAGAAGGCCAACCTTGGCCTGGAGTACACGCCTTACCTGTGGACCCCGGCGACCTGGATGGCCGGCAAGCACTCAGCGATCCTGACGTACATCGATCAATGGAAAAAACCGGTGCTAGTGGCCGGTGACACGCCGAGCAGTGACGGCTATATGCTGTTCCACGATGTGGACGTGGCCAAGGGCGGTATCCACCTGTGGATCAACCGCAAGGACAAATACATGACCCAGATTAACGGCATGATGGCCAAGCACGCTGCCGCCCAGGCCAAGGAAGGACTGTCGGTGACGGCGGACAAGAATTGGGTGATCGTCAAGCCGCAAGACATCCAGTAGGCGCTGGCGAAGCCTGCGATCTTTTGATCTTTCGCTTGAAATCCAAGCGGTACGGAAAAGATCGCAGCCTGCGGCAGCTCCAGGGCATTTTTACTACGGCTATTGATGCTTACAAACCGTCGAGCATTGCCTTGTTACGCACCGCGCCCTTGTCGGCACTGGTGGCGAGCAGGGCGTAGGCCTTGAGGGCCGTGGTGACTTTGCGTGGACGCACTTCCACCGGTTTCCAGCCCTTGTTGTCCTGTTCGAGGCGGCGCCCGGCCAATTCTTCGTCGCTGATCAACAGGTTGATCGAGCGGTTCGGAATGTCGATCAGGACCTTGTCGCCGTCCCGTACCAGGCCGATGGCGCCGCCAGCCGCAGCCTCCGGCGAAGCGTGGCCGATGGACAGGCCCGAGGTGCCGCCGGAGAACCGGCCATCGGTCAGCAAGGCGCAGGCTTTGCCCAGTCCTTTGGACTTCAGGTAGGAGGTTGGGTAGAGCATTTCCTGCATGCCCGGGCCGCCTTTCGGACCTTCGTAGCGAATGATCACGATGTCACCGGCCTTCACTTCGTCAGCGAGGATGCCGCGCACGGCACTGTCCTGGCTTTCGAAAATCTTCGCGTTGCCTTCGAACACATGGATCGACTCGTCGACGCCGGCGGTTTTCACCACGCAGCCATCCAGGGCGATGTTGCCATACAGCACGGCCAGGCCACCTTCCTTGGAATACGCGTGCTCGACGCTGCGGATGCAGCCGTTTTCACGGTCGTCGTCCAGGGTTTCCCAACGGGTCGACTGGCTGAACGCAGTTTGCGTCGGGATGCCCGCCGGGCCGGCCTTGAAGAAGTGGTGCACGGCCTCGTCGGTGGTCTGGGTGATGTCCCACTTGGCGATGCCTTCGGCCATGGTCTTGCTGTGTACGGTCGGCAGGTCGGTGTGCAACAGGCCGCCACGGGCCAGGGAACCGAGGATACTGAAGATCCCGCCGGCGCGGTGCACGTCTTCCATGTGGTACTTCTGGATGTTCGGCGCGACCTTGCACAGTTGCGGCACGTGACGGGACAGGCGGTCGATGTCGCGCAGGTCGAAATCGATCTCGGCTTCCTGGGCAGCGGCCAGCAAGTGCAGGATGGTGTTGGTGGAACCGCCCATGGCGATGTCCAGGGTCATGGCGTTTTCGAACGCCTTGAAGTTGGCGATGTTGCGCGGCAACACCGACTCGTCGTTTTCACCGTAGTAGCGCTTGCACAGCTCGACGATGGTCCGACCAGCCTGCAGGAACAGCTGTTCGCGATCGCTGTGGGTGGCCAGGGTCGAACCGTTGCCCGGCAGCGCGAGGCCCAGGGCTTCGGTCAGGCAGTTCATCGAGTTGGCGGTGAACATGCCGGAGCACGAACCGCAGGTCGGGCAGGCGCTGCGCTCGTACTCGGCGACCTTCTCGTCAGAGGCGCTGGAGTCGGCGGCGATGACCATGGCGTCGACCAGGTCGAGACCGTGGCTGGCGAGCTTGGTCTTGCCGGCTTCCATCGGGCCGCCGGAGACGAAGATCACCGGGATGTTCAGGCGCAGGGCGGCCATGAGCATGCCCGGGGTGATCTTGTCGCAGTTGGAAATGCATACGATGGCGTCGGCGCAATGGGCGTTGACCATGTATTCGACGGAGTCGGCGATGATCTCGCGGCTCGGCAGCGAATAGAGCATGCCGTCGTGACCCATGGCGATGCCGTCGTCCACGGCGATGGTGTTGAATTCCTTGGCCACGCCGCCGACGCGCTCGATTTCCCGGGCAACCAGCTGGCCGAGGTCCTTGAGGTGGACGTGGCCCGGTACGAACTGGGTGAAGGAGTTGGCAATGGCGATGATCGGCTTCTTGAAGTCGTCATCCTTCATCCCCGTGGCGCGCCACAAGGCACGGGCGCCGGCCATGTTGCGGCCATGGGTGGATGTTTTCGAGCGGTAATCAGGCATGGAGCACTCCGGGCGGCTAAATCAGGTACTTATCAGGTATCAATGGGGAAGTGAGCTTCTGTCGACGTCTGGAACACCCGGGTTTGGCCGTGTGTCCGGACGTGGCTGATGACTTTGCAGGATCGCTGCGCGCCTCAGCATGAGCTCATAAACCCGCCGGGGATGAATGGCGATGAATGTCGCGATTCTACACCGCTGGCGCCAGGATGAAATGACGCAAAGCGCTGATCGGGCGCCAATGTCGTGCGTGGGATGACGACTGGCAGGGGTCAGCCGGTCAGCAGCCCCCTGTAGCGATGCCGGACCAGGGCATTGAGTGCCAGTCCCAACAGGCTGAGCAGGACCAGGCAGAGGGCCAGGGTGACTTGCAAATCCAGCGGGGTGAGGCTAATCGCGGCACTGGTCAGCCCGCCAACGATGAAGATCAGCACGCTACCGGCCGAGGCCGATGTGCCGGCTTGCTCGGGAAATCTATTCATGGCTTGGGTGTGGGCGGCTGCGCGGGCAATGGTGGTTCCGGTGGTGCACACGATCATGGGCAGCAGCAAGGTGGTAACCGACAAGCCCAGGTGGCTGGAGAGCCCCAGCATCAGGCCCCCCGCCGAGAGAATCAGGCCCAGGCCGATGTTGATTTGTGTCTGCGAGTCGATGCGATTGCTCAACACGGTCGCCACCGCTCCCCCGCCAATGTAGGCCAAGCCATAGCCCAGCAGCGCCAGTGAAAAAGCCTCGGGCGAGAGGTGCAACTGGTCGATCAAGACCAATGGCGAAATGACAATGAACGAGAAATGGCAGGAAAAAGCCAGCGCCGAGGTCAGCCAATAGGCCATGAAGCTGAAGTCACGGCAGACCTTTCGATAGGCTGCGATGAAACCCAGCCCCCTGGGTTGGCGGTCTGCCGCGCAGCGTTCAAGTAAATGACAGGTGCTTACGAATGCCCCCATTGCCAGGGCAATGAACACCAGAAAGCTGCCACGCCAGCCCATCCAACTTTGCAGCCCGGTGCCGGCCAGGGGCGAAACGGAAATGAAAACCCCTCCGCAGGTGACCAGGAATATCCGCAGTTGCTGCTGTTCCCGGCCAGTGAACAGGTCTTGGATCAGCGCCTGGGACAGCACCAAACAACCGCATCCCAAGGCTTGGACGATACGGAAGAACAGAAACGCCCCGTAACCGTCGGTGAGCACGCAACCTGTTGCGCCGATGGCTGCAACGATGATCCCGATCAACAGCAGGTTCTTTCGCCCCATGGTGTCGGAGAGTGGGCCGACCAGCAGTTGCGAAAGGGCGATCCCCACCGCGTAGAGGCTGACAGACAGGGCAATGTCCGAGGATGGACGTTCAAAGTGCTCGGACAGGGCGGGGAACGAAGGCAGCACGACATCGATTGGAAAGACGCCGAGCAATGTCAGGGTCAGCAATAGGGCGATGGTGGCAGGTTTGCGTGCGGTCAGGTGGTTTTGCGGATCAGTCATCGAACAGTTCCAAGGCGTACCTGAGGGTCGCTTTCAATCCTAATACGTCATGCCTGCCAGACGCGGGGGAGATTGAGTAGGAAGGCTCTGGTAATTGCGTGGGGAGGCTCCTACAGACGTTTGCTACTTGTTAACTTTTTGCGCTGGGGCCTTATTCCTGCGCGCAAAAAAATCGCAGCCAAGGCTGCGATCGGAATGCAATTCGAGTGTGCGGGGCGCAGCGCTATGGCCCTGGCCCCGCCCGGCCTCAGCTGTTGGGCAACAACCGGCAGGTGATGCTCTTGATGTAGCGGGTTTCGGCAATGGCCGGGTGTACCGGATGGTCTGGCCCCTGGCCGCCGCGTTCGAGCAGTTGAATGTTGCGGTCCAGGTGGCGGGCGCTGGTCAGCAGGATGTTTTGCAGATCGTCTTCGGGCAGGTGCATCGAGCACGACGCGCTGACCAGGATGCCGTCCTTGCTGAGCAGGCGCATGGCCTGCTCATTGAGACGGCGATAGGCGCCTTCACCGTTTTTCAGGTCTTTCTTGCGTTTGATGAAAGCGGGTGGGTCGGCCACGATCACGTCGAAACGTTCTTCGCTGGCCTTGAGTTCCTTCAGGGCCTCGAACACGTCGCCTTCGATGCAGGTCAGCTTCTCGGCGAGGCCGTTCAACGCGGCGTTGCGCTCGACACCGTCGAGGGCGAAGGCCGAGGCATCGACGCAGAACACTTCACTGGCGCCGAACGCCGCGGCTTGCACGCCCCAGCCACCGATATAGCTGAACAGGTCCAGTACGCGCTTGCCCTTGGCGTACGGGGCCAGGCGTGCGCGGTTCATGCGGTGGTCGTAGAACCAGCCGGTTTTCTGGCCTTGCATGACCGGCGCTTCGAACTTCACGCCGTTCTCTTCCAGGGCGACCCATTCCGGCACCAGGCCGAACACGGTCTCGACGTAGCGGTTCAGGCCTTCGGCGTCACGGGCCGCGGAGTCGTTCTTGAACAGGATGCCGCTGGGCTTGAGCACCTGGGTCAGGGCCGCGATCACGTCGTCCTTGTGGGCTTCCATGGTGGCAGAGGCGATCTGCACCACCAGGATGTCGCCGAAACGGTCGACCACCAGGCCTGGCAACAGGTCGGAGTCACCGTAGACCAGGCGATAGAACGGCTTGTCGAACAGCCGCTCGCGCAGGGACAGCGCCACGTTGAGGCGATGCACCAGCAGGGACTTGTCCAGCGCCAGCTTCACGTCACGGGACAGCAGCCGGGCGCAGATCAGGTTGTTGGGGCTCATCGCAACGATGCCCAGCGGCTTGCCGCCGGCGGCTTCGAGGATGGCCTGGTCGCCGGCCTTGAAGCCGTGCAGCGGGGTGGCGGCTACGTCGATTTCGTTACTGTAGACCCACAGGTGGCCGGCGCGCAGGCGACGGTCGGCATTGGCTTTGAGGCGCAGGCTAGGCAGGGACATGACGTCGCTCCGGAAAAAAGAGCGGGAGTATACCGTGTTGCAACCCTGGCGGGGCTTGCGGTGGACATGCGGTGAGCAAGCACACTCGCTTAGCCGTAGAAGCTATGTAGGAGCTATGTAGAAGCTATGTAGGAGCTATGTAGAAGCTATGTAGAAGCTATGTAGGAGCTGTCGAGTGAAACGAGGCTGCGATCTTGCCCCAGACACTTGAATCGTAAGCGAAAGATCAAGATCAAGATCAAAAGGTCGCAGGCTTCGCCAGCTCCTACAGAGCGCAGCAGGCTCAGGCGGACAACGCGCTGATCAACTCGCGGTTGAACGCCGGGATGTCGTCGGGCTGGCGGCTGCTGATCAACGTGCCGTCCTTGACCACTTCCTTATCGACCCAGTTCGCGCCGGCGTTGACCAGGTCATCCTTGAGGCTTTTGTAGCTGGTCATGGTCTTGCCCTTGACCAGCCCGCTCGACACCAGCAGCCAGCCACCATGGCAAATCACCGCAATGGTCTTGCCCGCCGCCTCGAAGCCCTTGACCAGTTTCTGGGCATCGGCGTCGATGCGGATGGTGTCGGAGTTCTGCACGCCACCGGGCAACACCACGGCGTCGTACTGCTCGACATTGGCGGCCTTGAACGTCAGGTCGATCCGGAAGTCGTCGGCCGGCTGGTCATGGTTCCAACCTTTGACCTGGCCTTCGCGGGCCGAAACGATGTCCACCTTGACGCCGGCCTGTTCCAGGGCCTGTTGGGGGGCGGTCAGTTCGGCCTGTTCAAAACCGTCGGTCACGAGGATGGCGACACGTTTGTTGTTCAGGGAGCCAGGCATGAAAAATCTCCTAAAGCTGAGTGGCTGGGCTGCCGACTCAAGCCTTTATGCAGGCTTGACTGTCGGCCCTGTAAAGTCCGAAGCCGATGCCTGAAGGAAAGTTCCGTCGATCTACCCGGCGGTGTATCGGATCCATCTTTAAGGGTTAGAATCTGCGCCTGACCCGGAGTGTGTACTCATGTCCAAAGAGCTTTCCGCCGAACAGATCCAACAGTCCTTGCAAGGCATCAGCGTGCCACCCCAGCCGCAGATCATGGTGGACCTGCAGATGGAGCAGTACATGCCCGACCCGGACCTGGAGGCCATCGCCAAGCTGATCTCCCAAGATCCTGGTCTCTCCGGGGCCTTGCTCAAGATCGTCAACTCGCCGTACTACGGCCTGCGCAACAAGATCACCTCGATCCAGCGCGCGGTGAACCTGCTGGGCAGCCGTTCGATCATCAACCTGATCAATGCGCAGTCGATCAAGGGCGAGCTGCACGACGACGCCATCGTCACTCTGAACCGCTTCTGGGATACCGCCCAGGATGTGGCGATGACCTGCCTGACCCTGGCCAAGCGCGTCGGCCTGGAGAACGGTGACGAAGCCTATGCGCTGGGGTTGTTCCACGACTGCGGCGTGCCGTTGATGCTCAAGCAGTTCCCCAACTACATGGGCGTGCTGGAAGAGGCCTATGCCAATGCCAGCGCCGAGTGTCGGGTGGTGGACACCGAGAACCGCGTGTTCAACACCAACCATGCCGTGGTCGGTTACTACACCTCCAAATCCTGGCGCCTGCCGGATCACGTCAGCCAGGCCATCGCCAACCACCACAATGCCCTGGCGATCTTCAGCGACGAGTCTTCACGCAACAACAGCCCGCTGAAGAACCTGCTGGCGATCCTGAAAATGTCCGAGAACATCTGTGCGTCCCACCGGGTGCTCGGCAATCAGACCGAAGACCACGAGTGGAATTGCGTCGGCAGGCTTGTGCTCGATTACATCGGTTTGTCGGAATACGACTTCCAGACCCAGAAACAGGAAATTCGCGACCTCGCCAATCGTTGAGTGCGGTGCTTCGCCTGACTCGAGAGCCTCATGCCAGAACTGCCTGAAGTCGAAACCACCCGTCGCGGAATCGCGCCTCACCTTGAAGGCCAGCGGGTCAGTCGCGTGGTGGTCCGCGACCGCCGCCTGCGCTGGCCGATCCCGGAAGATCTCGACGTTCGGCTTTCGGGCCAGCGCATCGTGCAAGTGGATCGGCGGGCCAAGTACCTGTTGATCAATGCCGAGGTCGGCACGTTGATCAGCCACCTGGGCATGTCCGGCAATCTGCGCTTGGTGGAGGTCGGCATGCCTGCCGCCAAGCACGAGCACGTGGACATCGAGCTGGAGTCCGGCCTGGCTTTGCGCTACACCGACCCTCGACGGTTTGGTGCGATGCTCTGGAGCCTGGACCCGTTCAATCACGAGCTGTTGATTCGCCTTGGTCCCGAGCCGTTGACCGACCTGTTCGATGGCGAACGGTTGTTCCAGCTTTCGCGAGGGCGGTCCATGGCGGTCAAGCCGTTCATCATGGACAACGCGGTGGTGGTGGGGGTGGGCAATATCTACGCGACCGAGGCCCTGTTCGCCGCCGGGATCGACCCGCGCCGGGCCGCCGGAGGCATTTCCCGGGCGCGTTACCTGAAGCTGGCGATCGAGATCAAGCGCATCCTCGTCCATGCCATCGAGCGCGGTGGCACCACGCTGCGGGACTTTATCGGCGGGGATGGCCTGCCCGGCTATTTCCAGCAGGAACTGTTCGTCTACGGCCGGGGCGGGGAGCTGTGC
The DNA here is from genome assembly GCF_963970515.1 of Pseudomonas sp. RL_5y_Pfl2_73. Classification (NCBI taxonomy): domain Bacteria; kingdom Pseudomonadati; phylum Pseudomonadota; class Gammaproteobacteria; order Pseudomonadales; family Pseudomonadaceae; genus Pseudomonas; species Pseudomonas sp. RL_5y_Pfl2_73. The sequence continues at coordinate 283,769 of NZ_CAXAPD010000004.1, read as the reverse complement.
AAAGTGTGTGGCACGGGTCTGCGGGAAATCCGCCTGGGCCAGCGTGCGAGCGTCTGGTGTCCGCGCTGCCAGAGCTGATCGGTCCTACGGTCTATAGTCAGTAGTCATACCGATTTAGCTGAAGGATCGCCCGATGAAACTGCTTCGACCTGTCGTTCTAGCGCTCCTGCTGAGTGTCGGTTTGCCTGCCCTGGCAAGCGACGGCAGCGGCGATCCGCGCTACACCATCCAGAACCCACCGGCCTTCGCCATGATCGGCGATCTGCTGATTGCCCGTCCGCTGCTGCTCGCCGCCACAGTGATTGGCGCCGGAGCATTCGTGGTGTCGTTGCCCTTTACCGCGCTGGGCGGCGGGGTAGGCGATGCGGGCAAGGCGCTGGTGGTGGACCCGGCGAAGGCCACGTTTGTGCGGTGCCTGGGGTGTATTGGGGAGGGGTTTGAGCGGCAGGAGTGAAGGTCAATAGTTACATCTGGGTGGTGGCTGAGGGCCTCTTCGCGAGCAAGCCCGCTCCCACAAAGTGAACACGGTCGATTCTTGTGGGAGCGGGCTTGCTCGCGAAGAAGCCGGCAAAGACGCTACAAAAGCACCTGGCTCAAGCCTTGCCAGTAATCTTGCGATATTTCGCCATCAGCTGTTCTTCAGTTTCCGGATGAGCCTCGTCCAGAGGGATGCAATCCACCGGGCAGACCTGCTGGCACTGGGGTTCGTCGTAATGGCCGACGCACTGGGTGCACAAGTTCGGGTCGATGACGTAGATCTCTTCGCCTTGGGAAATGGCCTCGTTCGGGCATTCGGGTTCGCAGACGTCGCAATTGATGCAGTCGTCGGTGATGATCAGGGACATGCAGGCTCCTGCCGGGGCGTTGGGCCCGGGCATCTGAAAACGTATGGGCGCAATTGTGCCGCATTGGCGAGCGCAGTGCACGCGGGCGCGATGGACTGCGCTGCGCCGGGCTGCGAAGCGAGTCGCAGTCCGCAGGTTATTTCTTGAAGCGCAGGGTCAGCGCATCGGCCACGGCCGGGTGGACGAACTGGGTGATATCACCGCCCAAGGCGGCGATTTCCCGTACCAGGGTCGAGGAAATGAAGGAATAACGCTCCGACGGCGTCAGGAACAGGCTCTCGACGTCCGGTGCCAATTGGCGGTTCATGTTGGCCAATTGGAACTCGTACTCGAAGTCCGAGACCGCCCGCAGGCCGCGCAGGAACACATTGGCGTTCTTTTCCTTGGCAAAGTGCGCCAAAAGCGTCGAGAAACCGACCACTTCCACGTTGGGCAGGTGCTTGGTGACCTCGCGGGCCAGTTCCACACGTTGTTCCAGCGGGAACAGCGGGTTTTTCTTCGGGCTGGCGGCAACGGCAATGATCACATGGTCGAACAGGCGCGCGGCGCGTTCGACCAGATCGCCATGGCCCTTGGTAATAGGGTCGAAGGTACCTGGGTACAACACTCGGTTCATCGCGTCGTCCTGGCGGGAGTCCGTTGGGGAGTCGGATGGTATCGCAGCCTTCTCGGTCGGCCAAGTCGGCTGTTGCGTAAGAAAGCACTATAGACGGTGCGAATAATCCGGCTATTCATGGGTTTTTCAGGCGTTCGGCCAGGGCTGTCGCCAATTGCGCGGTCAGCCCGTACACCGATAATTGCGGGTTGGCGCCGATGCTGGTGGGGAACAGCGAGCCGTCATGGATCGACAGGTTGCCCAGTTGGTGATGGCGGCCAAGGCTGTCGGCGACGGCGGTTTTTGGGTCTTCACCCATGGCGCAACCGCCCATCACGTGGGCGCTGCCCAGGCGTGTGCGGTACAAAGCCAGGTCAAGTCCGTCGATCAGTGTGCGGGCTTCAGCCAGAGTCTTTACGTAGCGGGCATCGCTGTGCAAGGGCATGACCGCCTTGGCGCCGCCAGCAAACTGGATCTCGGCCATGCTGTGGAAGGCCCGGCGCAAGCCATCCCAGGCATACGGAGTCACGGGATAATCGAGCACGGGCGTGCCGTCGCTGCGCAATTGGACGCTGCCGCCGGGGCTGTCTGGATGAAAACCGTCGCGCAACAGCGCCAGCATGGCGTGGGTATGGGGCAGCCGGGACATGTGCAAAGCGTTCTCGGGGCCGAACCCGCCCAATAGCGTCGCGGCCAGGGCCGGGTGCAAGGGCGGGACCTCGAGCTTGTAGGACATTTTGCCGGTGGTTCCGTCCTGCCATTGGAAGTGATCGGAGTAAATCGATTGCGGTGCGCCGTAGAACGGGTTGATGACCTCGTCGAACTGCCCGGCGGACATGTTCACCAAGTGCAGGAAGGTGCGCTTGCCCACGCGTTCATGCGGGTCTGGCGCATCGGAGTGCAGCAGCAATCCGGGGCTATTGATGCCGCCGCCCGCCAGCACGTAATGCCGCGCCTTGACGGTGATGCGCCGCCCGGTCGGCGCCACGCAACGTTCGTCCATGGCGTGGCACTCGAGGCCGATGACGGCATCGTTTTTGATCGTCAGACGCTCGGCCCGCGCCAGGTAAAGCAGCGCTCCGCCCTTGTCCAGTGTGGCCGGGATGGTGGTGACCAGCATCGACTGCTTGGCGTTGGTCGGGCAGCCCATGCCGCAATAGCCCAGGTTCCAGCAGCCGCGTACGTTGCGCGGGATGACGTGCCAGGCATAGCCCAATTGTTCACAACCTTTGCGGATCACATCGTTGTTGGCATTGGGCGGAATCAACCACGGCGCCACGCCCAGGCGTTGTTCCATCTGCGCAAACCAGGGGGCCATTTCAGCGCGGCCGTGTCCCTTGACGTTGTGCTCGGCGGCCCAGTGGTCGAGGGTCTGGTCGGGCGTGCGGAAGCTGGAGGTCCAATTGATCAGCGTCGTGCCACCGACAGCCCGGCCCTGGAGAATGGTGATGGCGCCGTCCTTGCTCATGCGCCCGAGGCCTTCCTGATACAGGCTGCTATAGGCTTGGTCTTCGAGCAGCGTGAAGTCATGACTGGTCTTGAGCGGACCTTCCTCGATCAGCAACACGCGGTAGCCAGCAGCGCTGAGAATTTCTGCCGTGGTGCCGCCGCCAGCACCGCTGCCGACGATGGCCACGTCCGCTTCCAAGGTCAGGTCCTGGGTCAGTTGCGCGCCGTTGTAGGTGGTCCAGCCGCGGGCCAGGCCTTCGCGGAAGGGATCGGGTACGGGCATGTTCAGGACTCTCTTATTGTTATGTCGATGAAGAGGAACCCAGTGGGAGCGAGCCTGCTCGCTCCCACTGGGTTTAACTTGGTTTTCAGACCGTTGGCGGCCCTGGATACCCGCAATGCGCCCAGGCCTCGGGCCGGTTGTACCAGGCCATCATCACCAGTTGCAGCAACGAGCTATGGCCTTGTCGCAGCAGGTCCAGCGAACTGTTTTCCCACCGTCCGAGGAACTGGCAGATGTCATCGGCGTTGGCGTTTTCCCACGAGCCCCAGACGCCGGTCAGTGGCCCGCGGGTAATGCCCAGCGTGAGCACGTCGAACAGCTGACGCGTGAGCTTGAGCATGGCGGGGGACAGGTGGGCCAGGCTGCTGTCCAGGCTTTGCAGGGTCGCGTCGGTGGCGGCGGGGATCTGTCCGACGGCCACTGCGCCGTCGAGCATCACAGGGATGACGCTGCGTAAAAATGGCAGGTCGCTGTCGCGCAGGGCCGCCAGGCCGTTGGCCGCTTGGCTTGGCGAGCAACCGCTCAGGCTGGCGCCCACACCGACGGTGGCCAGGAAGGCGCTGGCGCCGAGGCCGAACTTCAGCAGGCCGCGCCGGGACAGCGCGGGTGTATCGGTGAGGCTTGGGTTCATTATTGTGATTACCCGGGAAGAGACGTGTCAGCGGACAAACAGCTTCTGGATCAGTTTCTGCAAAGGTTTGCCGTAAGGGGGGTAAATCAGCTTCGCTGCGTTGAACCGCTGTTTGGTCAGCACGCCCTTGGCCTTGCTGAAGGTCAGGAAGCCCTCATGCCCGTGGTAATGCCCCATTCCCGAGGGCCCGATGCCGCCAAACGGCAAGTCATCCTGGGCGACGTGCAGCAGCGTGTCGTTCAAGCAGACGCCGCCGGAATGGGTTTCGTGGAGCACGCGATTCTGTTCGGCCTTGTTGTAGCCAAAGTAGTAGAGCGCCAGGGGGCGGGGTCGCTGATTGATGTAGGCAAACGCCTGGTCCAGATGCTCATAGGGCACGATGGGCAATAACGGGCCGAAGATCTCGTCCTGCATGACGGTCATCTCATCGTTGACGTTGAGCAGCAGGCTATGGGCCATGCGACGGCCTTGGCCGTGCTCGAACAACGCGATCAGCAACGCGCCCTTGCTGGTGGCGTCGCTGATGTAGCCGTTGAGCCGCGACAGCTGTCGTTCGTTGATCACGGCGGTGTAGTCCGGGTTGTCCGTCAGGGTCGGATAAAACCCGCGAATCGCCTCGCGATAGGCCTCCACGAACTCTCCGACGCGGTTCTGCGGTACCAGCACGTAGTCCGGGGCGACACAGGTTTGCCCGGCATTCAGGCTCTTGCCGAAAGCGATGCGTTCGGCGGCGTCCTTGAGCGGCACATCGGTCGACACGATGGCCGGCGACTTTCCACCCAGCTCAAGAGTGACCGGGGTCAGGTTTTCGGCAGCGGCACGCATGACATGTCTGCCGATGCTGGTGGCGCCGGTGAACAGCAAGTGATCGAAGGGCAGCTTGGAAAACGCCATGCCGACCTCCGCCTCGCCAAGCACCACGCACACCAGGTCCTGGGGAAAGACCCGGGCCAGCAGTTGCTTGAGCAGCAGGCCGGTGGCCGGTGTCGCTTCGCTGAGCTTGAGCATCACCCGGTTGCCCGCCGCCAGCGCTCCCGTCAGCGGCCCGATGGCCAGGAACAACGGGTAGTTCCACGGCACGATGACCCCGACCACGCCCAACGGTTGGTACACCACTTTGGCCGATGCCGGCTGGAAGGCCATGCCCACCTTGCGCCGGGAGGGTTTCATCCAGCCCTGGAGATGTCGGCTGGCATAATGGATACCGTGCAGGCTCGGCATCAACTCGGCCAGCAGTGTTTCGTCGCCGCTGCGGTGGCTGAAATCCTGGCTGATGGCGTCGATCAAGGCTTGTCGTTCGTTGCTCAATACCTCGCGCAGTGCCTTGAGCCATTGTCGGCGTTGTTCGGCCGGTGGCATCGGATGGACGGCGTAGGCCTGGCGCTGAGCATCGAAGAGCGACCGCAGCTCGTTCAGTTGTTGTTGAGACTCGTGCAGATAGGCAACGTCGGCAGGCATCGTCGGGCACCGGACATTATTAGAGTGGGTGTTTTTTTAGAGCTTATACTCTATAAAGTCAATGGCATCCGTAACGGCGATGGGTTTTTCCTGTGACCGATAGGTCGTAAGATGCCGATCAATGCCTTCGTCGAATTAAAGCCCAAACCATGGCCCCACGAATGAAAACCAGCGAGCGCATCGTGCAAAACAGCCTCGAGCTGTTCAACCAGCAAGGCGAGCGCAGCGTCAGCACCAACCACATTGCCGCCCACATGGACATGTCCCCAGGCAACCTCTATTACCACTTCCCCAACAAGCAGGCGATCATCGCCGTGTTGTTCAGTGAGTATGAAAACCTGGTGGACAGCTTCTTGCGCCCGCCCCAGGGCCGTGCGGCTACGGTGGAGGATAAGCGCTTCTATTTGCAGGAGCTGTTGGCGGCCATGTGGCGCTACCGTTTTCTGCACCGGGACCTGGAGCATCTGCTCGACAGCGATCCGGACCTTGCGGCGCGCTATCGACGTTTTTCCCAGCGCAGCCTGATTCATGGCACTGCTATTTATGAGGGCTTTGTTGCCGCCGGCATCCTGAAGATGGACCGGGTGCAGATCGAGTCCCTGACGCTCAATGCCTGGATCATCCTCACGTCCTGGGTGCGGTTCCTGTGCACCACGCGGGAAAACTTCAGCCACCTGAGCGAGCAGGCCATCAAGCGTGGCGTGTATCAGGTACTGGTGTTGGAGGCCGGTTTTGTGACCGATCAGGCCCGCGAAGAGGTGGATGCATTGTTCAAAGAGTATTACGTCCCCCTGGCCCAGACCCTGGAGGAAGGGCAGTAGGACCGACCCCCGACTTAGCCACAGGAGTTCACCATGCCCATTGCGCAACTCATCAGCCCTCAAGCCCTCGAAGAGCGGCGGGCACAGCCCGGGGTGGTCATCCTCGATTGCCGTTTTGCCCTGGAAGACCCGGATTACGGTCAGCGCAGTTATGCCGAGGGCCACATCGCCGGCGCATCGTTCGCGGACCTTGAGCGCGACCTGAGCGGGGCGGTGACCAAAGGTGTGACCGGGCGTCATCCGCTGCCGGAGCCCGAGGCGTTGATCGAGCGCCTCAAGGCCTGGGGGATCGATAACGACAGCGATGTTGTGCTGTACGACGACGGTCCCGGCGCCTATGCCGCGCGGGCCTGGTGGTTGCTGGCCTGGCTGGGCAAGCGCGATGGCGTGTACATCCTCGACGGTGGACTCAAGGCCTGGCATGCCGCCGGCTTGCCCTTGAGCCTGGATCCGCCGCAGAACAGTCGCGGGACCTTCAGCGGGGCACCGGATGCGAGCTTGGTGCTCAGCGCCCAAGCGCTGCAACAACGCCTCGGCCAATCGGACATGACCCTGCTGGATGCCCGAGCGTTGCCGCGTTTCAAAGGTGAAGTCGAGCCGATCGACCCAGTGGCCGGGCATATTCCGGGCGCCCAGTGCGCGGCGTTCAGCGACAACCTGGGCGCCGATGGCCGCTTCTTGCCGGCCGACCAGCTCAAGCAGCGCTTCGCCGAAAAACTGGGCGAGCGCTCGCCCGCCGACCTGGTGGCCTATTGCGGCTCCGGTGTGACGGCGTGTCATAACCTGTTTGCCTTGTGCCTGGCAGGCTATCCGTTGGGGCGGCTGTACGCCGGCTCGTGGAGTGAGTGGATCAATGATCCCCAGCGGGGCGTGGCGAAGGGCGAATAACAAACACTCGGAACCAATGTGTGCCGGCTTGCTCGCGAAGACGGTGTGTCAGTCAACTTCAATGTCGCCGACCCACCGCTTTCGCGAGCAAGCCCACACAGGGGGGTGTGTTGGTCATGAACCATCACGCTCAGCCGGGCCCCAGGCTGGCCAGCCAACCGGGAATCCGCCGCTCCAGGTAATACCCCGGGCACCGCAGGGTTCCGTCGACAAACCCCACATGCCCGCCCTGGGCGTGCAGTTCAATCCGGGTCGAGGGGGATAATTCGCCCGGTTCTGGCAGGCTGTGAGGAAACACAAAAGGATCGTCGGCAGCCTGGATGACCAGGGTCGGCGTGCTGATGCCTGCCATGAAATAACGGCTGGAGGCACGGCGGTAATAATCCGCGGCATCGGAGAACCCGTGCAGCGGCGCCGTCACCCGGCCGTCAAAGTCCCAGAAGGTGCGCATGTTTTCCAACGGGCCAAGCGCCGCCAGGGTCGCCAGGCCTTCTTGGCGTCCGTCGTGCTGGAACTGGCGTTGCTTGTTGCGCACATAGGCCACGAGCTTGCGCATGAAATGCGCCTGGTAGAACCTGGAGAATCCCTGGCCGATGCGATCGGCACACTGGTCGAGGCGAAACGGCACCGACACCGCCACTGCCCCTTGCAACTGGCTGTCGCGGCCGGTTTCCCCCAGGTGCTTGAGCAGCACATTGCCGCCCAGTGAATAACCCACCGCAAACAGCGGCGCCAAAGGCCGTCGGGCGCGCAAGTGGGTGATGGCGGCGGCCAGGTCTTCGCTGACGCCCGAGTGGTAGCTGCGGGGCAACAGGTTCGGCTCACCCGAGCAGCCACGCCAGTTCAGGGCCGCACTGGCCCAACCCTGGTGACCAAGGGCCTGTTGCAGCCCAGCCACGTAAGGCGAGTTGGAAGAGCCGGTCAGGCCGTGCAGCACCAGCACCAATGGCGCCTTGGCGCTGTGGGGGCCATGCCAGTCAAGGTCTAGAAAATCACCGTCTTCGAGCCACAAGCGTTCGCGCTGGCGCTCAAGGTGTGTGGCCTGACGCCACAACGGGCCCCATAAGGTTTGCAAATGCGGGTTGCCAAGGCCCGGGGCGGGGACGAAACGTTCGGATGCGGCGGACATCATTATTATTCTCGATGCACTGGTCAGCCGTTCAGTCAATGTCCTTTGCCGAACGCTGCCACAACGCGTAATACACCCGTCCGGATTTCTGCTCGCGATGCAAGCGCCAATTGCCCGGCAAGCCCAGGGTGGACGGGGCAGTCTCGCTTTCAGTGTAGACCCAGGCATCCTCGGCCAGCCACTGACGATCCTCGAGCAAGGCGCAGACCGTCGGCAACAGGTTCTGGTTGAAAGGTGGGTCGAGGAACACCAGGTCGAAAGGCGTCGCCGGCTGGCTGTCCAGGTAGCGCAGTGCGTCGGCGGTTTGCACCTGGCCGACGGTGCAGCGCAGGGTGCCCAAGTGTTCTTTCAGATTGGAGACCGCCAGGTTGCTGGCGTCCAGCGCCTGCCCCATGGCGGCGCCACGGGACAGGGCCTCGAGAAACAGCGCGCCGCTGCCGGCGAACGGATCGAGCACCCGGGCACCCGCCACGTAGGGTGCGAGCCAGTTGAACAGGGTTTCGCGCACGCGATCGGGAGTGGGGCGCAGGCCCGGGGCATCCGGGAAGCTCAGGCGTCGGCTGCGCCATTCGCCGCCGATGATGCGCAACTGGTTCACACCATTGTGCACGGGTTTCTTGCTGGAATTCGATGGGCGGGCCATTAGTGCTCCGGAACCCCGAGCGGCTGCTCGGCAGGTTTGTCAGTGGGGGGCGGCAGCGGTTTTTGCGGCACGCTTGGGCCGGCGGTGACGATGACCATTTTGTCGGTGCTCAGGTGCTTGTTCAGCGCAGCCTTGACCTGCTCGACCGTCAGTTCCTGGGACTGACGCATGAAGTCCTCCAGGTAGCTCAGCGGCAAGTCATAGAAACCCATGGCGCCGAGTTGGCCGACGATGTCGGCATTGCTGGCGGTGGACAGCGGGAAACTGCCGGCCAACTCACGCTTGGCGTCATCGAGTTCTTTCTGGGTGGGACCGTTCTTGAGGTAGTCGGCGAACACGTCCTGCACCAGTTTCAAGGTGCCTTCGCTCATCTGTGCACGGGTCTGCAGGTTGATCATGAACGGGCCGCGGGCTTGCATCGCCGTGAAACCGGAGTACACGCCGTAGGTCAGGCCGCGCTTTTCCCGCACCTCGGTCATCAGCCGTGTGCCGAAGCCGCCACCGCCGAGGATCTGGTTGCCCAGGGACACGGCGGCATAGTCCGGATCGTCGCGGTCGATGCCCAGTTGCGCGAGCATCAGGTTGGTCTGTTTGGATGGGAATTCGATGTGGCCGATACTCGCTTTGGGCTCCACCGGTGGCGGCGTTTTCGCCAGGGCTGGGCCTTTGGGCAGCGCGGCGGATACCTGGTTGGCCACCGCTTCGGCTTCGGCGCGGGACAAATCCCCCACCAGCGCAATCACTGCGTTGCCGGCGGCGTAGGCCTTGGCGTGGAAAGCTCGGGCCTGGGCCAGGGTGATCGGTGGAATGCTGTCGGCAGTGCCGTCGCTGGAGTGGGCATAAGGATGATCGCCATACAGGCGCTTCATCAGTTCCAGGCCGGCCAGTTTGCCTGGGTTCTGTTTCTGGTATTCGAAACCGGCGAGCATCTGGTTCTTGATGCGGGCAAAGGAGTCGGCAGGGAAGGTCGGTTTGCCGACAACTTCGGCGAACAGCTTCAACGCCGGCTCACGTTTGGCGGCTGCGCTGAGGCTGCGCAGCGACGCCACGGCCATGTCCCGGTAGGCGCCGTTGCCGAAGTCTGCACCGAGGCTTTCGAAGCCTTGGGCAATGGCGCTGACGTCCTTGCCGGCCACGCCTTCGTTGAGCATGGCGTTGGTCAGCAGCGCGAGGCCGGGAGCGTCGCCGTCCTGGCTGCTGCCGGCGGCGAAGGTCAGGCGCAGGTCGAACATTGGCAACTCCCGGGCTTCGACGAACAACACCTTGGCGCCGTCAGCGGTTTTCCAGGTCTGCACGTCGAGCTGGCGCCGGCTGGGGGCCTTACCGTCCAGTTCCGCCAACGATTGCAGCTTGTTGCCGGACTTGGCGTTATCCAGCGCCTGACTGGCGGTGACGTCGGTGGTCGGCGACAGATAGAACGCCAGGGAGCCGGCCAGGGTGATGAGCGCCAGGCCGATCAGCAGCGGGCGCCGTGATTTGCGCTCACTCATGAGCTTTCTCCTCGGGCAGGACATGCGCAATGCTCAGGCGCGAGCGGGTGAAATACAGCTGGGCTGCCTTCTGGATATCTTGCGGGGTCACGCTTTGCAATTCAGCAAGTTCGGTGTCCATCAGCTTCCAGGACAAACCGACGGTCTCCAACTGGCCAATGGCGGTGGCCTGGCTGGTAATCGAGTCGCGCTCATAGACCAGGCCGGCGATGACCTGGGCGCGTACGCGTTCCAGCTCTTCGGCAGTCGGCGCGGTGGTTTTCAACTGTTCAAGCAAGCGCCACAGACCGGCTTCGGCTTGGGCGATGGTTTTGTGTTTCTGCGTGTTGGGCGTTGCCGACAGCGTGAACAGCGTGTCGCCGCGGGTGAAGGCGTCGTAGTTCGACGAACCGCCGGACACCAACTCTTCGCCGCGTTCCAGCTGGGTCGGGATCCGGCCGCTGTAGCCGCCGTCCAACAGGGCCGAGATCAGCCGCAGTGCGTTGACCGAAGCCTTGTCGGTCGCGGTGGCGATGCTGGGCACATTGAAGGCCAGCATCACGCTGGGCAGTTGGGTCTGCACATGCAGGGTGATCTGGCGCTCGCCGGGCTCGGCCAGCTCCAAGGGGATTTTCGCGACCGGCACCGCGCGTCGGGCAATCGGGCCGAAATAGCGCTGGGCCAGGGATTTGACCTCGTCCGGCGTCACGTCGCCGACCACCACCAGGGTCGCGTTGTTCGGGGTGTACCAGGATTCGTACCAGTGACGCAGATCCTCGACGCTCATCCGGTCCAGGTCGGCCATCCAGCCGATGGTCGGCGTATGGTAGCCGCTGGCCGGGTAAGCCATGGCCTTGAAGCGCTCGTAGGCCTTGGACATGGGCTTGTCGTCGGTGCGCATGCGGCGCTCTTCCTTGATCACCTCGATCTCGCGGCTGAACTCCTCTGGCGGCAGGCGCAGGCTGGCCATGCGGTCGGCTTCCAGTTCGAAGGCCACGCCCAGGCGGTCGCGGGCCAGTACTTGGTAATAGGCGGTGAAGTCATCGCTGGTGAAGGCGTTCTCTTCGGCACCGAGGTCGCGCAGGATCAGCGACGCTTCGCCGGGACCGACTTTTTCACTGCCCTTGAACATCATGTGCTCAAGGGCGTGGGATAAACCGGTCTGGCCTGGCGTTTCGTAGCTGGAGCCAACCTTGTACCAGACCTGGGAGACCACCACCGGCGCACGATGGTCTTCGCGCACGACGACCTTGAGGCCATTGTCGAGGGTAAATTCGTGGGTGGGTTGTGGGTCGGCAGCCAAGGCTGAAAAGGGCAGACAAACTGTGCTGAGCAGCAGGCCTGCGGCGCGGCGGGCAAGAGCATTCATTCGTGTTTAAACCTGTTGGGTTGCCCGCTAGGTCTTAGCGTCGGCGGGCGAGAGGGTGCTAGGATAACGGTCCGTTTTACTGGCGGCCACGCCTATCGGGCCTTTTATCGGCCCGGGGTTGTCTGGGTTCCCCGGAGAAGCGTCGGGTTTTTTCGTTGATCCCGGCGTTTTCGCCGATGATGCCGTACCAGTCCTTCGAAAAAATCGACTTTGGGGTGTCCTTGGGACGCCTCGACAAAATGTTGCGCGTGAACAAGCTGGATGAAACGCAGTCTGTTCAGCATTGAATATTTATCACCGAGGCGCCCTTGTGGCGCTTCGCTACCGTGAGATAGCCGTCCTCCATGTTTGGTTCCAACGACGACAAGAAGACCCCAGCTGCGGCTGGCGAGAAGAAAGGCCTGTTCGGATGGCTGCGCAAGAAGCAGCAGGAAACCGTCGTCGAACAGCCACAGCCACAGCCGGAGCCCGCCGCCGAGGCCGTGGTCGAAGAAACCGCGCCCATCGTCCTGCCGATTGCCGAGCCGGTGCTGCAACCGGTCGAGCCTGAGCCCGTTGCTGAGCCGGTGGCCGAGCCGCCGCTGACCCCGCCCGTCGAACAAACCCCCTGGTTGAGCTTGCCGGTGGCGGAAGAGCCGGTCGCGCTGGTCGAGGACACGACGCCCCATATCACCCCGCCGATTCCAGCGCCGACGCAGGTTGTCGAGGCCCCCGTCGTCGACGCGGTCATTGAGCCGCCGGTCGCCGTTGCGCCTGCCGCACCCGAGCCGGCACCGGCCCTGTTGGAAGCCAGCGCCCCCGTCGAGCCCGTTCGCAGCGCCGAGGAAAACAAGGTCGGCTTCTTCGCCCGCCTCAAGCAAGGTCTGTCCAAGACCAGCGCCAGCATTGGCGAAGGCATGGCCAGCCTGTTCCTGGGCAAGAAAGTCATCGACGACGAATTGCTGGAAGACATCGAGACCCGCCTGTTGACCGCCGACGTCGGTGTCGAGGCCACCTCGGTGATCATCCAGAGCCTGACCCAGAAGGTCGCGCGCAAGCAGCTGACCGACGCCGATGCACTGTACAAATCCCTGCAAGGCGAGCTGACCAGCCTGCTCAAGCCGGTGGAAAAACCGCTGGTGATTGCCTCGCAGAACAAACCGTTCGTGATCCTGGTCGTCGGCGTCAACGGCGCTGGCAAGACCACCACCATTGGCAAGCTGGCCAAGAAGCTGCAACTCGAAGGCAAGAAAGTCATGCTGGCGGCGGGTGACACCTTCCGCGCCGCCGCGGTCGAACAACTGCAAGTGTGGGGTGAACGTAACAAGATCCCAGTGATTGCCCAGCACACCGGTGCCGATTCCGCTTCGGTGATCTTCGATGCTGTGCAGGCTGCCAAGGCGCGTGGCATCGATGTGTTGATCGCCGACACGGCCGGTCGCCTGCACACCAAAGACAACCTGATGGAAGAATTGAAGAAGGTGCGCCGGGTGATCGGCAAGCTCGACGCCGACGCTCCCCACGAAGTGCTGCTGGTGCTGGACGCCGGTACCGGCCAGAACGCCATCAACCAGGCCAAGCAATTCAACCAGACCGTCGAACTGACCGGGCTGGCCCTGACCAAGCTCGACGGCACCGCCAAGGGCGGGGTGATTTTCGCCCTGGCCAAGCAGTTCGGCCTGCCCATTCGCTATATCGGCGTGGGTGAAGGCATCGACGACCTGCGCACTTTTGAAGCCGAGCCCTTTGTCCAGGCACTGTTTGCCGAACGGGAGCATTCATGATTCGTTTCGAACAGGTCGGTAAACGCTATCCGAACGGTCACGTCGGCTTGCATGAGCTGAGCTTTCGGGTCCGTCGGGGCGAGTTTCTGTTTGTCACCGGCCATTCCGGCGCCGGTAAAAGTACCTTGCTGCGCCTGCTGTTGGCGATGGAGCGGCCCTCCACCGGCAAACTGCTGCTGGCCGGCCAGGACCTGAGCACCATCAGCAATGCCCAGATCCCCTACCTGCGGCGGCAGATCGGCGTGGTGTTCCAGAATCACCAGTTGCTGTTCGATCGCACGGTGTTCAACAACGTGGCGTTGCCTTTGCAGATACTCGGGTTGTCCAAGGCCGAGATCGTCAAGCGCGTGGACTCGGCCCTGGAGCGTGTGGCCCTGTCGGACAAGACCGACCTGTATCCGGGCGACCTGTCCACCGGTCAGCAACAGCGCGTCGGCATTGCCCGCGCCATCGTCCATCGCCCGGCCTTGCTGCTGGCGGACGAACCCACCGGTAACCTCGACCCGCGTCTGGCGGCGGAAATCATGGGCGTATTCGAAGACATCAACCGCTTGGGCACCAGTGTGCTGATTGCCAGTCACGACCTGGCCTTGATCGCGCGCATGCGTCACCGCATGCTCACGTTGCAGCGTGGACGCCTGATCGGTGACGGGGAGGCTGGCGTATGAGTGCTACTCGCAGCCCGAAAGTGGCCGAACGCGTGGCCCCGAAGGCCTCCGATCCGCAGCCGAAAAAGAAAAAACGCGACGATGACGACGGCCCGGACTTCGCTACGCTGCTGAGCGCCTGGATCGAAAGCCATCGCGCCAGCCTGCTGGACAGCCTGCGGCGCCTGGGCAAGCAACCCATCGGCAGCTTCTTTACCTGCATGGTGATGGCGGTTGCCCTGAGTCTGCCCATGGGGCTGTCATTATTGTTAAATAATGTGGAGCGCCTGGGCGGTTCCTGGCAGCGCGCGGCGCAGATATCCCTGTACCTGCAGATGGACGCGAGCCCCGGCGAAGGCCAGGCGTTGCGCGAGCAGATCAAGGCCATGCCGGGCGTGGCCGATGCCGAATACATTGGGCGCGAGCAGGCGCTGGAAGAATTCCAGCAGCAGTCCGGCCTGGGCGAAGCCCTCAAGGAACTGCCGGAAAACCCGCTGCCTGGCGTGGTGCTGGTGACGCCGAATGAGGTCGATAAGCCGACCCTTGAAGCATTAAGACAAAGACTTTCCGAGTTGCCGAAGGTACAGCAGGCGCAACTTGATCTAGTCTGGGTCGAGCGTCTTGCGGCGATCCTCAAGCTCGGCGACCGGTTTGTCTTCGGTCTGACAGTGCTGCTGGTTTCTGCATTACTTTTGGTGATAGGCAATACCATTCGTCTTCATATTGAAAACCGCCGCACCGAGATAGAAGTGATTAAACTCGTCGGCGGTACGGACAGTTATGTACGCAGGCCCTTTCTTTATATGGGCGCGCTGTATGGCTTCGGTGCCGGGATTCTGTCCTGGGGTGTATTGGCGTTCGGCCTGGACTGGCTGGACGATGCGGTAACAGGGTTGGCCGGTTTGTACGGCAGTGATTTCTCGCTGGCCGGCGTGCCAGTCGCCGACGGTCTGTCGCTCTTGCTTGGCGCGGTGCTGTTGGGTTATATCGGTGCATGGATTGCGGTCGCACGCCACTTGCGTGAGCTTGCGCCAAAATAAGTGTTTTTTTGCGTGTATTGACCTTTCAGTTTTTGTGGGAACTTGTCTTAGGGTTCTCGGTCAATTTTCGCAGTGCTGAACTGCACGAGTTATGTGAGTTGGAGGTTTTTTCGTATGACCACTTCTTTGCAACCTGCTTATGCTCTGGTCCCGGGTGCGAACCTGGAGGCCTATGTGCACACGGTCAACAGCATTCCATTGCTGACCCCCGAGCAGGAGCGTGAACTGGCCGAGAGTCTCTATTATGAGCAGGATCTTGAGGCGGCTCGGCAGATGGTGCTCGCCCACCTGCGTTTTGTCGTACATATCGCCCGTAGCTATTCCGGCTACGGGCTGGCCCAGGCTGACCTGATCCAGGAAGGCAACGTCGGCCTGATGAAGGCGGTCAAGCGTTTCAACCCGGAAATGGGCGTGCGCCTGGTGTCGTTTGCGGTGCACTGGATCAAGGCGGAAATCCACGAGTTCATCCTGCGCAACTGGCGCATCGTGAAAGTCGCGACCACCAAGGCCCAGCGCAAGCTGTTCTTCAATCTGCGCAGCCAGAAGAAACGCCTGGCCTGGCTGAACAACGAAGAAGTCCATCGTGTTGCCGAAAGCCTGGGCGTAGAGCCTCGGGAAGTGCGCGAGATGGAAAGCCGCCTGACCGGCCATGACATGGCCTTCGACCCGGCCGCCGAAGCGGACGACGACAGCGCTTTCCAATCGCCGGCCAACTACCTGGAAGACCACCGGTACGACCCGGCGCGTCAACTGGAAGACGCCGACTGGAGCGACAACTCCAACACCAACCTGCACGAAGCACTGGAAGTGCTGGACGAGCGCAGTCGCGACATTCTCTACCAGCGCTGGCTGGCCGAGGAAAAAGCCACGCTGCACGACCTAGCGCAGAAGTACAACGTGTCGGCCGAGCGGATTCGCCAGCTTGAGAAGAGCGCGATGAACAAGCTCAAGGTGTCGATCGCCGCCTGACTGCGGTAACGGTCATAAAAACGCCTCAATCAGTGATGATTGAGGCGTTTTTGTTTGTGCTCACTCTCGGACCCGACACTCCACCTGTGGGAGCGGGCTTGCTCGCGAATGCGGTGTGTCAGTCCACATCAATGTATCTGGTGTGCCGCATTCGCAAGCCAAACCGGCTCCCACAAGGGGTCTTCAGTGTCTTGGTTATTGCGCCCAAGGCGCTCGCCGCGAATTGTTGAGTTCCAGCAAATAACTGGCGCCCCCCAACTGGCTCATCTGCTGGCGAATCCAACTCGCCCGCCGCAGTACGTAAGGGCTCGGCCGGCCGGCGCTCCGCACCCGCGGGTTGGGCAACACCGCCGCCAACAGGCTGGCCTGTTGCCGGGACAAGGCGTCGGCGCTTACGCGAAAATGATGTCGCGCTGCCGCTTCTGCCCCGAATACACCGTCATCCCACTCGACGCTGTTGAGGTACACCTCGAGGATCCGCTGCTTGGGCCAGAACACTTCGATCAGTGCGGTGAACCAGGCCTCCAGCCCCTTGCGCAGCCAGCTGCGCCCCGACCACAGGAACAGGTTCTTGGACACTTGCTGGCTGAGGGTGCTGGCGCCGCGAATCGAACCGCCACGTCCATTGTGGGCGAACGCGGCCTGGATCGCGCCGATGTCGAAGCCCCAGTGCTCGGGGAATTTCTGGTCTTCGCCAGCGATCACTGCGACTTTCAGGTTATCGGATATCTGGTCCCAAGGCTGCCAGGTGCGTTGCAGGTCGATGGGCTTGCCGTCGAACCAGGATTCAACCTTGCGCTCGATCATCAGCGCCGTGAACGGCGGCGGTACCACCCGAAATAACAGCACGAGCACAACGCTGCCAACGGCGAACCAGAGCAGGGCTTTAAGGAGTCGTCGATATAATAAACGCAGCATAGAGATGGCTTGGCCGAACCCGTTGAGCGGGCCATTATACAGACCCTGTCCACCGAGTCTGACTGGAGTTCTCATGCTGCGTAGCTTTTTGATGCTGGCTGCTTTTTTCGGCTTCACGGGCGTGGCGCTGGGGGCGTTTGCCGCCCATGGCCTGAAAGGCCGCCTGAGCACCGAATACCTGGCGATTTTCCACACCGGCGTTACCTACCAACTGGTGCACACCTTGGCGTTGCTGGGTGTTGCGCTGCTGGCCACGCACATTCCCGGTCGCATCGTGACCTGGGCCGGGGTTTCATTTGTGGTCGGCATCCTGTTGTTCTCCGGCAGCCTGTACCTGCTGACCCTCACGGGCATCAGCAAGCTGGGCATCATTACGCCGTTGGGCGGTGTGGCGTTCCTGATCGGCTGGGTGTGCCTGGGGCTTACCGCCTGGCGCCTGAATTGATGGTGGCGGTCAGCTGGCGTTCTTCCAGCCATTGAGCAGCGTTTGTGTGAAGGACGGCGCAAGGATGCGGTTACCGTGCCCACTCAGGTGGTCGGCATCGCGGAAGAGTGGTTTATCGTCGTCGTAGGCTGAACAGGTCGCGCCTGGGCACAGCAGAGGGAGAGGGTCCCAGACAAGCAGCATTGGATACTGCCCGGTCAAATGATCGAGCAGGGTCATCTGCGTCGTGCGCAGTTGTTCGATGTGTTCCCGCGCGATGGTGAATCCGGGGGTGCAGATCGGATTCATCCGGTTGAACCAGTCCGAGCAGCGATAGGGCGGCGCCTTGAACAGGGGCATGGGCGCATTGATCAGTACTCGCACCTTGGTGGCCATCAAGCGTGTCAGCACCGCTTCGGCGGCGATCCGGGCGCCTTCAGTCTGTTCGGACGTCAGCTCGGAAAGGGCCTCCCCCAATGCATCCTCTTCGCTGCGAACCCAGTCGCGTCCGGCCAGCTCCGGCATTCGTCGCGACGCGAGGAATACAATGTCACCGGGTTTTGCCCGTGCCTCGATGTCGCTCAGGGCCTTTTCCCGGGCCTGGGCGCAGGCACCTTGCGGATCGGGCGCCATGAGGCTGACCACCGTGCAGCCGCCGCGTTCATATTCCCAAACCCTGAAGCCGAGTTGCCGTGAGGCGAGGCTGAGCATGGTGCGATAGGCGGCCGCATGCGAATCGCCGATCACGAACAGCTGGCGACCCTGCAATGGCGGATTCTGGGCGGGTTCGTCGACGGAGCGTTGCGGCAGTCGCCTGGAGAACCAGGTGTAGGTATCACGGGTCTGACTCAGTGAAAGGACCTGGGGGTTTTCGCTGACCCAGCGTGCGCCGGACCAGCCCAGGCCGATGGCTGCCAGGCAAGAGGCAATCGTGATCCAGGCGCGGCGTTGGAACAGCGAGTGGCCGTCGCGCAAGGGTGTCTCCACCCAATGGTAGGACGCGGCGGCAAGCGCCATGACGATCAGCGGGTAGGCCAGCTGTACTGTCAGTTGCTCCAGGCCCGTGGTCCAGCGCAGGAACACCAGCACCGGCCAGTGCCAGAGATACAGCGAGTAGGACAATCTGCCGATATAGACGACGGGCGCCGATTGCAGCAGGCGCAGGGGCAGGAAGTGATCGTCGGTTTTCTGGGCCAGGGCGGTGATGATCAGCAAGGTGCCGCAAACTGTCAGCAGCGCCCAAGGGAAGGGGAACTGGTTTTTATCGGCGAGGAACAGTCCGCTGGTGACCAGCGCGAAGCCGGCGAGCAGCACGGCCCGGCTTGTGGCCGTTGAATGCAGCGTGAAGCGTCCGGTCGCCGTCAACTGGAAAAGGATCGCGCCAGCGGCCAGTTCCCAGAATCGACTGGGCAGCAGGTAGAACGCCTCGAGTGGATTGTCCCGTGTCTGCAGGGCGCTGAACGCCAGCGATGCCAGTGTGAGCAGGGGTAGCAGGGCCCAGGCGAGCCGGCTGTATTGTCGGTAGCGCAACCAGATGAAACAGATGAATGGAAAGACCAGGTAGAACTGCTCTTCCACGGCCAAGGTCCAGGTGTGGGTATAGGGGTTGAGCAGGGTGGACGGGGAGAAGTAGGTGTCGGTGTTCCAGGCCAGCACAAAATTGCTCAGGCCGAAGAAGGCGGCCAACCCAGTACGGTCATTCTGCATGCTGAGCCAGGCCTGGGGCACGAACATCGTCGAAAGCAGGCTGCAAACCAGAAGAACCAAGAGCAGTGCGGGGACGATACGCAGGCACCGGCGGCGATAAAACTCCATCAGGAAGGCTGGAAAGCTGAGGTGGGCGTGCGCGGACAGCGACCGGCTGATCACGTAGCCGGAGATGACGAAGAAGATATCGACGCCGGTAAACCCACCGGGCAGGGCGCTCAGGAAGTCGGCGTGGAAGACGATCACGCTCAGGACTGCAACGGCGCGCAGGCCGTCGATGGCGGGGATACTCGGCTTTGGATGAAGGCTGGGCACAGGCTCCTCTCACGCGTGTTCGATCAGGTTTTGCTGCGGTTCGACACGAGGCAACGAATATAGGAGGCTTGGACGAGCGTTTGAACCCTGGAGTTGTTTCAGGATTGGTCTGGACGTGCCGCCTGGCGGCTGGGCTGACCGGGCGGTCCATTTCATGACGAATGGCTTGGGTCGCCCAGACTGATCGGGCTAGAATGCCAGCCCCTAAAAATGATGGCGGCATCCGGCATGCGCATTCAGTTGAACGGCGACCCCCTTGATCTGCCCGACGGTGAAACCGTTGCGGCCCTGCTGAACCGTCTGGAGCTCACTGGACGCCGCGTCGCGGTGGAACTCAATCTGGATATCGTCCCGCGCAGCCAGCACGCCGAAACCACGCTGAACGATGGCGACAGCGTCGAAGTGGTCCACGCCATCGGCGGCGGTTGACCCCAATCCTGTGAAAACCGCTGCGCTCGCAAATACTGCATTAAAAACAGGCTCGGAATGCTCATTTACAACCCGTAAACTCCGCTTCTTTGCCAGTTTTTGCCTTGTCTTTCCTTCGCACGCGACGTTTTCACAGCAGTTGGCTAATAAGCATTTCGCAAGAACCTCACCCCAACAGAGGATTTCCCATGAGCATCGTTCGTAGCGACAAGCCCTTCGTTCTGGCCGGTCGTACCTACCAGTCGCGTTTGCTGGTAGGCACCGGCAAATATCGCGACATGGAAGAAACCCGCCTGGCCATCGAGGCCTCGGGCGCCGAAATCGTGACCGTCGCCGTGCGCCGGACCAACATCGGCCAGAATCCGGGCGAACCGAACCTGCTGGATATCCTGCCGCCGGACCGCTACACCATCCTGCCGAACACCGCCGGTTGCTTCGACGCCATCGAGGCCGTGCGCACCTGCCGCCTGGCCCGTGAGCTGCTCGACGGCCACAACCTGGTGAAGCTGGAAGTGCTGGCGGACCAGAAAACCCTGTTCCCCAACGTGATCGAAACCCTCAAGGCCGCTGAAACCCTGGTCAAGGAAGGCTTCGACGTGATGGTCTACACCAGCGATGACCCGATCATCGCCCGTCAATTGGCGCAAATCGGCTGCATCGCGGTCATGCCGCTGGCCGGTCTGATCGGCACAGGCCTGGGGATCTGCAACCCGTACAACCTGCAGATCATCCTGGAAGAAGCCAAGATCCCGGTGTTGGTGGATGCCGGTGTCGGTACCGCTTCCGACGCCACCATCGCCATGGAGCTGGGTTGCGAAGCGGTGCTGATGAACTCGGCCATCGCCCACGCCCAGCAGCCGATCCTGATGGCCGAAGCCATGAAGCACGCCATCGTCGCCGGTCGCCTGGCGTACCTGGCCGGCCGCATGCCGAAAAAACTTTACGCCAGCGCCTCCTCGCCGCTGGATGGTCTGATCAAGTAAGAGCCATTGATGACTGAATCGAACGACACGCCGGTCCTGCCGGAAGAAGGCGAAGAGCGCCAACACCGCCGCATCAAGAGTTTTGTGATGCGCGCCGGGCGCATGACTGAAGGCCAGCAGCGCGGCCTGGAGCTGGGTGCGCCGCTGTTTGTCCTGCCGCTGGCCGATGCGCCGGTGGATTTTGACCAGGTCTTCGGCCGCTCGGCCCCGCGCTCTCTGGAAATCGGCTTCGGCATGGGCCATTCGTTGCTGGAAATGGCCACGGCTTCGCCGGAGCAGGATTTCATCGGTGTGGAAGTCCACCGTCCCGGCGTCGGTGCGCTGCTCAACGGCGTGCTGACTCAAGGGCTGAGCAACCTGCGGGTCTACGATTGCGACGCCATCGAAGTGCTCAACCGCTGCGTGGCCGACAACAGCCTCGATCGGCTGATGCTGTTCTTCCCGGACCCTTGGCACAAAAGCCGCCACCACAAGCGCCGTATCGTCCAGGCGTCGTTCGCTGAGTTGGTGCGCAGCAAGTTGAAGGTCGGCGGTGTGTTGCACATGGCCACCGACTGGGAACCCTACGCCGAATACATGCTGGAAGTGATGAACGTCGCCCCGGGCTATCGCAACCTTGCAGAAGATGGCAAGTGCGTACCGCGCCCGGCCGAACGGCCGATCACCAAGTTCGAACGCCGTGGCGAACGCCTTGGGCATGGGGTTTGGGATTTGAAGTTCGAGAAGTTGGCTTAAGCGTCACGCAGTACTCAATGTGGGCACTGAGCTTCTGTGGGAGCAAGGCTTGCCCGCGATAGCAGCGCCTCGGTAGCCACTTGAACCCCGAGTTGTTTGCATCGCGAGCAAGCTTTGCTCCCACATTTCGTTTTGTGGCGTATTGAAGCTCAGCGCCGATCCGCCACCACTCCAATCAACACCAGCACCACCAACAACACCGGCGCCAGGCTGTAGTTGTTGAACTGGCTCAAGCCCCGAACGACCCACGGCGTGGCGTAGATCAGTGCCGCACCGCTGCCGATCATGCACAGCAGGGCGATCAGCGGGACGCGCAAGGCACCGGCGATGCTGCCCAGGCGTTGTTCGACCCAGCCCTTGATATCGGCGCCAAACAGCACCAGCAGGCAGCCTACCAATGCCAGGGAGATTTCTGACAGGTTGCTGCGGCTCCAGCGGGACACGGTGGCGAGCAGGTCGAGTACCAGATCCATTCGATTTCCTTGTTTGGGTAATTAGCTCAAAAATGTCTGCAGCAAGTCGTTGAGAAACAGCTGTCCGCGCTCGGTGGCCGCCAGACGTGTCGGTTCGACCTGCAACAACCCGCTTTGTTCGGCCTCGCGCCGGCCTTCGGCCAGGCTTTGCAGGGGTAGCCCGGTGCGCTCCGGGTACAGCCGCGCCTCCACGCCTGCGGTCAGGCGCAGGGCATTCATCAGGAACTCGAACGGCAGCTCTTCGTTGGCCAGGGTCTTCTCGCCGGCCTGGAAGCTTTTGGCCGGGTTGAGATAGTCCTTGGGCAGGCGGGTTTTCCAGGTGCGCACGATGCGCCCGTCGGGATGGCTGAGCTTGCCGTGGGCGCCGGCACCGATGCCGATGAAGTCGCCAAAGCTCCAGTAATTGAGATTATGTCGCGCCGCCCGTCCGGGTTGGGCGTAGGCCGAAACTTCGTATTGGGCGTAGCCGTGTTCGGCCAGCAAGGCTTGCCCGGCTTCCTGGATGTCCCACAGGGTGTCGTCTTCCGGCAATGTCGGCGGCTGGTTCCAGAACACCGTGTTTGGCTCCAGCGTCAGCTGGTACCAGGACAAATGGGTCGGTTTCAAGGCGATGGCCTGGCGCAGGTCGCTCAAGGCGTCTTTCAGGGACTGGTCGGGCAGCCCGTGCATCAGGTCCAGGTTGAAATTGTCGAAACCGGCCTGCCGGGCCATGCCTGCGGCGCGCACCGCCTCGTCGCCGTTGTGGATCCGGCCCAGGGCCTCGAGCTTGGCCTGCTGGAAGCTCTGGATACCGATGGACAGGCGATTGATGCCCAAGGCCCGGTAAGCGACGAATTTCTCTTGCTCGAAGGTGCCGGGGTTGGCTTCCAGGGTGATTTCAATGTCCTGGGCGAACGGTATCCGCGCTTCCACCCCTTTGAGCAACCGCCCCAGGGCCCGGGCGCTGAACAGGCTTGGGGTGCCGCCACCGAAAAATATCGAGCTCAACGGGCGACCATAGACCGCGTGCAAATCCTGGTCGAGGTCGGCCAGTAAAGCGTCGACATATTCCTCTTCCGGCAACTGCGGGCTGGCGGTGTGGGAGTTGAAGTCGCAATACGGGCATTTGCGCACGCACCATGGGATGTGGACGTACAACGCCAGGGGCGGCAGCACTGGCAGCGGCGCCCGGGGCGTTTGTACACCGCCATGAATCAGCGGTGCGGGAGCGTCATCGATCATTGCAGGCCCAGGCGTTGACGCAGCAGGGCCATGGCGCGGGCGCGGTGGCTCAGTTGGTTCTTTTCCACGGGGCCCAGCTCGGCGCTGGAGCAATTGCGTTCCGGCACCCAGAACAACGGGTCATAGCCAAAACCGTGCTCGCCGCTGGCTTCGGTGAGAATGCGCCCGTGCCACAGGCCTTCGCAGAGGATCGGCAACGGATCATCAGCATGGCGTACCAGGGCCAGCACGCACACGAACTGCGCGCTGCGCTCGGCTTCGGGCACGTCCGTGAGGACGTCGAGCAGCTTGGCGTTGTTCGCGGCGTCACCTTTGCCGTCGGCGTAGCGGGCCGAGTAAATCCCCGGCGCGCCGCCCAGGAAGTCCACGGCCAGCCCGGAATCGTCGGCCAGCGCTGGCAGGCCCGAGATGCGCGCGGCATTGCGGGCCTTGAGGATGGCGTTCTCGACAAACGACAGGCCGGTCTCTTCCGGCTCCACCTGGCTGAACTCGCCAATCGAGCGCAACTGCACCGACCCGCCGAGCATGGCTTGCAGTTCCTTGAGTTTGCCGGCGTTGTGGCTGGCCAGTACGAGTTGGGTGAAATTGATCATTGGCCCGGGAACAGTTCCTGGTTGAAGTTGATGGTGTTGATCTTGCCGTCAGTCTGCACCTTGATCTCGAAGGTGCGGGTTTCCTGCTGGGGCACCGGGTACTGGGCGATGTAGTAGATCGCGCCTTGCTCGGTCACCTGCTTGAATTGCAGTGGGATGCTCTGGCTGGTGAGGTCTTTCACCGTGCCGCTGACCTGGGCCATCAGAGGTTTGCCATCCTTGATCACCGAAACATTGATCACGCCCTGTTGCTTGCTGCGAATCAGCTCGGCGCCCTTGGCGATTTCCGGGGTCAGGAAGGTGGAATTGAACGTGTTGTAGTGCACGGTGATATCACCGAATTTTTCCATGCGCTCGCTCTTGATAGCGTCGGCGGCCATGGCGCCAACGCTCAGGCAAGCGGTGAAGAGAAATAACGCTAGACGTTTCATGTCGTGCTCCTGGGTAAGGCCGGGGCTTACACCGCGACCTGATGATCGGTAAGGCCTGGGCTGCTGACCCGATAGATGCCTATCTCACCTAACAGATTAGGCCATAGCTTACTGGCCCACCCGTGGCGGTGCTGTTGGTCTACGGCCAGGCGATCGATGACCTTGGCTTCACGCTCGCGGCACAGCGCTTCGAAATCCTCAAAGGTGCAGAAGTGGATGTTCGGCGTGTTGTACCAGGTGTAGGGCAAGAACTCCGAAACCGGCATGCGCCCCTTGCTCGCCAGGTACCAGCGGCAACGCCAGTGGCCGAAGTTGGGGAAGGTGATGATGCACTGGCGTCCGACCCGCAGCATTTCGTCGAGGATCTTGTCCGGGTAGTGCACCGCTTGCAGCGCCTGGGTCATGACCACAATGTCGAAGCTGTTGCTGGCGAAGTTGCCCAGGCCCTTGTCCAGGTCCTGCTCGATGACGTTGATGCCCTTGGCGACGCAC
Organism: Pseudomonas sp. RL_5y_Pfl2_73; assembly: GCF_963970515.1. Lineage (NCBI taxonomy): Bacteria > Pseudomonadati > Pseudomonadota > Gammaproteobacteria > Pseudomonadales > Pseudomonadaceae > Pseudomonas > Pseudomonas sp. RL_5y_Pfl2_73. Next base: position 259,049 of record NZ_CAXAPD010000004.1, on the reverse strand, counting down.
TCGGCAATGTTGTCCGGGTCGTTTTCCAGGCCGTAGCCGCTGACCTGCTTGTTGTCTCGCAGCCAGCTCAGCAGTTCACCGTTGCCGCAGCCCAGGTCGAGCACGCGGCTGCCGGCGGGGATCCATTCCTGGATGATGTCCAGATCGGCTCTCATGGCGTCCTCACAGCGTTATACGGTTCATGTAGTTGCCGAACGCCTGCAGGTAGCGCGGGATCGGGATCAAAAAGGCGTCGTGACCCTGGGGCGCGTCGATTTCCAGGTAGCAGACGTCCTTGCGCGCGGCCATCAGCGCGTCGACCAGCTCCCGTGAACGCGCCGGGGAGAAACGCCAGTCGGTGGTGAACGACATCACGCAGAACTTGGCGGTGGCATTGGCGAAGGTTTTCGCCAGGTTATCGTCGAAGTTCGCCGCCGGATCGAAGTAGTCCAGTGCTTTGGTCATCAACAGGTACGTGTTGGCGTCGAAACGCCCGGAGAACTCTTCACCCTGATAACGCAGGTAGCTCTCGACCTGGAACTCGACACTGTGGAAGTCGTAGTTGAGCTTTTCGCTCTTGAGGCCTCGGCCGAATTTCTCGCCCATGGAGTCGTCGGACAGGTAGGTGATGTGACCAACCATCCGCGCCAGCATCAGCCCGCGCTTGGGGATCACGCCGTGTTCCTGGAATGAACCTCCATGGAATTCCGGGTCGGTGAGGATCGCTTGGCGCGCCACTTCGTTGAAGGCGATGTTCTGCGCCGACAGCTTGGGCGCCGAGGCGATTGCCAGGCAGTGACGCACGCGGTCCGGGTAGGTGATGGTCCACTGCAGGGCTTGCATGCCCCCCAGGCTGCCGCCGATCACGGCTGCCCACTGGCCGATACCGAGTCGGTCAGCCAGGCGTGCCTGGCTATGGACCCAGTCTTCCACGGTCAGCACCGGGAAATCGGCGCCGAAAGGTTTGCCAGTGTCCGGGTTGAGGCTGCTGGGGCCGGTAGAGCCATTGCAGCCGCCCAGGTTGTTCAGGCTGACCACAAAGAATTTGCTGGTGTCGATGGGCTTGCCCGGGCCGATGCAGCTGTCCCACCAGCCGGGCTTGCGGTCGTCGATGCTGTGGTAGCCGGCGGCGTGGTGATGCCCCGACAAGGCGTGGCAAATCAGCACGGCATTGCTCGCCGTGGCATTGAGGGTGCCGTAGGTTTCGTAGATCAGGTCATAGGCTGGCAACGAACGGCCGCAGGCCAGGGCCAGGGGCTCGCTGAAATGCGCCATTTGCGGCGTCACCAGACCAACGGAATCGGGGGGAAAGGCAGCTGGCATCGACCCTGCTCGCGTTGAAATGAGGCGTAAGTCTAAAGACCGCTGTGGCAGGCGGCAAGCAAAGGCGCCGCTGATTGTCCGCCGTTGTTTTTGTGGTGAGGGAGCTTGCTCCCGCTGGGGCGCGAAGCGGCCCTGTAGGAGCTGTCGAGTGCAACGAGGCTGCGATCTTTCCCCAGGCAATTGTGTCGTGAGCGAACGCACAACAGATCAAGATCAAAAGATCGCAGCCTCCGGCAGCTCAGGTGCCACCTAGCGGGAGCAAGCTCCCTCGCCACAGGGTTAACCAGGCCCCCGATCCAAGCCGGATCAGGTTGGCCTGACGAGGCCCGGCAACTCCGGCAGCTTCTTCGGCGAATGGATGCGCACCCGTTTCTGCCGGTTCAATTCGCCGCTGACCAGGCTGACCTGGCTCTTGGACACGCCAAATGCCTTGGCCAGGAACGCCATCAGGTACGCGTTGGCCTTGCCCTCGACCGGCGGGGCGGTGAGGCGGATTTTCAGGCGGTCACCGTGCAGCCCGGCGAAATCATCGCTGCGGGCTGCCGGTTGCAGGTGACACTCCAGGATCAGGTCGTCGCCGTCCCAGCGAAAGTAGCTCATCTGGTCAGATCAGCAGGCGCAGGATTTTCGGCATCATGGTCATCGCCGCCAGGTTGTTGATCACCAGCATGTCGATCAGCTTGAGCACCATGAACGCCAGGATCGGCGAAATATCCAGGCCGCCAAGGTTCGGCAGGATGCGGCGGAACGGCGCCAGGGCCGGCTCGCAGATCTGGTTCACCAGTTCGGCGCCCGGATTATGGCTACCCGGCGCGACCCACGACAGGATCACGCTGATGATCAGGGCGAAGAAGAAAATCTTCAGAAACAGCGCGGTCACGCCAATGATCGACCAGATCAGCAGTTGCAGCGGGTTGCCGATGGTGCCGTAGGTCAGCAGCAGGGTCAGGGCCATCAGCGCCAGTTGCACGAGGATCGCCAGGATCAGCGACGACATGTCCAGGCCGAACAGGCTGGGGATGATCCGACGCAGCGGCTTGAGCAGCGGCTGGGTGGCCTTGACGATGAACTGGCACAGCGGGTTGTAGAAGTTGGCGCGCACCAGTTGCAGCACGAAGCGCAGCAGCACGATCAGCAGGTACAGGCTGCCAAGGGTTTGCAGCACGTAGACCGCTGCAGTGTTCAATCCAATCATGAATGACTCCTTATTGGCCCAGTTGTTCGGCCATTTCGGCCGAGCGGTGCGCGGCGGCGCCGAGTGCTTTTTCCACCAGGGCTTCAAAGCCCCCGGCCTGGAACGATTTGATGGCCGCGTCGGTGGTGCCGGCCGGCGAGGTCACGCGGCGGCGCAGCTCGGCCGCATCGACGTCGCTGGACACCGCCATGTGCGCGGCACCGAGGGCTGTCTGCAAGGTCAGCTGAGCGGCGGTTTCCCGGGGCAGGCCGAGTTTCTCGCCGGCGGCGGTCATGGCTTCGATCAGCAGGAAGAAGTACGCCGGGCCCGAGCCGGAGACGGCGGTGACGGCGTCCAGTTGCTGTTCGGTGTCCAGCCACAGTGCCAGGCCGACAGCCGACAGCAGCTCCTCGGCCTGCTGGCGTTGTGCGGTGGACACTTGGGACGTGGCGAACAGGCCGCTGACGCCCTGGCGCAGCAGTGCCGGGGTATTGGGCATGCAACGTACGATCGGCTGCTCGCCGAGCCAGTTGTTCATGCTGGCGCACGTGATGCCGGCGGCAATCGACACCACCAATTGATGAGGTTTGAGACTTGGGCGCAGGGCTTCGCAGACGGTTTTCATCGCCTGCGGCTTGACCGCCAGCACGATGACGTCCGCGCCGTCGATGGCCTGGGCGTTGTCGGCGAAGGTTTCGATGCCGTGTTCGCTGCTCACCCGGGTGCGGGTCTCTTCGCCCGGATCGCTGGCGCGGATCAGGGAAGCGTCCAGGCCCTTGGCCCGCAGGCCGCCGATCAGGCTGGCGGCCATGTTGCCGGCGCCGATGAAGGCAATACGCGTGTTGCTCATGACAGGTCCTTATAAAGAGATGAGTCGGCCATGTTTCAGGATTGACCGTAGTCGCGGGCACCAAACAGGGCTGTACCGATGCGCACCCAGGTGGCGCCCTGGGCAATGGCCGACTCAAGGTCGTGGCTCATGCCCATGGAAAGGGTGTCCAGCGGCAGCGCCAGGCTGGCTTGCAGACGTTGGACCGCGGCGAAGGCAGCATCCTGGGCGGCGCGGTCTTCGGTGGGTTCGGGAATCGCCATCAACCCGCGCAGTTTCAAGCGGGGCAGTGCACTGATGGCGCTGGCCAGGGCGGGCAGGTCCGCTGGGGTACAGCCGGATTTGCTGGCTTCACCGCTGACGTTGACCTGAATGCAGATGTTCAGCGCTGGCAAGTCGGCCGGGCGTTGCTCGGACAGGCGCTGTGCGATTTTCAAGCGATCCACGGAATGCACCCAGTCGAAATGTTCGGCGATAGCACGCGTCTTGTTCGATTGAATGGGGCCGATGAAGTGCCAGATCAAGGGCAGGTCGGTCAGTTCGAGCTGTTTGCCCAAGGCTTCTTGCAGGTAGTTCTCGCCGAAGTCCCGCAGGCCGGCGGCATAGGCTTCGCGCAGGGCCTGGACGGGTTTGGTCTTGCTCACGGCCAGCAGTTTGACACTGTGTTCGGCACGCTGGGCGGCCTGCTCCGCAGCGCGGATGCGCGAACTAACCTGAGCGATGTTGTCTGCTATCGTGGACATAAAGAAGCGCCAGCGGTGAGGTTCGCGGCATTCTACTGGAATTGAGGAGCGCTATGGATATCACTGAGTTACTGGCGTTCAGCGCCAAGCAGGGCGCGTCGGACCTGCACCTGTCCGCCGGGCTGCCACCGATGATCCGTGTCGATGGCGATGTCAGGCGCATCAACCTGCCGGCACTGGACCACAAACAGGTTCATGAGCTGATCTACGACATCATGAACGACCGGCAACGAGTAGATTACGAAAAGTTTCTGGAGACCGATTTTTCCTTCGACGTGCCGGGCGTCGCGCGGTTCCGGGTCAACGCCTTCAACCAGAATCGCGGTGCGGGGGCGGTGTTTCGGACCATTGCGTCGAAAGTCCTGACCATGGAAGACCTGGGGATGAGCGAGGTGTTTCGCAAAGTGACCGAGGCGCCTCGCGGGCTGGTGTTGGTGACCGGGCCGACCGGTTCAGGCAAATCCACCACCCTGGCGGCGATGATCGACCACCTCAACAGCCACAAGCACCATCACATCCTCACCATCGAAGACCCTATCGAATTCGTTCACGAACCGCGCAAATGCCTGATCAACCAGCGTGAGGTGCATCGCGACACCCAGGGTTTCTCCACCGCCCTGCGCTCGGCCCTGCGGGAGGACCCGGACGTGATCCTGGTGGGGGAGATGCGCGACCTGGAAACCATTCGCCTGGCGCTAACCGCCGCGGAAACCGGGCACCTGGTGTTCGGCACCCTGCACACCACGTCGGCGGCCAAGACCATTGACCGGGTAGTGGATGTGTTCCCCGGTGATGAGAAGTCCATGGTTCGCTCGATGTTGTCGGAATCGTTGCAGGCGGTGATTTCCCAGACGCTGGTCAAGAAAATCGGCGGCGGCCGGATCGCGGCGCATGAAATCATGCTGGGCACCTCGGCCATTCGGAACCTGATCCGCGAAGACAAGGTGGCGCAGATGTACTCGGCCATCCAGACCGGTGGTTCGCTGGGGATGCAGACGCTGGACATGTGCCTGAAGGACTTGGTGGGCAAGGGACTGATCAGCCGCGAACATGCGCGGGAGCGGGCGCGTACGCCGGATAACTTCTAAAGAGACAGGGAGGGGGTAGTCCCTGTAGGAGCTGTCGAGTGCAACGAGGCTGCGATCTTTCCCCTGCCGATTGAGTCGAGAGCGAAAGATCAGGATCAAAAAATCGCAGCCTTCGGCAGCTCCTACAGGTGCAACCTAGCTAAAGGCCATGCGCTCTTCAGCGCTGAACCACGCGCATCGCACTCGGCTGTTTCGGCAGCACGCGCTTGGCTACCACGTAGTGGGTGTTCCAGTACGGCTTGTTCAAGGTGTCGATGCTCACCGACTTGCCCCGGCGCGGGGCGTGGATGAAGCGGTCGTTGCCCAGGTAGATGGCCACGTGATTGATCCGGCGACTCTTGAGTTTGAAGAAGATCAGGTCGCCGGGCTTGAGGTCCTTGCGCTCGACTTTCTCGCCATGACCGGCGGCCATGGCGTTGGAGGTGCGCGGCAGGTCGAAGGAGGCGTCGTTGAAGGCGTATTTCACCAGCCCGCTGCAATCGAAACCTTTACTTGGGCTACTGCCGCCCCAACGATAAGGTGTGCCAAGTACATTCACGGCGCGGCTCAACACATTGCTGCTCGTTTTGGCCGCCATCGGCGGGACCAGCTTGCTGTTGGCCGTGCTCACGCGCTGGGCACTTGGCTTGTTTTTGCTCAAGGAAGCAGAAACATGGGATTTCGGGGTATAGCCGTTGACGTTGGGAAGACGTTGCTCACGATTGGTGGCGTGGGCGGCCAGTGGCAATAATAGGCAGAGGGTTAGCCATGTCTTGAAAAATGAACGCATTAGGCAGGGCTCTTGAAGGTTAGCGCGCAACTTTATAACAGCTTTTTTTGCCATTCCGAGGCCGTTTGTCGATTCGAAACGCCGCGCTAAAGCCAGCAAAATGCGACAAATTGACCTGATTGTCCGACAGACCCCCTATGCCACGGGGCTTTCACCGGCTCGGGTCGCCAAGGACCGCTTGTCGGCTGCGCATGAAAAAGTCACAAAAAGTCCGAAAAAATTTATCTATCGAGGCGAGAGAGGCCATTCATGAACAGCTATCAGCAGGACGCCAGCCACGATACCCACAGCAAAGTCATTGGGTATCTGTTGTGGATTTTCGGGTTCACCGGTGCTCATCGTTTCTATTACGGCAAGCCGGTCACGGGCACGATCTGGTTCTTCACCTTCGGCCTGCTGGGCATTGGCTGGCTGATCGACCTGTTCCTGATCCCGGCCATGGACCGCGAAGCAGACCTGCGTTTCACTCAGGGGCCTATCGAATACAGCGTGGCGTGGATTCTGCTGACGTTTCTCGGGGTGCTGGGCGTACACCGCATGTACCAGGGCAAATGGCTCAGCGGGATCCTTTACCTGCTGACTGGCGGGGTGTTTTTCCTGGGGGTGCTGTATGACTTCTGGACGCTGAACGATCAGGTCTCGATTCGTAATGCGCAGCAGCGTGGGGCTTTTCATTAATCAGTCAGGCCAAGTTGTCTGCATTCGCGAGCAGGCTCGCGCCCACAGGGATCTTCAGTGAACACATTATTTTGTGAGCACCTCAAATCCAATGTGGGAGCGAGCCTGCTCGCGAAGCAGGCGACGCATTTTTTCAGGCCTGGTGAGTAATCCGCCCATCCATCAGGGTGTAACGCACCACACCTGGCAGGCTATGGCCGAGGAACGGGCAGTTGTCACCCTTGGAGCGCCAGGCTTCACCGGCCACGGTGGACGCGGCAGGGTCGAACAGTACCAGGTCCGCCGCGGCGCCAACCGCGAGTTTCCCCGCCGGCAGTTGCAGCGCTTGGGCCGGGCCGGCGCTCAGGCGTGCCAGCAGGGTCGGCAGGTCCAGCAAGCCATCTTCCACCAGTGTCAGGGCCAGCGGCAGCAGCAGTTCGACGCTGCTGATGCCCGGCTCGGTGGCGCCGAACGGTGCCAGCTTGGCATCGCGCTCGTGGGGTTGGTGATGGCTGGAGAGGGCCGAGATCACCCCGGATTTTACCGCCTCACGCAGGCCGTCGCGGTCGGCGCGGGTGCGCAGCGGCGGCTGGACGTGATAGACACTGTTGAAATCGATCAACGCTTCGTCGGTCAGGATCAACTGGTAGAGCGCCACATCGGCGGTCACCGGCAAGCCGCGGGCCTGGGCCTGGGCAATCAGTGCCGCGCCGCGGGCGCTGGTCAACTGGCTGAAGTGGGCGCGCACGCCGCTTTGCTCAACCAGCAGCAGGTCCCGGGCCAGGGCCACGGTCTCAGCGGTTTCCGGGATGCCCGGCAGGCCGAGGAAGCTGGCGGTCGGGCCTTCGTGGGCCAAACCGCCTTCGGCCAGGTCGTGGTCCTGGGAGTTGAAGATCACCGTCAGGCCGAAGGTCGCCGCGTATTCCAGGGCTCGGCACAGGGTACGGGTGTTGCGGAAACTGTTCAGGCCGTTGCCGAACGCCACGCAACCGGCGTCACGCAGGGCGATGAGTTCGGCCAGTTGCTCGCCGTCCAGGCCCTTGCTCAATGCCCCGATGGGGAAGACTTTGGTGTTACCGGCCTCGCGGGCGCGGTCGAGGATCAGTTCGGCCACGGCCGAGGTGTCGAGCACCGGTTTGGTCTGCGGCGGGCAGCACAGGCTGGTCACGCCACCGGCAGCGGCGGCCCGGGTTTCGCTGACGATGCTGCCTTTGCGGCTGTAGCCCGGTTCGCGCAGGGCGACGTTCAGGTCCACCAGGCCGGGAGCGGCTACCAGGCCTTGGGCGTCGAGGGTCTGGACTGCGATGAAACCGGCCGGCGCCGCACCAAGGGCGACGATCTTGCAGGCATCGATATGGATATCAGTCACTTGATCCAGGCCACTGGCTGGATCGATCACGCGTGCGCCGAGAATGCTGAGCTTCACTGGGCGTTCTCCTGGTCGAATTGGCGCTGGGCCGTTTGCCCGCTCATGGCCATGGACAGCACGGCCATGCGGATGGCGATGCCGTAGGTCACCTGGTTGAGAATCACCGAGTGCGGCCCGTCGGCCACCGCCGACTCGATCTCCACGCCGCGGTTGATCGGCCCCGGGTGCATGACGATAGCGTCTGGCTTGGCCCCGGCCAGGCGGGCGGTGGTCAGGCCGAACAGGCGGTAGAACTCGCCTTCGCTGGGCAGCAGGCCACCGGTCATGCGCTCGCGTTGCAGGCGCAGCATGATCACCACGTCCACATCCTTGAGGCCTTCGGTCATGTCGGTGTAGACCTTCGCGCCGTATTGCTCGACGCCGATGGGCAGCAGGGTTTTCGGCGCGATCACGCGGATGTCCGGGCAGCCGAGGGTCTTGAGGGCCAGCATGTTCGAGCGGGCCACCCGCGAGTGCAGGATGTCGCCGACGATGGCCACCGACAGGTTCTCGAAGCTGCCCTTGTGCCGACGGATGGTCAGCATGTCCAGCATGCCTTGGGTCGGGTGGGCGTGGCGGCCGTCGCCGCCGTTGATGATCGCCACTTGCGGGCACACGTGTTCGGCAATGAAATGCGCTGCGCCGGAGTCGCCGTGGCGCACGACGAACATGTCGGCGGCCATGGCTTCGAGATTGCGCAGGGTGTCGAGCAGGGTTTCACCCTTGCTTGCCGAGGACGTGGACACGTTGAGGGTGATCACGTCCGCCGACAGCCGCTGGGCCGCCAGTTCGAAGGTGGTGCGGGTGCGGGTGGAGTTTTCGAAGAACACGTTGCACACGGTCTTGCCGCGCAGCAACGGGACTTTCTTCACCGCCCGGGCACCGACTTCGAGGAACGAGTCGGCAGTGTCGAGGATTTCCGTCAGCAGCTCGCGGCGCAGGCCGTCGAGGGACAGGAAGTGCTGCAGCTGGCCCTGATCGTTGAGCTGCAGCGGGCGCTTGGTTTCGAGAGGCGTCATCGCGATGGACTCTTACAAGGGCAGTTAAAGGGCAAGGTCTTGCAGTTCGAGTTGCAGCGGCGACGGGCCGGAGAGCTTGACGCGCTCATGGGCGGCCAGTGTCAGCGTCGCCCCGACCACGTTCGGGCGGATCGGTAGCTCGGCGGCGTCTAGGTCCAGCAGGCACACCAGCGTTACGCTGGCCGGGCGGCCGTAGTCGAACAGTTCGTTCATGGCGGCGCGGATGGTCCGGCCGCTCATCAGCACGTCGTCGATCAGCACCAGGTGCTGGCCTTCGATCTCGAACGGCAGGGCCGAGGGGCGCACTTGCGGGTGCAGACCGTTCTGGCTGAAGTCGTCGCGGTAGAAGGACACGTCCAGGGTGCCCAGTGGCGATTGGCTGCCCAGTGCTTCGAGCAAGGCCTGGGCGACCCAGACGCCACCGGTGCGGATGCCGATGTAGCGCGGGTCGCTGATGCCGCGTTGTTCCAGGTGGGCCGTGAGACGAATCGCCATCTGGCTGATCAGTTCGGCAGGATTGGGCAGGCTCATGCTGGCTCCTTCAGGTTCCCGGGCCGGTGGTGAGTGGCGCGGTCTATCGCTAAGAGAAAGCGCCTTGGCGGCGCTTTCAAGAAATCAGGTTTCGAACAGGTCGGTGTTGGCGTCGAGCCAGCCTTGCAGCAGCAGGGCGGCAGCGATGGCGTCCACCGGGTTGTCGCGGTAACTGCCTTTCTGCCCGCCGCGCACCAGGCGCTCGCCCTTGGCCTCGAAGGTGGTCAGGCGCTCGTCATGGGTATAGAAGGGCAGGTTGTAGCGGCCATTGAGCCGGCGGGCGAACTTTTCGGCGCGCAGGCACATGTCGCTGGGCGTGCCGTCCATGTTCAGCGGCAGGCCGACCACCACCGCATCGGGTTTCCACTCCTTGATCAGCGCTTCGACCTGGTTCCAGTCCGGAACGCCATTCTGCGCCTTCAGGGTGCACAACTCGCGGGCCTGGCCGGTAATGACCTGGCCGACCGCTACGCCGATCTGTTTGGTGCCGTAATCGAAGCCCAGCAGCAAGCGCAGGGCCATCAGGCGTGTCCTGCCTGGCTGGTGAGCAGGCTGAGGTTGACCCCCAACCGGCTGGCCGCCGCTTCCAGGCGCAGTTCGCTGCTGGTGTTGAACAGGATGTCGGCGTCGAACGGGCAGGTCAGCCAGGCGTTGTCAGCCAGTTCGGTTTCCAGTTGCCCGGGTTCCCAACCAGCATAGCCGAGGGCGATCAGGCTTTTCTCTGGGCCGACGCCATCAGCGATGGCGAACAGCACGTCCTGGGAGGTGGACAGCGACAAGCCGTCCAGGTCCACCGTGGCCTGGAATTTGGGGCCCAACGGGTGGAGCACGAAACCGCGATCAGTCTGCACCGGGCCGCCGATGAAAATCGGCACGTGCTGGCACAAGAGTGGCGGTTCCATCTCTGGCCGCAACTGCTCAAGAATGTCCGCCAGGTTCAGCTCCTGCGGGCGATTGACTACCAGCCCCATGGCCCCATTGGCCGTGTGCTCGACGATGTAGGTCAAGGTATGGGCAAAGTTCGGATCGGCCATGTGCGGCATGGCAATCAGGAAGTGATGCTTGAGGTAGGTGGGGCTGACGTTTTTCATAGGCGCTAGTGTGGCGGCGCAGGGCCGAACTGACAAGCCAGGAAATACCTGAGACTGTCACCAATCCCCTGTGGGAGCGAGCTTTGTGGGAGCAAAGCTTGCTCGCGATCCAGGCGCTGCGGTCCTCAAGAGACCGCGGCGTTTTCATCGCGGGCAAGCCTTGCTCCCACACAGCTCGTTCCCACAAGGGATCTGCGGCGGGTTCAGGCGTCGATGTGGCTCAGTTACTGGAAAGCTTGTCGCCCCGGGCGAACTTCCAGGTGCGGATGATTTCCAGCCGGTCGATGTCCGACAAATCCCCGGTAAACGGTGCGAACGGTGCGGCCAGGCGCACGATTCGTTGGGCGGCCTGGTCCAAAAGCGGCTGGCCGGAGGATTCGAGCACCAACACTTCATACAACGAGCCGTCGCGGTTGATCGAGACCATGAGTCGCAGGTTGCCGTAGATCTGTTTGCGCCGCGCTTCGTCGGGATAGTTGAGGTTGCCGATGCGCTCGACCTTCTTGCGCCAATCGTCCTTGTACCAGGCACCCTTGTCGCGCATGGTCGAGGCGGCGCTCAGGCGGTGGATGCGCGGGCGCTTGGCGTAGAGCTGTTGCTCCTGGGCCAGTTCGGCTTCCAGGCTGGCGATGTCGCTGGACAGCTGTGAGCTGTCGAAGGTGGGGACGGGGGCCTTGGGCTTGGGATTCGGCTTGACCTCCTGCTTGGCCGGGGCCTTTTTCGGCTTTGGCGCCACGGTGGTCACGGCTGCCTTGGGCGCCGTCTCCTGCACTTCGGGCTTGGCGGCTGGTGGCGGAGTGACTTTTTGTACCTGGGTGTCCTGGAACGGCGCGATCTCGGTGGTCTTGGGGGTCGCCTTTTTTTCCAGGGTGCCGCTGCCTTGCTGGTTTTCCTGGGCGAGGAAGTCGGCCTTCTTGGGCTTGGTCTCGCTCTTGAAGGTGGCCAGGGTGATTTCCAGGGTCTGGCTGATCTGCTTGGGCTCGACCGTGGCGAAACCGACGCCCAGCAACAGGGCCAGGTGGATCAATGCCGCCAGGAACAGGGTAAAACCGAGGCGATCGGCCGGGCGCACGCGACGATGGGCGAGCTCTTGGGGCAGATCGGACGGGAGTGTCATGACAAGGAAACCAACATCGCGCTTTTTTCAGGCCGGGCATGATAACGCAATGTGGGTTTCCTTCAGCAGATCTGGATCAACGAGCCTTGAGCTTCTGATCGATGGCATCCATCAGCATGCCGCCAATGTCGGTGCCAAAGGCATTGTCGATCTCGCGGATGCAGGTCGGGCTGGTGACGTTGATTTCCGTCAGGTGCTCGCCGATCACGTCCAGACCTACGAACAGCAGGCCTTTCTCGCGCAGGGTCGGGCCGACCTGGGCGGCGATCCAGCGATCCTTGTCAGTCAATGGACGCGCCTCGCCACGCCCGCCCGCTGCCAGGTTGCCGCGGGTTTCGCCGGCTGCCGGGATGCGCGACAGGCAATAGTCCACCGGTTCGCCGTCGATCATCAGGATGCGTTTGTCGCCATCGACGATGGCCGGTAGGTAACCCTGGATCATGATCTGCTGCTGACCGTGCAAGGTCAGGGTTTCGAGGATCACCGAGAGGTTCGGATGGCCAGCGGTGTGGCGGAAGATCGAGGAGCCGCCCATGCCGTCCAGGGGCTTGAGGATCACGTCGCCATGATGGTCGGCAAATTCGCGCAACACGTCCGGACGACGGCTGACGATGGTTGGCGGCGTGCATTGCGGGAACAACGTGGCGAACAGCTTTTCGTTGCAATCGCGCAGGCTCTGGGGCTTGTTGACCACTAGCACACCGGCGTTTTCAGCCTGTTCCAGCAGGTAGGTGGAGTACACGAACTCCATGTCGAACGGCGGATCCTTGCGCATCAGGATCACGTCCAGGTCGCTGAGCAGTGCATCGCTTTCGGTGCCCAGTTCAAACCACTTCTCGGGGTTGGCGAAGACTTTCAGCGGCTTCATCCGCGCCCGAGCCTGGCCTTCGGCCTGGTAGAGGTCGCGCTGTTCCATGTAGAACAACTCCCAGCCGCGCTTCTGAGCGGCCAGCAGCATGGCCAGCGAGCTATCCTTTTTATAGGAAATGCTGGCGATAGGGTCCATGACAATGCCGACGCGTACGCTCATGGCTTGTTTCCTCGAAATTTGATGGGCACATATTGGCGTGAAAAAGTGGCGTCAGAGTGGCGCCCGGAAGATTGGCGGTCAAGGAAAAACCACCGCGCCGAGCGGCCGATAGATCGGCGATGGAGACTGTGCTAAAAAGGCTGCCATGTGACGTGTGGGCCTTGAACATCAAGGGTTTGCGCTGTCGATCACACTTACGCGTTAAAACCCGGTTCGCAGTGGCAATGGCAGAGCATCTCACGCAGCAGCAACCCAGCGCCTTGAAGGTCATGGTCATCGACGACTCGAAGACCATCCGCCGCACCGCCGAAACCTTGCTGCGCAACGTGGGCTGCGAGGTAATTACGGCCGTCGATGGTTTCGATGCCCTGGCCAAGATCGCCGACCACCATCCGGGCATCATTTTTGTCGACATCATGATGCCGCGCCTCGATGGCTACCAGACCTGTGCCTTGATCAAGAACAACAGCGCGTTCAAGGGCACGCCGGTGATCATGCTGTCGTCCCGTGACGGGTTGTTCGACAAGGCCAAGGGGCGCATCGTCGGTTCCGATCAGTTTTTGACCAAACCGTTCAGCAAGGAAGAACTGCTGGGCGCGATACAGGCCCATGTTCCGGGCTTTGCCGCTGTCCAGCCGCACCAGGCACATTAATGACACTCGGCCACCGGGTCTGGGGTCAACAAAAAATGGGGAACACCATGGCACGAATTCTGATCGTCGATGATTCGCCGACTGAAATGTACAAACTGACCGGCATGCTGGAAAAGCACGGCCATCAGGTCCTGAAGGCCGAGAATGGCGCCGATGGCGTGGCCCTGGCCCGTCAGGAGAAACCCGATGCGGTGCTGATGGACATCGTCATGCCCGGCCTCAACGGTTTCCAGGCCACGCGCCAGTTGACCAAGGATTCCGACACCGGGCACATCCCGGTGATCATCATCACCACCAAGGACCAGGAAACCGACAAGGTCTGGGGCAAGCGCCAAGGGGCGAAGGACTACCTGACCAAACCGGTGGACGAAGAAACCCTGATCAAGATCCTGAACAACGTGCTGGCGGGTTGATGACGCGGCCATGAGCCTATCCCTGACCGCTTTCGAACTGCTGCTGCAGATCGACCGGCGCTGCCGGTTGCTGGGGGCGGGCCTGCCCTCCCAACCGACCCACCGCGCCGGGTGGAGCGGCATCGGCTTTCGCTTGGGCGAGCATTGGTACGTGGCGCCGATGGGCGAAGTCAGCGAAGTGCTGCACGAACCACGTCACACGCATTTGCCCGGGGTCAAGCCATGGGTGCGTGGAGTGGCTAACCTGCGCGGGCGCTTGTTGCCGTTGATGGACTTGTGCGGGTTCTTCGGTCACGAGCTGTCGACCGTGCGCAAGCAGCGGCGCGTGTTGGTGGTGGATCACGACGAGGTGTTTGCCGGGTTGTTGGTGGACGAGGTCCTTGGGCTGCAGCATTTTGCCCAGGACAGCCTGGAACCAACGCTGCTGGACGACCTCGACGGCCCGGAAGCGGCTTTCGTCAAGGGCCGGTTTGGCGGCGAGCGCGAGTGGCAAGTGTTCAGCCCGTTTGCCCTGGCGCGGTCGCCGGGGTTCATGGATGTGGCGATTTAGGTGACTGCACAACTCAGGGTAGGGGAGTCCGGTCGGGCTTGGGATTGTGGATAGATTGGGCAGTACAGGCGAGAACCGATGATCAAAGCAAAAACAGGCAAGCCACTTGAAGCGTCGCGCAGTCGTTCGCAGATCATCGTGCTGTTCGTCGCGCTGATCGTCTTCATCATGCTGCTGTTCGCCAACTTCGCTTACCTCAACACCCAATCCACCTATGACAAACAGTACATCGGCCATGCGGGTGAGCTGCGGGTGCTGTCCCAGCGCATTGCCAAGAACGCCGCCGAGGCCGCCGCCGGTAAACACGCGGCGTTCAAGCTGCTGAGCGATGCGCGCAATGACTTTGCCCAGCGCTGGGGCTCCCTGAAACAGGGCGACCCGGTGACTGGCCTGCCCCCAGCGCCTGCCACCCTGCGTCCGCAGATGCGCGCCGTGCAGTTGGATTGGGAGCGCCTGCTCAAGAACACCGATGCCATTCTCTCCAGTGAACAGACCGTGCTGTCGTTGCACCAGGTGGCGGCGACCCTGGCCGAAACCGTGCCGCAGTTGCAGGTCGAGTACGAAAAAGTCGTCGAGATCCTGCTGCAGCGCGGCGCGCCGGCCGCCCAGGTGGCCATGGCCCAGCGCCAGTCGTTGCTGGCCGAGCGGATTCTCGGCGCGGTGAATACCGTGCTGGCGGGGGACGAAAATGCCAGCCAGGCCGCCGACACCTTCGGTCGCGACGCCGCGCGTTTTGGCCAGGTGCTCAATGGCATGTTGCAAGGTGACCCGGCCCTGAAGATATACCTGGTCCAGGACCGCGATGCCCGGGCACGCCTGAGCGAAATCAGTGAGCTCTTCGAGTTCGTCTCCGGTTCGGTGGACGAAATCCTCGAGACCTCCCCGGAGCTGTTCAAGGTTCGTGAATCGGCCGGCAACATCTTCAACCTGTCGCAGACCCTGCTCGACGAGGCTTCGCACCTGGCCACGGCTTTCGAAAACCTCGCCGGTGGGCGTTCCATCAACACCATCGGCGGCTATGTGCTGGGTTTGCTGGCGCTGATGTCGATTATCCTGATTGGCCTGGTGATGGTCCGCGAAACCAACCGCCAGTTGCACGAAACCGCACAAAAGAACGAGCGCAACCAGAATGCGATCATGCGGTTGCTGGATGAAATCGAAGACCTGGCCGATGGCGACCTGACCGTTACCGCTTCGGTCACCGAGGACTTCACTGGCACCATCGCCGACTCCATCAATTACTCGGTGGATCAACTGCGCGATCTGGTGGCGACCATCAACCTCACCGCCGGCCAGGTCGCCGCCGCCGTGCAGGAAACCCAGGCCACGGCGATGCACTTGGCCCAGGCTTCCGAGCACCAGGCCCAGCAAATCTCCGAAGCTTCGACTTCAATTAATGAAATGGCCCAGTCCATCGACCAGGTGTCGGCCAATGCCGCCGAGTCGTCGGCGGTGGCCGAGCGGTCGGTGGAGATCGCCAACAAGGGTAATGAGGTGGTGCACAACACCATTCATGGCATGGACAACATTCGCGAGCAGATCCAGGACACCGCCAAGCGCATCAAGCGCCTGGGTGAGTCATCCCAGGAAATCGGCGACATTGTCAGCTTGATCGATGACATTGCCGATCAGACCAACATCCTGGCCCTCAACGCCGCCATCCAGGCGTCCATGGCCGGTGATGCCGGACGCGGGTTCGCGGTGGTGGCCGATGAAGTGCAGCGTTTGGCCGAGCGCTCTTCGGCGGCAACCCGGCAAATCGAGACCTTGGTGCGGGCGATCCAGGCCGACACCAACGAGGCGGTGATTTCCATGGAGCAGACCACCACCGAAGTGGTGCGCGGTGCGCGACTGGCCCAGGATGCTGGCGTCGCCCTGGAAGAAATCGAAGGCGTGTCCAAGACCCTGGCGGCGCTGATCCAGAGCATTTCCAACGCGGCGCAGCAACAGACCACCTCGGCGGGGCAGATTTCCTTGACCATGAACGTGATCCAGCAGATCACTTCGCAGACCTCGTCCGGCTCCACCGCCACTGCCGAGAGCATTGGCAACCTGGCGAAAATGGCCAGCCAACTGCGTCGTTCGGTGTCGGGGTTCACGTTGCCGGCGGCGTCTGGCGATGAGGAAACAGCGTGACCAACCGGATCCATCGGTTGGAAAGGGCTTTTTGTGGCAAGGAGGTTTCTGTGGGAGTAAGGCTTGCCCGCGATGAAGATAACGCGGTACTTCGGGCACCGAGGTGTTTGCATCGCGAGCAAGCTTTGCTCCCACAGGTAAATCCCTTCCCTACAGGCGTGTTGTGCTCTCCTGATTGGAGTGGTTATGGGTGATCGGCACGACTATGTGGCCCTGGAATGGGTCAAGGGCGAGATTGCCGAAACGCTGAAGCAGGCTCATCTGGCCCTCAACCGTCTGGTGGACGATCCGCAGGCGTCGGATGCCCTCGGGCAATGCCTGGCCTGTATTCACCAGGTCCACGGCGGCCTGCAGATGGTCGAGTTCTACGGTGCGGCGTTGCTGGCCGAGGAGATGGAGCAGCTGTGCGCCGCCCTGCAGGACAACCGTGTCAGCCATCGCGACGAAGCCATCAGCCAGTTGAGCCAGGCCCTGGGGCAGTTGCCGATCTACCTGGACCGCGTACAAAGTGCCCGTCGGGACCTGCCGCTGGTGGTGCTGCCCTTGATCAACGACCTGCGCAGTGCCCGGGGCGAGGGCCTGTTGTCGGAAACCAGCCTGTTCAGCCCCGAATTGCCCGATATTGCGCCGCTCAGCGACGAAACCGTGCAGCGCCTCGAACCCGCTGACCTGCCAAACACCTTGCGCAAATTGCGCCAGACCCTGCAATTGGCCCTGGTGGGCCTGTTGCGCGAACAGGATGACACGACCCACTTCGGTTACCTGGCCAAGGTCTTCCATCGCCTGGAAACCTTGTGTGCTGGGGCGCCGCTCAATGCGTTATGGCAGGTGGCCTCGGCGCTGGTCGAAGGCATGCGTGACGGGCGCATCGCCAACAGCCCGGCGTTGCGCAGCCTGTTCAAGGAAGCCGACAAGGAACTCAAGCGCCTGCTGGACCAAGGCATGCCAGGCATCAATCAGCCGGCACCGCCCCACCTGCTCAAGAGCTTGTTGTTCTATATTGCCAAGGCCGAACATCCCAGCGGGCAGATGCAGATCATGAAAGAACGCTACTCACTGGACGACGCGCTGCCCGACAGCGCCATGGTCGACGAAGAACGCGTGCGCCTGGCCGGGCCCGACCGCGATGCCATGCGCTCGGTGCTTGCCGCACTGTGCGAGGAGTTGGTACGGGTCAAGGAGCGCCTGGACCTGTTCGTGCGCAGCGATCGCCAGCACGCCTCGGAGCTGGACAGCCTGTTGGCGCCGCTGCGGCAGATCGCCGACACCCTGGCGGTGCTCGGTTTCGGCCAGCCGCGCAAGGTCATCATCGATCAACTGGCGGTGGTCCTGAGCCTTGCCCAGGGCCAGCGCGAGCCGGATGACGCGATCCTCATGGACGTCGCCGGGGCCTTGCTCTACGTCGAGGCGACCCTGGCCGGCATGGTCGGCACCGTCGAGCCCGAGAGCCACGAAGACATCCACCTGCCCACCACCGACCTGACCCAGATCCACCAGATCGTCATCAAGGAAGCCCATACCTGTCTGCAACAGGCCAAGGACATGATCGTCGACTACATCGACGCGGACTGGAACAGCGAGCAACTGCAGCCCTTGCCGGCGCTGCTGACCCAGGTGCGCGGCGCGCTGGCGATGATTCCCCTGAGCCGTGCCGCCAGCCTGGTAGAGGCCTGCAACGGTTTCATCCGCGACCACCTGCTGTTGGACCAGGCCCAGCCGGGCTGGGAAGAACTCGACCACCTGGCCGACGTGATCACTGGCCTGGAATACTACCTGGAGCGCTTGAGCGAGGACCCGGAAACCCCCGGCGAGCCCTTGCTTGAAGGGGTCGAGCGGAGCCTGGCCGCGCTCGGTTATTTCCCTGACGAAGCGCGGGTGCCGGTGCTCGACGATGTGTTGAGCCCCAACGAAGCCCAAGTCATGCAGGACCTGCAGGAATTGGATGACCCGCAGACGGCGCAGTCCTTGGCCCAGGTGCTGGCCAGCCCGGTCTCGGCGGTCAATCCGCCGGCCAGGAGCACCCCGGGCAGCCTGTTGCCGCCTCCGTTGGATGAAAGTCCGGTGGACGACGAGTTGCGCGAGGTCTTCCTCGAGGAAACCGACGAGGTGCTGGACGTCCTGCGTGAGTACCTGCCGCGCTGGAGTGCTCATCCCGACGACCACGGCGCCCTGAGCGAACTGCGCCGGGCCTTCCATACCCTCAAGGGCAGTGGCCGGATGGTCCGGGCGCTGGTACTGGGTGAACTGGCCTGGGCCGTGGAAAACTTGCTCAACCGGGTCCTGGAGCGCAGCGTTGGGCCACAGGCCTCGGTCCGTCAGTTGATCGAAGACACGGTGCAGTTGTTGCCGGCCCTGGTGGCCGAATTCGCGGCCAATCACCAGCGCCAGCGTGACGACGTCGACCGCTTGGCCGCCCGCGCTCATGCCCTGGCCAAGGGCGGCGACGAGGAAGATGAAGACGAGCAGGACGTGGTCGCCCTCGATCCGCTGCTGTTGAAGATCTTCGACAACGAAGCCCAGGGCCACCTCGCCAGCCTCAATCGCTTTCTCGATCAGTCGGCCGAGCACCTGCCTTTGCAGGCCAGCGATGAATTGCAGCGGGCCTTGCATACGCTCAAGGGCAGCGCTTCGATGGCCGGCGTGCTGCCGATCGCCGAGCTGGCCGGAGCAATGGATGAACTGGCCCGGGAATACCGGGCGCATCTGATTGCCCTCGACCTGGATGAGGTCCAATTGCTGCTGGAAGCCGAAGGCCTGCTGCGCCGTGGCGTGCGCCAGTTGCACAGCGAGCCGCTGGCAGCGATCCCCGGGGCCGAGGATCTGATCCTGCGCGCCCAGGTCCTGCTGGCCGAGCGTCTACACGCGGCCAACAGTGCGCCGGACAAAGCGCTGCGGACCAAGCGCGACCCACAACTGATCAACAACTTCCTCGCCCAGGGCATGGACATCCTGCTGGACGCCGAAAGCCTCTTGCAGCGTTGGCAGCAGCACCCCGGCGAAGGCCAGGAACTGAGTGCGCTGCTCGATGAGCTGACCACCCTTGGCGAAGGCGCGCACCTGGCCGACTTGCACCCGGTGGACGAACTCTGCGAAGCCTTGCTGGATCTCTACGGTGCGGTAGAAGAAAGCAGCCTGGCGGTCAGCGATGAATTTTTCCAGGAGGCCCAGCGCGCCCATGAAGCGCTGATCGACATGCTCGATGAGCTGGCGGCCGGGCAGCATGTGCATCCGCAGCCTGAACGGGTACAGGCCTTGCGCCGCCTGCTCCAGGAGAGCCTCGACCCGTCGGCCACCGGCCTGATCCGCAGCGACGGCAGCCGCACCCTGAGCATCCGCGAACTGGGCCACGCGACGGCGCAAATGGCGCGTGACGCGCCCGTCGATGCCACGATGGAAGATGACCTCGCGTCGATTTTCCTCGAAGAAGCCCAAGACATCCTCGAAAGCGCCGCCCAGGCCTTGCAACGCTGGTTGGCCGATCCGGATAACGGCGCGCCGCTGTCCTCGCTTCAACGTGACTTGCACACCCTCAAGGGCGGTGCGCGAATGGCCGACATCCGGCCGGTGAGCGACCTGGCCCAGGAGTTGGAAAACCTTTACGAAGGACTGGTGGACCGGCGCTACAGCTACAGTGAGGAACTGGCGCAACTGCTCGCCAGCAGTCATGAACGCCTCGACCTGTTGCTCAGGCAGTTGCAACAGGGTCAGCCGTTGGGTGATCCCGTTGCGCTGATCGACGCCATCCGACGGTTCCGCCAGGACAAGCCGAACGCTATCGAGACGAGCGCAGCGGCCCAGGCCGACGGTGCCGGCCATGATCCCGAGTTGCTGGAAATCTTCCTTGAGGAAGGCTTCGACATCCTCGACAGCTCGGGCGCGGCGTTACTGCGCTGGCAGGAAGAACCGTCGAATCGCCAAGCCGTGGAAACCCTGTTGCGGGATTTGCACACCCTCAAGGGTGGCGCGCGCATGGTGGAAATTGTCCCCATCGGCGACCTGGCCCACGAGCTGGAAAACCTCTACGAAGGTCTGTCGGCGGGGCTGCTTCAGCCGACCCCAGCGCTGTTCACCTTGTTGCAAAGCAGCCATGACCGACTGGCGCAGATGCTCGACGCGGTGCGCGCCGGTCACCCGTGCCCGCTGGCCGACCGGCTGATCGTGCAGATCCAGGCGCTGAATCATCCCCAGCACAGTGCTGCATCGCAGGCTGTCTCGGTGCCGGAACCGGCCCCCGTCGTTGCTCCACCAGCGGCACCCGCCAGACCTGACCCCAGTGCACCGGGCGACGGTGCGGACATGGTCAAGGTCTCCGCCGAGCTGCTTGACGACCTGGTGAACCTGGCGGGCGAAACATCGATCTTCCGTGGGCGCATCGAACAGCAGGTCAACGATGCGCGCGTGGCCCTGGGCGAAATGGAAACCACCATCGAGCGCATGCGTGATCAGTTGCGGCGCCTGGATACCGAAACCCAGGGGCGGATTCTCAGCCGGCAACAGATGGAGGCCGAGCGTCTGGGCTATGAAGAGTTCGACCCGCTGGAGATGGACCGCCATTCCCAGTTGCAGCAGTTGTCCCGGGCGCTGTTCGAGTCCGCCTCGGACTTGCTCGAGCTCAAGGAAACCCTCGATCGCAGCAATCACGATGCCGAGGTCCTGCTGCAACAGCAGGGGCGTATCAACACCGAGCTTCAGGAAGGCCTGATGCGCACGCGCATGGTGCCGTTCGAGCGCATGCTGCCACGGCTCAAGCGCATCGTCCGGCAAGTGGCGCAGGAGCTGGGCAAGGACGTGGAGTTCATGGTCGGCAATGCCGACGGTGAGATGGACCGGAACGTGCTGGAGCGCATGGCTGCGCCTCTTGAGCATATGCTGCGCAACGCCGTCGACCACGGTCTGGAGCCGGTCGACGTGCGCATTGCCGCCGGCAAGCCGGCACGAGGACGTATCAGCCTCGACCTGTCCCGGGAAGGCGGCGACATCATTTTCGACATCCGCGACGACGGCGCCGGCGTGCCGCTGGAGGCCGTGCGGAACAAGGCGATCAAGCGTGGCTTGCTGGCGCCGGACAGTGACATCAGCGAGCGCGACGTGCTGCAGTTTATCTTGCAGCCAGGGTTTTCCACTGCCGAGAAAATCACCCAGATTTCCGGGCGCGGCGTCGGCATGGACGTGGTCCATGAAGAAGTGCGGCAATTGGGCGGCAGCATGATCATCGACTCCACGCCGGGGCAGGGCGTGCATTTCCGCATTCGCCTGCCGTTTACCGTGGCGGTGAATCGGGCGTTGATGGTGCACTGTTGCGAAGACCAGTACGCGATCCCGCTGAACACCATCGAGAGCATTGTTCGGGTGTTGCCCGCCGAGCTGGACGGCTATTACCAGCTTGATCCGCCGACCTACACCTACGCCGGGCAGCGTTACGAGTTGTGCTACCTCGGTGAGCTACTGAAAACCGGTACCCGGCCGAAACTGCTGGGCCAGAGCCAACCCTTGCCGGTGTTGCTGGTGCAGTGCAACGAGCGGCATGTTGCCGTGCAGGTGGACGCTACCGCCGGGACCCGAGAGATCGTGGTCAAGAGCCTCGGCCCACAGTTCTCGGCGGTGCAGGGTTTGTCCGGGGCGACGATCCTGGGGGATGGTCGGGTGGTGTTGATTCTCGACCTGCTGGCGCCGATCCGCGCCTTGCCCCACCAGGTCCCGCGCCGCCAGGTGCCGGCTGAAGGCGAGGGCGAACCGCAACGACCGTTGCTGGTGCTGGTGGTGGACGACTCGGTGACGGTGCGCAAGGTCACCAGCCGTTTGCTGGAGCGCCATGGCATGCACGTCCTGACCGCCAAGGATGGCGTGGACGCCATGGCGCTGTTGGCCGAACATGCGCCAGACCTGATGCTGCTGGACATCGAGATGCCGCGCATGGACGGCTTCGAAGTGGCCACGCAAGTACGCAACGACCCGCGCCTGGCGCGCCTGCCCATCATCATGATCACCTCGCGCACCGGCCAGAAACACCGCGCCCGCGCCATGGCCATCGGCGTCAACGACTACCTGGGCAAGCCGTACCAGGAATCGGTGCTGCTCGACAGCATCGCGTACTGGAGCAAAACCCATGCATGACCTGCATCTTCACTCGCGCACCAGCCCACTCACCGGTCTGTTGTTGCCGTTGGCCGACCGGCACCTGGTGTTGCCCAACGTGGCCGTGGCCGAACTGATCGATTACCAGAGCAGCGTATTCGATATGGACACCCCGCCGTGGTTCCTGGGCTGGGTGAGCTGGCGCGAACGGCAAATCCCGTTGCTGAGCTTCGAGTCGGCCTGCGGCCAGAAGACCGTGATTGGCGAGCGAGTGCGCATTGTCGTGCTCAACGCCTTGGGCGGGCGGCCGGAGCTGCGTTTCATTGCCCTGCTGGTGCAAGGCATCCCGCGCTCCTACAAGCTCGACAGCCAATTGAGCTACGTCGACGTGCCGCTGTGCGGGTTGGAACAGGCGGCGGTGCAAGTTGGGGAGCACGTGGCGAAGGTGCCGGACCTGTTGGCGCTGGAGGAGTTGGTGATGGCTGCGGGCCTGATTCAACCCTACAAAACCTGAGGCATACGAATTTCCAATGTTGGAGCGCGCTTGCTCGCGATGGCGGACTGACAGCTGGCCAGGATTTTGTTGATCGGGTACATATCCATTGCTGCGGTAACGGCGGCTTAAGGTTCCGCCCTTACGGCGGGTCACTTTTTTCAGACGCCAAAAAAGTAACCAAAAAGGCTTTGCCCCACCACTCGGTGCCTCGCCTAGGCTCGGCATGCCCTCACTCCGGCATTGCTCCGTGGGCCCGCCGCGAAGGGCCATCCATGGCCCAGCGCGGCTATCCCGGCATCCATGCCGGGATGCCCACTGCGCAACACCTTCGTTCGGCCATCGTGGTTAACGGGGCGCCCCAGATCAAGATCAAGATCAAGATCAAAGGCGAGGCGACCTGACAGCCGGCCTGGCTCTTGCGGGTGTACACCAACCAGACGTGAGTGAGCAGAACCTGCTCGCGATAGCGGTTGGTCAGGCGAGATCAATATTGAGTATGCCGCTGCTATCACAAGTAATACCTTCTCTGTCGCGCTCGATAGATAGGTCCCATAAAGGGTCTGTTAAGTCCCTTTATGGGACCGGAATAAACGGCAAGGCTTGTAAAGTCCCAATAAGGGACCTATCGTTCCCTTTTTGGGACTTTATGTTGCCTATATGAGCCACCTCTCTCTCAGCGATGCGCTGTTCACGGCCACTCAGCAGCGGGTCTTGGGCCTGTTGTTCGGTAAGCCGGATCAGAGCTTCTATGCCAACGAAATTGCTCGCTGGGCCCAAATAGGTAAAGGCAGCCTCATGCGAGAGTTGGAGCGCCTGCAACGCTCAGGGGTGCTCACCATGACTCGTCTGGGTAATCAAACCCATTATCAAGCCAACCCACACTGCCCGATTTACGCTGAGCTGCTAGGCATCGTGCGCAAAACCATCGGTATCGCCGAACCGTTGCGCCAGGCATTGGAGCCTTTTTCTGAGCAGCTGCGCTGGGCGTTCGTCTATGGCTCCATCGCCAAGGGCCAGGCAAACGCATCCAGTGACATAGATCTCATGCTGATCGGCGAAGGCCTGCACTACAGTGAAGTGATGGAGCGGCTTCTACCTCTGGAAGAGCAACTGGGCCGCCCCCTGAACCCTACGCTCTACACGCCCCAGGACTGGGCAGCAAAATTTGCGGCCGGTAACAGTTTCGTTGTGCGGGTAGCGGAGCAGGACAAGATCGATTTGCTGGGTGCAAACCCTTTGGAAACCAAGGATGGACAAACACCAAAGCCTGGAGAATCTGCTACATAGCGGCAGCCTGAAAGCCGAACCACCGGATCGTCAGGAATGCGAGGGCCTGATGCGTTCGGCGACGGATCGCTTGGAGGATGCACAAACAACTTCCCTTTCTTTCGCCAGCCGGTTCGACCTCGCATACAACGCCGCCCATGCCTTGGCGCTCACGGCGCTACGCTTGAGCGGTTATCGGTCGGACAAGCGCTATCTGGTCTTCCAGTGTCTGATTCACACGGCGGACATCAGTAAAGTACAGGTCCGGCTATTCGTGTTGTGTCATGAGCGGCGCAACCTTGCCGAGTACGAGGGGTACATGGATGAAGATGATGCGCTGCTTACCCAACTGATTGAGAGCGCAGCAGAACTGCTCGAACGGGTCCGGCAATTGATGGATGTGAGTTGATCCTTGGCGGTCGCCACAAACTCCAATCCAACCCCATACCCCTGTGGGAGCGAGCTTGCTCGCGATGGCGGCAGCACATTCGATACTCCATTGGCTGACCTACCGCTATCGCGAGCAAGCTCGCTCCCAGCAGGATGGCGTTCAACCATTACTCCTACCGTAACGATCCATCGTCGAGCTTGATTGATGCCCGCGCCATAACACTCCTAAGGTGAGCCCCACGACAGCGAACCCGTGGAGTGGTCATGACAATAACAATATCCCCTGACTCGCGCTGGACGCGGCGGCGCAGCGAAAAGCAGCGGCGTCTCGGGCTGGTGAAGGGGCTTGCTGACGGTGTGGTGCTGCCCACCGACAAGATCGTTGCCGCGCTGCAAGCGTTGATCCTGCCCGGCGATCGTGTGGTGCTGGAGGGCAATAACCAGAAGCAAGCGGATTTCCTCTCGCGCTCCCTGGCCAAGGCCGATCCGAGCAAGCTGCATGATTTGCACATGATCATGCCCAGCGTCGGGCGGTCCGAACACCTGGACCTGTTCGAACGCGGCATCGCCCGCAAGCTCGATTTCTCCTTCGCCGGCACCCAGAGCCTGCGCATCAGCCAGTTGCTCGAAGACGGCCTGCTGGAAATCGGCGCGATCCACACCTACATCGAACTCTATGCCCGGCTGGTGGTGGACCTGATTCCCAATGTGGTGCTCTCGGCCGGTTTCATGGCCGACCGCGCAGGCAATATCTACACCGGCCCCAGCACCGAAGACACGCCGGCGCTGATCGAGCCGGCGGCCTTCAGTGACGGCATCGTCATTGTCCAGGTCAACCAGTTGGTGGATGACGTCAGCGACCTGCCGCGAGTCGACATCCCTGCGTCCTGGGTCGATTTCGTGGTGGTGGCCGACAAGCCGTTCTACATCGAGCCGCTGTTCACCCGCGACCCGCGCCACATCAAGCCTGTGCATGTGTTGATGGCGATGATGGCGATCCGCGGGATCTACGAAAAGCACAACGTCCAGTCCCTCAATCACGGCATCGGTTTCAACACGGCCGCCATTGAATTGATCCTGCCGACCTACGGCGAATCCCTTGGCCTGAAGGGCAAAATCTGCCGCAACTGGACCCTTAATCCGCACCCGACCCTGATCCCGGCCATCGAAAGCGGTTGGGTTGAAAGTGTGCATTGCTTTGGCACCGAGCTGGGCATGGAAAGCTACATCGCCGCCCGGCCGGACGTGTTCTTTACCGGCCACGACGGCTCGCTGCGCTCCAACCGCATGGTCTGCCAACTGGCCGGGCAGTACGCGGTGGACCTGTTCATCGGCGCTACCCTGCAAGTGGACGGCGACGGCCATTCCTCCACCGTGACCCGCGGCCGATTGGCCGGCTTCGGCGGTGCGCCGAACATGGGCCACGACCCGCGCGGCCGTCGTCACGGCACGCCGGCCTGGCTCGATATGCGCCACGGCGATGGCGAGGCACCGCTGCTCGAACGCGGCAAGAAGCTGGTGGTGCAGATGGTCGAGACGTTCCAGGAGGGCGGCAAACCGACCTTCGTCGAGACCCTCGATGCGGTGGAGGTGGCGAAGAAAGCCGGCATGTCCCTGGCACCGATCATGATCTACGGCGATGACGTCACCCATCTGCTGACCGAAGAGGGCATTGCCTACTTGTACAAGGCCCGCTCCCTGGGAGAGCGCCAGGCAATGATCGCCGCCGTGGCCGGCGTCACGGCCATTGGCTTGCGCCATAACCCGAAAGACACCGCGCGCATGCGCCGCGAAGGGCTGATTGCCTTGCCCGAAGACCTCGGCATCCGCCGCACCGACGCCACCCGCGAACTGCTCGCGGCCAAGAGCGTGGCCGACCTGGTGGAGTGGTCCGGTGGCCTCTACAACCCGCCCGCCAAGTTCAGGAGCTGGTAAATGCACGCCTTCAACCTGCAACCGAACAAACTGTCGTTGGCCGAGCGCCTGGCGGATATGGCGGTGGATGCGCTGATCGACGAAGCCGACCTCTCGCCTAAACCGGCCTTGGTGGACCGTCGTGGCAATGGTGCCCACACCGACCTGCACTTGGGCCTGATGCACGCTTCGGCACTGTCGCTGTGGCCGGCGTTCAAGGAAATGGCCGAAGCCGCCCTCGACTGTGGCGAGATCGGCCTACCGTTACGCGAAGCCCTCGGGCGCATCGGTCGTGAAGGTGAAGCTTCGATGCTCACCACCACTGGCGGCGTCAACACACACCGGGGCGCGATCTGGGCCTTGGGCCTGTTGGTCGCTGCGGCAGCGCTGGAACCTGAATCCTGCGTCGCTGGCGCCGTCACTTTACGTGCTGCCCGCCTGGCCTTGCTCAACGACCGCGATGCGCCTCAACCCTTGAGCCATGGCGCCCAGGTGGCTCAGCGCTACGGCGTGCGCGGTGCCCGGGAAGAAGCACAGCTGGCGTTCCCGGCGGTGACCGGCCTGGGCCTGCCGCAACTCAAGCGCAGTCGCGCGGCGGGCGTGGGTGAGCAGAATGCCCGGCTCGATGCCTTGCTGGCGATCATGACCACCTTGGCCGATACCTGCGTGCTTTATCGCGCCGGTGAATCGGGCTTGCAGGCCATGCAACAGGGCGCCAAGGCGGTGCTCGATGCCGGTGGCAGTGCGAGCCTGGGTGGTCGTCGCCAATTGCACGCGCTGGACCAACAACTGATCGCCTTGAATGCCTCGCCCGGTGGCGCTGCCGACCTGCTCGCCGCCTGCCTGTTCCTTGACCGTATCGAACGCGGCGATGGCCTCTTCCCTGGAGTGTGCTGATGGAAACCTTATCCTTTGAATTCCCTGCCGGGCAGCCGCCACGGGGGCGGGCGCTGGTGGGCTGTGTCGGCTCGGGCGACCTGGAAGTGCTGATCGAGCCCGGGGTGGCGGGCAAGCTGACCATCCAGGTGCAGACCTCGGTCAACGGCAGTGAACAACGTTGGCAGCACCTGTTCGCCCGGATGTTCGACGGCCAGACACCGCCGGCCTTGTCCATCGACATCCACGATTTCGGCGCCACCCCTGGCGTGGTGCGTTTGCGCCTGGAGCAAGGCTTCGAGGAGATCGGCCATGACTGACAGTGCCGCGTTGCTCAACAAGCACAGCTTCGTCGAACTCGGTGCTCGGCAACGGGCCAAGTCCTTGCTCGATGCCGGTACGTTTCGCGAGTTGCTCGACCCGTTCCAGCGAGTCATGTCGCCGTGGCTGTTGCGCCAGGGCGTGGTGCCGCAAAGCGATGACGGCGTGGTGATCACCAAGGGTACGCTCGCCGGCCTGCCCGTGGTGATTGCCGCCATCGAAGGCGCGTTCCAGGGCGGCAGCCTCGGCGAAGTCGGCGGGGCGAAGATTGCCGGTGCGCTGGAACTGGCCGCGCAGGACAACCGCAAGGGTATCCCGACCCGCGCCGTATTGCTGCTGGAAACCGGCGGCGTGCGTTTGCAGGAGGCCAACCTCGGGCTCGCGGCGATTGCCGAGATTCATTCGGCGATTGTCGACCTGCGCCAATACCAGCCGGTGGTCGGCGTGGTGGCCGGTAGCGTCGGCTGTTTTGGTGGCATGTCCATCGCCGCCGGGCTGTGCAGTTATCTGCTGGTGACCCAGGAAGCGCGGCTGGGCCTGAACGGCCCACAAGTGATTGAACAGGAGGCCGGGATCGACGAATACGACTCCCGTGACCGGCCGTTCATCTGGAGCCTGACCGGCGGTGAACAGCGGTTCGCCACGGGATTGGTGGACCGTTATGTGGCCGACGATGTGAAGCAGATCCGCCAACAGGTCGGCCAGTTGCTGCACCTGGGCGTTCCGGCACAACACCGCAGCGGCCAGGCCGAGCTGTTCCTGCAACGCCTGGCCCGCTTGGACACTGACGTGCAAATCGAACCGGCCGCGGTTCGCCAGCTGTATCAGGGAGAACGCTCATGAGTGCCTATTCATTGAGAGGCTTGCGCTGGTTCGAGGCCTTGGGTAGCGACGCCAAACCGCTGGAAGGCCTGCCGGCTTCGTTGAAAGGCGCTGACGTCAGGCTGGGCGAGCAAACCGTGCGCCTGCTGGCGGTGGTGGCGGATCCCGACAGTCGCTTTCCCCGTGCTCGCAATGGCGAAGTCGGTTTGCTGGAGGGCTGGGGTTTGGCTAAAGCGGTGGACGACGCCATTGACGCCGACCGCGATGCAGTCAACAAGCGCCCGCTGATCGCCATTATCGATGTACCGAGCCAGGCCTATGGCCGGCGCGAAGAAGCCCTGGGCATTCATCAGGCCTTGGCCGGTGCGGCGGACAGTTATGCCCGTGCGCGACTGGCCGGGCATCCGGTGATTGGTTTGCTGGTGGGCAAGGCCATGTCGGGGGCGTTCCTGGCCCACGGCTACCAGGCCAACCGCCTGATTGCCCTGCGTGACCCGGGCGTGATGGTCCACGCCATGGGCAAGGCCTCGGCGGCGCGGGTGACTTTGCGCAGCGTCGAGGCGCTTGAGGCGCTGGCTGCCAGTGTGCCGCCGATGGCCTACGACATCGACAGCTTTGCCAGTTTGGGTCTGTTGTGGGAAACCTTGTCGGTGGCGCAGATCGAGCACCCGACGGCGGCGGATCTGGCCCGGGTGACGGATTGCCTGCAACAGGCGATCAACGATGTTGCCGGGGCATCTCGGGACTTGAGCAGTCGCCTCGGTGCGACCCATCGCGCGGCTTCCAGCACCGTGCGCCAGCTACTGAGAGCGCAGTGGTGAATACGTATCTGGCCCATGACCTGCTCTGGGGGATGACCCCGGAGCAGGTGCCTGCGGGTGCGCCGGCATGGGTGGTCGAATCGATTGCCGCCGCTCAACCGGCGGTGGTTCGGCGCGCGCTGACGGCACCGGATCAAATCGCGGTCGGCGTGCGCGGGCGCTTGCGCGAACAGCGTTATGCAACGTCGATGGCGGTCGCGGCGATTTCCCGTCGAGCTCGGCCGGAAGACCTCTGTCACGTCCCGTCGACTCGCCACGTGCCGGCCCTGCAGGCGCTGTCCCGGCTGCGCCCGCTGCTCGATGCCAGTGGCTGGGTCTGGGGCGTCAGCGGCAGCGCCGGTTTTGAGCTCGCCACGGGCGTCGAGGCGCTGCATGAACGCAGCGACCTGGATTTGATTCTGCGGATGCCGCATTTTCTGGATCGTCTCCAGGCCAAGGAATTGCTGGCGCAACTGGAGGCCTCGGTCTGCGTCGTGGACCTGCAATTGCAAACGCCCTGCGGTGCCGTCGCCTTGCGCGAGTGGGCGGGGTCGTCGCGGCGGGTCTTGCTCAAGGATGATGTGCAGGCACGGCTGGTGAGCGATCCTTGGCAGCCTTCATTGGAGCCCGTCGCGTGAGTAGCCTCTTCGTCTTTCCCGGCCAGGGTGCGCAGCGCGTGGGCATGCTCCATGATCTGGCGCCGCAAGTCCTCGACGAGGCAGGTCACGTGCTCGGTGAGGACGTGTTGCAACTGGACAGCGCCGAGGCGTTGCAGTCGACCCGCGCGGTTCAGCTGTGTTTGCTGATCGCCGGCGTGGCGGCGTCCCGTCAACTGTTGGAACAGGCCCCGGCGCCGGACTACGTCGCGGGGCTGTCCATCGGCGCGTATCCAGCGGCGGTGGTGGCGGGTGCGCTGGGGTTCGAGGATGCGTTGCGGCTGGTCAGCCTGCGCGGCGAATTGATGCAGCAGGCGTATCCGCAAGGCTACGGCATGAGCGCGATCATCGGCCTGGACCTCGCGGCAGTGGAAGCGTTACTGGCGCAGGTGCACAGCGACAGCCCCCCGGTCTACCTGGCCAACATCAACGCGGATAGTCAGGTAGTCATCGCCGGCAGCGACGAGGCCATGAGCAACGTTACCAGGCAGGCGCGAAGCCTGGGTGCCGCAAAGGCCTGTCGGCTGGCGGTGAGCGTGCCGTCCCATTGTCCGTTGCTGGAAGCACCGGCCCGGGCATTGGCCCAGGCATTTGCCGACGTGCCGTTGAAAGCGCCGGCCTTGGGTTATCTCAGCGGTAGCCGTGCGCGACCGGTGATCAACGCCGAGGCCTTGCGCGACGACCTGGCGTTCAACATGTGCCGCGTGGTGGATTGGCGCGGCACGGTGCAAAGCGCCTACGAGCGCGGCGTGCGATTACAGATCGAGCTGCCGCCCGGTGCGGTGCTGACCGCCCTGGCGCGCCGGGTGTTCGAACAGGGCACTGTCATGGCGTTCGACGGTGCCCGGCTCGACACCTTGCAGGCGCTGTTGCGTGAGGAGGGAAACCGCCACCCCTAAACCACCGACTCAAGCTGGCGAAGCACAAAAACAACAACTTCGACGATGCACTTTGAGGACTACAACAATGATTATCTACGGTGTGGCATTTTTGGCCTTTTGTACCCTGGCGGGTATTTTTATCGGTGAGCTGCTGGGCAAGCTGATCGGCGTGCCGGCCAACGTCGGCGGCGTCGGCATTGCGATGCTGTTGTTGATCGGCCTGGGCAGCTACCTGAGCAAGCGCGGCCTGTTCAAGGGCAAATCCGAGGCCGGCGTGGAATTCTGGAGTGCGATCTACATTCCCATCGTGGTCGCGATGGCGGCGCAGCAAAACGTCTACGGCGCGCTCAAGGGGGGACCGATGGCGATTCTGGCCGGGACCCTGGCGGTGGTGATTGCCTTTGCGATGGTGCCGGTGCTGGTGCGCATTGGCAACAAAGGGCCTCAGGCTGATGTTTCCGTTAAGACGGTCGGGTGATTGCCATGTACGAATCCATGATGAAAGTCATCACCAGTTACAGCCTGATCAGCGGTTTTGCCATTGTAGGCATCACCATGTGGGTGTCCTACTGGATCAGCGACACGTTCACCAAAGGCC
Source organism: Pseudomonas sp. RL_5y_Pfl2_73 (assembly GCF_963970515.1). NCBI lineage: Bacteria > Pseudomonadati > Pseudomonadota > Gammaproteobacteria > Pseudomonadales > Pseudomonadaceae > Pseudomonas > Pseudomonas sp. RL_5y_Pfl2_73. The sequence continues at coordinate 227,444 of NZ_CAXAPD010000004.1, read as the reverse complement.
GCCTGCATGGCTCGGCCATCGCCATTCTCCTGGGGCTGGTGCTCTCCTACATTGGCGGGGCAATGACCGGTGGGCAGAAGGGCGTGGTGGACATTCCGCTGCTGTCCGGGATCGGTTTGCTGGGCGGTGCGATGCTGCGGGACTTCGCCATCGTCGCCACGGCGTTTGGCGTGAGTGTCGAAGAACTCAAGCGCGCCGGCTTCGTCGGGGTGCTGGCGTTGTTTGTCGGCGTCGCTACGTCGTTCATTGCCGGGGTGGGCGTGGCGATGGCCTTCGGTTACACCGATGCGGTGAGCCTGACCACCATTGGCGCCGGGGCGGTGACGTACATCGTCGGGCCAGTGACTGGAGCGGCGATTGGTGCCAGTTCCGAAGTGATGGCGCTGTCCATTGCCGCCGGGTTGATCAAGGCCATCCTGGTGATGGTGGCGACGCCATTCGTGGCACCGTTGATTGGCCTGAATAATCCACGCAGTGCGGTAATTTTCGGTGGCTTGATGGGCACCTCCAGCGGTGTGGCCGGTGGGTTGGCGGCCACCGATCCAAAGCTGGTGCCGTATGGCTGCCTGACGGCGGCGTTCTATACGGCGCTTGGGTGCTTGTTGGGGCCTTCGTTGTTGTTTCTGATCATGCGGGGGTTGATGGGGTAGGGCTTTGAATCTTCGCTGAACGGGCTGTCCTCATCGCGAGCAGGCTCGCTCCCACAGGGGATGTGTGAACACCGATCCAATGTGGGAGCGAGCCTGCTCGCGAAGGGGGCGACTTGGTGTCAAGCCTGGCGATTGGCATACATCCGGCACTCAGCCAACAGCGCCAGCAAATTCGGGTCACGCTCCTTGGCCTTCAGGAACACCACGCCAATGCGCTGTTGTAGCCGATACCTTTCCTGCAACGGGATCAATTTCACCCGGTTTTCATACACCGCCGCAATTCGCCCCGGCAGCAACGCATAGCCCACCCCGGAGCTGACCATGCTCAGCAGGGTGAAGATGTCGTTGACCTGCATCGCCACCTTTGGCTCGAACCCCGCCTGTTTGAACACCCGGATACCGTCCTGATGCGTGGCAAAACCCTGAGTCAAGGTGATGAACGTCTCGTCGCGTACCTCGGCCAGATCCACTTCAGTGCGTTGGGCAAAGGGAGAATCGGCCGGTGTGGCGAGGAAAATATCATCAGAAAACAGCTCGATATGCTCGCAGTCCGGGTCGTTCACGCTGTCGTCCAGGGAGATCAGGATCGCGTCCACCTCCATGTTCTTGAGCTTGTACAGCAGGTCGATGTTCGAGCCCAGGATGAGGTCGATATTGAGCTCGCTGCGGCGGATTTTCAGGCCCATGATCAGTTGGGGTACGGTCTTGACCGTCAACGAATACAGCGAGCCGAGCTTGAAGCGTTCGGCGGAGAAGCCGGCGGCTTCGCGGGTCAGGCGTACGCTTTCGACCACGTCCTGGATCAGCTTCTGCGCCCGCTCTTCCAGCACATAAGCGCTTTCCAGCGGCGTGAGGTTGCGGCCTTCGTGCTTGAACAACGGGCAACGCAGGGCGCTCTCCAGCGAGTGAATGGCCCGGTGCACACTGACATTGCTGGTCTGCAACTCGGCTGCCGCCCGCGCCAGGTTGCCGGTGCGCATGAAGGCCAGGAACACCTCGAGTTTCTTCAGGGTCAGTTCTTCGTCGATCAGCATGGGGCGGACTCTTATTCGTATTGCCCGATTGTGCCCTGTGGGAACAAAGCTTGCTCGCGAAACAGGCGACGCGGTTTTGCCGAAACCGAGTTACCTTCATCGCGGGCAAGTCGTGCTCCCACAGCAAGCAAAGCATTGCACTTTGACGCGCCAGGCCTGAGCCTTGGCGTCTGTTCTGGAATGTGAGGTAGGACTGGATGTATCACGGGGAACGACTCAACGCCTGGACGCACCTGGTCGGGGCGGTCGCGGCTTTTATCGGGGCGGTGTGGTTGCTGGTGATTGCCGGGATGACGGGTGATCCGTGGAAGATCGTCAGCGTGGCGATCTACGGGTTCACCTTGCTGGTGCTGTACAGCGCTTCGACGGTTTACCACAGTGTGCGCGGGCGCAAAAAAGCAATCATGCAGAAGGTCGATCACTTTTCGATCTACCTGCTGATTGCCGGCAGCTACACCCCGTTCTGCCTGGTGACCCTGCGTGGGCCGTGGGGCTGGGCCTTGTTCGGGATCGTCTGGGGGCTGGCGCTGATCGGGATCTTGCAGGAGATCAAGCCGCGTTCCGAAGCGCGGGTCCTGTCGATCGTCATCTACGCGGTGATGGGCTGGATCGTGCTGGTGGCGGTCAAGCCGCTGCTGGCGGCCCTGGGCAGCGCCGGGTTTGCCTGGCTGGCCTCGGGCGGCGTGTTGTATACCGTGGGCATTATCTTTTTCGCCCTCGACCAGCGGTTGCGCCACGCCCATGGCATCTGGCACCTGTTTGTGATCGCCGGCAGCCTGCTGCACTTCGTGGCGATTTTGTTCTATGTGCTCTGACGCATGAACACCTGTGGTTGAAGAATCTGCAGTGAGTTAGAAATCCCCCCACAACTGCTGCGCCACCGCCAGCGCCACCACCGGCGCGGTTTCGGTGCGCAACACGCGAGGGCCGAGGCGGGCGGCGTGGTAGCCGGCGGTCTTGGCCTGTTCGACTTCGGCGTCCGACATGCCGCCCTCGGGGCCAATCAGGAATGCGAGGGTCGACGGTTTGTCATGGCTGACCAGCGGCTCGGCCACAGGATGCAGCACCAGTTTGAGCTCGGCCGCGGTCTGCTTCAGCCAGTCGGCCAGCAGCAGGGGCGGGTGGATGACCGGCACGCTCGAGCGCCCGCATTGCTCGCAGGCGCTGATTGCCACCTGGCGCCAGTGCAGCAGGCGCTTGTCGGCGCGCTCGTCCTTGAGGCGCACTTCGCAGCGTTCGCTGAAAATCGGCGTGATCTCGCTGACGCCCAACTCGGTGGCTTTCTGGATCGCCCAATCCATGCGCTCGCCTCGGGACAGGCCTTGGCCGAGGTGAATGCGCAGCGGCGATTCAGGTTGTCCGGCGAACTGCGCGTCCAATTGCACCCGCACGCGTTTCTTGCCGACCTCGGCCAGGGTGCCGCGAAACTCCTGGCCCGAGCCGTCGAACACCTGCACCGCATCGCCCTCGGCCATGCGCAGCACCCGGCCGATGTAATGGGCCTGGGCTTCAGGCAGTTCGTGGTCGCCGAGGCTCAGGGGGGCGTCGATGAAGAAGCGGGACAGTCTCATACTGAATCTCTGGAAAAGTTAAATGTGTAGGCGCTGTGTAGGAGCTATGTAGGAGCTATGTAGGAGCTGTCGAGTGCAACGAGGCTGCGATCTTTCCCAATACACTTGAGTCTCAAGCGAAAGATCAAAAGATCAAAAGATCGCAGACTTCGCCAGCTCCTACAGAGCCCAGGGGTTCGGTGCGACGAATAGTGTTCCAACAGCGCATCGCAGTGTCAGCCCGGATCGCGATAACCCGGGTGGAAGTCCTTCGGCACCGCTACGCTGACCTTGTCCCGGGTGGCGATGTCGATGCCTTCGCTGGCCACTTCGGCGAGGAAATCAATCTGCTCCGGGGTGATGACATAGGGCGGCAGGAAATACACCACGCTGCCTAGCGGGCGCAACAGCGCACCACGCTCCAAGGCATGCTGGAACACACTCAGGCCGCGCCGTTCCTGCCACGGATAAGCGGTTTTGCTGGCCTTGTCCTTGACCATCTCGATGGCCAGCACCATGCCGGTCTGGCGCACTTCGGCGACGTTCGGGTGATCGGCCAGGTGCGCGGTGGCACTCGCCATGCGCTGGGCCAGGGCCTGGTTGTTTTCGATGACGTTGTCTTCTTCGAAGATATCCAACGTCGCCAGGGCCGCCGCGCAGGCCAGCGGGTTGCCGGTGTAGCTGTGGGAGTGCAAGAAGGCGCGCAGGGTCGGGTAGTCGTCGTAGAACGCGCTGTAGACCTCGTCGGTGGTCACGCATGCGGCCAGTGGCAGGTAACCGCCGGTCAGGGCCTTGGACAGGCAGAGAAAATCCGGCGTGATACCGGCCTGCTCACAGGCGAACATCGTCCCGGTACGGCCGAAGCCAACGGCGATTTCATCGTGGATCAGGTGCACGCCATAGCGGTCGCAGGCCTCGCGCAGCAACTTCAGGTACACCGGGTGGTACATGCGCATGCCGCCGGCGCCCTGGATCAGCGGTTCGACGATCACTGCCGCCACCGTGTCGTGATGCTCGGCCAGTGTCTGTTCCATGGCCGCGAACAGGTTGCGCGAATGTTCTTCCCAGCCCATGCCTTCGGGGCGATGGTAGCAGTCGGGGCTCGGCACCTTGATCGTGTCCAGCAGCAACGCCTTGTAGGTTTCAGTGAACAATGGCACATCGCCCACCGACATCGCCGCGATGGTTTCGCCGTGGTAACTGTTGCTCAGGGTGACGAAGCGCTTTTTGTCCGGCCGGCCGCGATTGATCCAGTAGTGGAAGCTCATCTTCATCGCCACTTCGATGCAGGACGAGCCGTTATCGGCGTAGAAGCACCGGGTCAGGCCCTCGGGCGTCATCTTCACCAGCCGCTCGGACAGCTCGATCACCGGCTGATGGCTGAAGCCGGCGAGAATCACATGCTCCAACTGATCGACCTGGTCCTTGATGCGCTGGTTGATGCGCGGGTTGGCGTGGCCGAAGACGTTGACCCACCAGGAACTGACGGCATCGAGGTAGCGCTTGCCTTCGAAATCTTCCAGCCACACGCCTTCACCGCGCTTGATGGGGATCAGTGGCAGCTGTTCGTGGTCTTTCATCTGGGTGCAGGGATGCCATAGCACCGCGAGGTCGCGTTGCATCCACTGGTTATTCAGGCCCATGTACAGTCTCCTCGAGGCGGCTCGCGGCGGGCGCGGGCAAAACAATCGCGCAAGCCTATGCAATGGCGGCCCCGCGGACAACCCATTGTGTCATTCCCATTGCTTTGAACGAGGCGATAGACGTCGCTGGCGGCGTTTTGATGGCTGACGTATTCTTCGCTGTTCCCTGAGCCGACTGGCTCGAAAAACCGAGAGCCGACTGGCTCGAAAGCTGAAGTTTCCCAAGTTTTAATCCGGAGTTCGTTGAATGTCTGCTGGTTGGCTGCGCGCCTGGGCGCTGGTGATGATAGGGCTGTTCAGCGTTTCGGCGCTGGCCAAGGACAAACAACCGACGGCCATCGTCATCGGCGGCGGCCTGGCGGGGCTCACGGCGGCCTATGAATTGCAGAACAAAGGCTGGGCCGTGACGCTGCTGGAAGCCAAACCGAGCCTGGGCGGTCGTTCGGGCATGGCCACCAGTGAGTGGATCGGCAACGAGAAAACGCAGCCAGTGCTGAACAAGTACCTCTCGACCTTCAAACTGAGCACCACGCCGGCGCCGGAGTTCGTGCGTACCCCCAGCTACCTGATTGACGGCATTTACTTCACCGCCGCGGACCTGGCGACCAAACAGCCGGCCACTGCCGAAGCCCTCAAGCGCTACGAAGCCACCCTGGACGACCTGGCGCGCTCCATCGAAGACCCGCAGAACCCGGCGGCCACCAATACGCTGCACGCGCTGGACCAGATCAGCGTGTCCAACTGGCTTGACCGCCTGCAATTGCCGGTCACGGCGCGGCAGTTGGTGAACCAGGAAATTCGCACCCGTTATGACGAACCTTCGCGTCTGTCGCTGCTGTATTTCGCCCAGCAGAACCGCGTCTATCGCGGCGTGTCCGACCGCGACCGGCGGGCCTCGCGCCTGCTCGGGGGCAGCCCGGTCCTGGCCCAGGCGTTCGTCAAGCAACTGAAAACCATCAAGACCAATTCGCCCGTGTCGGCCATCTCCCAGGACAAGGACGGGGTAACCGTCAAGGTTGGCGCCGTTGGCTACCGGGCTGACTACGCGGTGCTGGCGGTGCCGCTGCGGGCGCTGAACAAGATCCAGTTGACCCCGGCCCTGGACGCCCAGCATCAAGGCGCCATCAAGGGCACCAACTACGGTTGGCGCGACCAGATCATGCTCAAGTTCAAGAATCCGGTCTGGGACAGCAAGGCGCGCATGTCGGGCGAGATCTACAGCAACGCCGGCCTGGGCATGATGTGGATCGAGCCGGCCATGAAGGGCGGTGCCAACGTGGTCATCAACCTGTCCGGTGACAACGCCCGGGTGATGCAGGCGTTCGGCGACAAGCAGATGGTTGATCAGGTACTGATCCGCCTGCACGCATTTTATCCACAGGCCCGTGGCGCGTTCACCGGCTATGAAATCCGCCGCTACAGCACCGATCCGTCCATGGGCGGCGCGTACCTGGCCTTTGGCCCGGGCCAGATCAGCAAGTACTGGCGCCTGTGGGAAAAGCCATTGCAGCGCGTAGCCTTTGCCGGTGAACACACCGACACCCTGTATCCGGGCACCCTGGAAGGTGCGTTGCGCAGCGGCCAGCGGGCCGCCAGCCAGGTTGAAGGCCTGGCGGCGGGCAAGTCGTTTGAACCTCCCAAGGTCGCGCCTGCTGCAACGGCGACTGCTGGTGCAGTGGCGGCGAAGAAGGGCAACTTCTTCAGCAACCTGTTTGGTGGCTCGGACGATGACAAGAAGCCAGAGCCGGTCAAGGCACCGGAACCGGTAGCGCCTGCTCCAGCACCTTTACCCGCTCCTGCGCCGGCACCGGTGGAACCACCTGCACCAGCCCCGGCAAAGGTTGAGCCAGCCAAGAAAGCAGCGGCCAAACCAGCGGCGAAGAAACCAGCCGCCAAGACCCCGGCTAAAAAAACGCCAGTGAAGAAAGCCACTCCGGCGAAGAAACCGGCGGCCAAGCCGGCAGCGACAACACCGGCGGCGACTGAGACCAAGGCTCAGTAACGATCAGGTGGAAAGAACGCGGCTCAAGGGCCGCGTTTTTTTATCCAGCATCAAGCGTACCGGCGGCGCCACTCAAAGCCCGGCATCGCTTAATAAGCGCTACGTCCTACACGCCTTGGCGATATATCGGAAACTTCCCACCCTTTAACCGGAAGCAGGCGATAGCGCGCACCAAGCCACAAATCTAGGCTCCTCCAAAAACAGGAGCGCGTATGAAAATACTAATGGCAGTGGTCGTATTGGCTTCGATATATGGATGTATGTATGGCGAATGCCGAGATCCTTTGACGATTCCGATGATTCCAAAAAGAGATCCGCAGCTAGCACACAAATGCTCCATCGATCCATATAGGCCTGAGTGCTCGGTAAACTAATAATTCAAAATTTTCACCTCGTGAAAGCTGGAGTTAACATGAAATTGATAGCGGCTTTAATGCTATTGGCAGTATTCGGTGTCAGTGGTTGCACTGCTGATGGCCATATGGTTCTGAAAAAGCACGATCCTCAATTAGTTTATAGATGCGACATGGATCCTTACAGGCCTGAGTGCGTCAATAAGTGACTCTAGAGAGGCGGCAGCGAAATCGACCAAGTTTTAATTTCAAAGTTCTCAAATAAAATTTTGACCCGCTTTGGCTTGGACATACGTCCCGGGACGAAGCCATAGCGGGCCCAGCAAAGATTCCCTGTTCGCATGTCAAAAATGACCAGGTTTCCATCGTCCTGCATGGTCATACAAGTGTTGTACCAAAGAGATTTGTCTGTGCTGTGGGTGCTTTCGGCGATCCACAATCGCCGTCTGGACGGATCATGTAGAAAGCCGCTGTTGCTGACAACGAATTGCAAACGCGCACTCATCCTCCTTGGATACAACGTGGCGCTGTAAGGTTGTTTCTCATTTGCCGTCCAAATGATTTTTTCGCCCTCCTTGATTACCAGGTTCCCATCGGCCTGCAATATTAATCGGAACCGGCCATTGCTTGATTTTAGGTATTGCCCCGGCGAGATCGTCTGGTTAGGGGTAATTGCGGCGAACCGCTAGCTTTGAAAGGGGTATAAGGAACAGCCATTTTGTTCACCTTGTTCAATGAGTTGTTGAGCGCTTATTTGATCAAGGGTAAAAGTGGAAATGGCAATATATATTGCATGGTAAAAATAGTTGGACGGCGGTGACAGCCTCTGCGCGGTCTCCTGTGTGCGAGCCTGCTCGCGATGAGGTCCATGCAGGCCCCTAAAGGCTGCCTAACCCCCTCGCCATCACTCACCGTTTCGCTTTAATCTTTCCTTAACCCACCCCTTCCAGACTGATGATCGTATTTCTCGATGTTTCAAAGCGAAATTTTCCGCTTTAAATCGATAGATAACTCGCTAGTCTTGAGCGCAGTTTTTACAGGATATAAGCAATGCAGCTTCGCAACTCTTCTTCTCGCTATGGCTGGGTCAGTATCGCTGTGCACTGGGGCGTTGCTCTGGCGGTGTACGGGCTGTTCGCCTTGGGCCTGTGGATGGTCGGCCTGGATTACTACAGCGCCTGGCGCAAAGACGCGCCGGACCTGCACAAGAGCATCGGCCTGGTGCTGCTGGCGGCCATGTTGCTGCGGGTGATCTGGCGCGTTGTCAGCCCGCCGCCACCGACCCTGCCAACCTATGGCCGGCTGACCCGCATCAGCGCCAAGCTCGGTCATAGCGCCCTCTATCTCGGGTTGTTCGCCGTGATGATTGCCGGTTACCTGATTTCCACCGCAGACGGTGTCGGGATCCCGGTGTTTGGTCTGTTTGAAGTTCCTGCGCTGGTGTCCGGACTGCCCGATCAGGCAGACGTCGCCGGCCAGATTCACCTCTACCTGGCGTGGGCGTTGGTCATTTTCTCCGGCCTTCATGCCTTGGCAGCATTGAAACACCACTTTATCGACCGTGACGCGACCCTCAAGCGAATGCTGGGACGCCAAGCCTGATGTTCAACCTCGACTCCAAAGGAATAGAAAGCATGTTGAAAAAGACGCTCGCCGCCCTGGCAATCGGTTCTGCCCTGCTGTCGGCCGGCCAGGCCATGGCTGCTGACTACGTCGTCGACAAGGAAGGCCAGCACGCCTTTGTCGACTTCAAGATCAGTCACCTGGGCTATAGCTACATTACCGGTACCTTCAAGGACATCGACGGCAAGTTCAGCTTTGACGCCGCCAAGCCTGAAGCCAGCAAGATCGAGTTCAACGTACGTACCGCCAGCGTGTTCACCAACCACGCCGAACGCGACAAGCACATCGCCAGCAAGGACTTCCTGGACGTAGGCAAGTTTGCCGATGCCAAGTTCGTGTCCACCAGCGTCAAGCCCACCGGCAAGAACGCTGATGGTAAAGACACTGCAGATGTGATGGGTGACCTGACACTGCACGGCGTGACCAAGCCAATCGTGGTCAAGGCCACGTTCCTGGGCGAAGGCAAGGACCCGTGGGGCGGCTACCGTGCTGGCTTCGAGGGCACCACCAGCATCAAGCGCTCCGACTTCGGCAAGATGATGGACCTGGGTCCGCAATCCGACGCCGTTGAGCTGTACATCTCGTTTGAAGGTGTCAAAGCGAAGTAACCTTCGCGCCTGACAAAAAACGCCCCTGGTCTTGCGATCAGGGGCGTTTTTTATTACGCGGATTCGGGCAATACAGAGAACCCTGTGGGAGCGAGCTTGCTCGCGATGGCGTCATGCCAGCCGACTTCGATGTTGACTGATATACCGCTATCGCGAGCAAGCTCGCTCCCACATTTGGAATTGTGTTGGGCCAAAAAAATACCCCAGGTCGCGAGACCTGGGGCATTTTGTATGGCTTGGAAAAACTCAGCGATTGCGGGTCAGCAGCGCTGGTTTTTCGCCCCGTGGACGGCTTGGCAGTTGATCCAGCTGTTCAGGCGTCGGGAAGCGATCGGCTTTCGATTCCTTGTGCATGATCTTCGGCTGGTTGCTGCGCGGGTTCTGCACGGCGGGTTCCTGACGAGGCTGGTCGTCACGGGCCGGACGGCGCGGGCGGGTGTCGTCGCGACGGGCCTGGCCGTCACGCGGGGCGCCGTTGCGTGGGCCGCTGCGCTTGGCCGGTGGCGTGCCGGTGGACGAGCCATTGCTATTGCGTGGACCGTTCTGGCGACCTTGTGGCTGGCCGCTACGCGGTGCACCTGCACCAGCGCCTTGTGCCGGGGCACCTGGACGGCGACCGCGACCCTGGGCCGGTTTCTGCTGTGGCACGTAGTCGACGCGGTTACCGAAGTTATCGATATCGTCGTCCAGGAACTCGTCCGGGGCACGATCGGCTGCGGCGCGTGGGGCTGGACGCTGCTGTTCACGGGCTGGCGTGCCTTCGCGTGGCTTCTGCTCGCGGGCTGGGCGTTCGCCGCGCGCATTGTTGTTGCTAGCCGATTTTTCCTTACCCTTGTCCTTGCCTTTGTCTTTGCGGCCGCCGCCACCACCGCCGCCATTTGGCCCGTCGCCGCGGGGGCCGCGGGCGTTACGCGGATTGCGCACGTCCGGACGTTCGCGCACTTCAGGCTTCTCGGCCTCGATGGTGCTGGCGTCGAAGCCCATCAGGTCGCCGTCGGAAATTTTCTGCTTGGTCATGCGCTCGATGCTTTTGAGCAGCTTTTCTTCGTCCGGTGCGACCAGCGAGATCGCTTCGCCCGAACGACCGGCCCGGCCGGTACGACCGATACGGTGCACGTAGTCTTCATCGACGTTTGGCAGTTCGAAGTTGACCACGTGAGGCAACTGGTCGATGTCCAGGCCACGGGCCGCGATGTCGGTGGCCACCAGGATGCGCACTTCGCCGGCCTTGAAGTCGGCGAGGGCCTTGGTGCGGGCGTTCTGGCTCTTGTTACCGTGGATTGCCACAGCCGGCAGGCCGTGCTTGTCCAGGTATTCGGCCAGGCGGTTGGCGCCGTGCTTGGTGCGGGTGAACACCAGGACCTGTTCCCAGGCACCGGCGGTAATCAGGTGCGCCAGCAGGGCACGCTTGTGGCTGGCTGCCAGGCGGAACACGCGTTGCTCGATGCGCTCGACCGTGGTGTTCGGTGGCGTGACTTCGATGCGCTCCGGGTTGTGCAGCAGCTTGCCGGCCAGGTCGGTGATGTCCTTGGAGAACGTCGCCGAAAACAGCAGGTTCTGACGCTTGGCGGGCAGTCGAGCGAGGACTTTCTTCACGTCATGGACAAAGCCCATGTCGAGCATGCGGTCGGCTTCGTCCAGCACGAGGATTTCCACGTGGGACAAGTCGACGCTGCCCTGGCCGGCCAGGTCCAGCAGGCGACCGGGGCAGGCGACCAGAACATCGACGCCACGGGACATGGCCTGGACTTGGGGGTTCATGCCCACGCCGCCAAAAATGCAGGCGCTGACGAACTTCAGGTCGCGAGCGTAGACCTTGAAGCTCTCGTGGACCTGGGCCGCCAGTTCGCGGGTTGGGGTCAGGACCAGTACGCGCGGTTGGCGCGGGCCATGACGCTGGGATTTGTCTGGGTGACCGTTGGGGAACAACCGCTCCAGGATCGGAAGGGCGAAACCGCCGGTTTTACCAGTACCTGTCTGCGCCGCGACCATCAGGTCGCGACCTTGCAACACGGCGGGAATGGCCCGCTGTTGCACCGGGGTAGGCTGGGTATAGCCGGCGGCTTCGATGGCGCCGACTAAAGCCTCGGAGAGACCGAGGGAAGCAAAGGACATGAGTAATCCTGTTTTAGTGAGGGCCTGGCCCAATGGGATAGTCTTGCCTGGCGCGAATGACGTTCAACAAGAAGACGTCATCCCGTCCGGTCCTGCCGGGCCTCGAAGGCGGGTCCGGACAAGGCTCGCGCGGGCCGTAGGCGGCGCTGTAGCGGTGTCGGGATGCCTTTTGCAAGGCCGGGCGTCCGGGCGTGAGCCTGGCGGGAAGGCCGGAGTATAACAGAGCAAACGCCGTGCGCCGCTTTCCTGCTGCTCAACGGTTTATTTCAACGTTGACCCTGGCCGGGCGAGGTGACCTTGGCCGTCGGGTCGGCGCCGTAGCGGGCGCTCAGTTCGGCATAGGCCGGTTCGCGCTTGAATCGTTTGAGTTCGGCACTGAAGCGCTGCACCAGCAAATCCATCCCGGCGTTGCGCCGCACCGCCAGGTATTGGCTCTGACGGCTCACGACCATCGGGTTTTCGGTGATCTGGTCGCCCAACTGCATTTGTTCAAGCACATGTCGGCCCACCCTGCGGTCGGTGATCAGCAGGTCGATGCGTCCCAGTTGCAATTTGCCGAAATTGGCTTCGTGGGTTGGCGCCGTTTCCCGGGTGAACAGCGTCGACGCACTGAAGGCCTGGCTGTAGAGATAGCCGGGTGATGTGCCGATGGTCAGGCCGCCCAAGTCATCGAGGGTGCGAAACGGATGAGGTCGGGCATTGGCATAGAACATCACGAACTCGACGTCCGACAGCGGTTCGCTGGGGTAGAGCAGCAGGTTGTCGCGCTCATTGCTGTGGAAAATGTCCAGCGCACCGTCTGCCAACCCCTGCTCCAGCATCACCAGGCAACGCTTCCACGGCAGGAACTGCCATTCCACGTCGATGCCCAGGCGCTTGAACACAATGGCCGTGGTTTCGTAGTCCAGGCCTAGCATCTTGCCGTTCTCTTCGTAGACATACGGAGCCCAGGGTTCGGTGACAATGCGCAACTTCTCGGCCTGGGCAACCATGCTCAGGCACAAGAGAAGAAGGGCGGTCAGCAGCTGGACAATGACGGGCATGGTCTGAGGTTACGACGAGAGCTCATCAAATAGCTAGAGCCCTCTGGACTGCGTCCTAGTGGCCTGCATCAGGTGCTCGTAGATGGCTTCGCGGCGCTCACCCAGTACCAGGCGAATCAGTGGATGATTGAGCCAGCGTTTGAGCTCATGGTCTTGCAATGGTTTCTTCCGGCGGTCTTCGACGTTCTCCAAGGCCTTTTCCCACCAGGCCGGGGCGCAGGCTTGATCGAACTGGTTGGTGTGGCGGTAGCAGCCGTAGAGAATCTCGCGCATGAACTGGCGTTTATGGCTGGGCAGCGCCAGGGTGATGAACTTGTAGGTCAGGCGCTGAAAGGTCGGTGGGCGGGGCAGGATGGCGGTGACTTGCCCGGTTTCATCCAAGGCCAGTTGGCAAACCGGTGCGGCTCGGTGTTTGTCGAGCCAGGCTTTGATCTTGGCGCGGAATAGTTGCTTGCGGCTCCAGTAATGATGGATCAGGTCCGGACATTCGCGCACCTGCACCGAGCGATAGGCCGCCACCGAAAGGCAGAACTCTTCCAATGTGTAGGCGCCCTGTGCCAATGGATACAGCTCATCCATCAGGGCGATCGAGCGATCCAGTACTGAGGCATCGACGCAGTTGAGGCCGATGACCCCCGAGTTCAACAAGGGCATGTCATCGTCTGCCAACTGCCGTTGGCGCAGTGCGTCGGCCAGTGTCAGGTAAAGCCCGGCGTCCTTGTTGGCGCCATAGGTCAGGCCGAAGGCATTGCACAGCAATGTGCCAGGCTGGACGCGGCGAAACAGTTCGAGCGGTGAGCAATGGAAAAAAGTGTCGGTGTCGATCAGCAACGCCACTTCGGCTTCTTCAAGGACTTTCTGCATCACCATATGCTTGGCACGGAAGTGATAACCGTGGGGTTCGATCCAGGCCTTGCGGGTCTCGTTGTCCAACGGGCGCACACGCACCGGCAATCCTTCATACGGCACGGGATTGTCGGTGAACACCTGGATATCCAATGCATCGTCTGGCGTCTTGCGTAGGCCTGCCAACGCGCTGGCGATGCTGAACAACGCTTCCTGGTGATAGGTTTCGGCCCCGTAGACCAGGTAAATGAGTTGTGGGGTCGTTAACCTGTGACCATTAGGCATCTACTGCAATCCTCCGGATATCTTTGCTTAAAAAAAGGCCTTGGTTTTCGCCAAGGCCTCTTCGTACCACCGCATCAAGTCACTCAGCGCGGCAGCTTGAGGTTGTTCCATACCGCGAGGCTGGGTTCGGCCTGGTTAAGGGTATAGAAATGCAGCCCCGGTGCTCCGCCTTGTAACAAACGCTCACACATTTGCGTGATAACTTCCTCGCCAAAGCTTTGGATGCTGGAGGAGTCGTCGCCGTAGGCTTCCAGTTGCTTGCGGATCCAGCGTGGGATTTCTGCACCGCACGCGTCGGAGAAGCGCGCCAGCTTGCTGTAGTTGGTGATCGGCATGATTCCCGGCACCACAGGAATGTCGACGCCCAACTTGCGTATGCGCTCGACGAAGTAGAAATAACTGTCGGCGTTGAAGAAGTACTGGGTGATCGCGCTGTTGGCGCCAGCGTTGGCCTTGCGGACGAAGTTGCGCAGGTCGTCTTCGAAATTGCGCGCCTGGGGGTGCATTTCCGGGTATGCCGCGACTTCGATATGGAAGTGCTCGCCAGTTTCTTCGCGAATGAACTCAACCAGGTCATTGGCGTGGCGCAGCTCGCCGCTGGCCATGCCCATGCCCGAGGGCAGGTCGCCACGCAGGGCAACGACGCGCTTGATGCCTGCGGCCTTGTACTGGGTCAGCAGATTGCGCAGGTCGTCCTTGCTGTCGCCCACGCAGGACAGGTGAGGGGCAGCCGAGATTTTGACTTCGCTTTCGAGCTGCAACACGGTGTTCAGGGTACGGTCACGGGTCGAACCGCCGGCGCCGTAGGTGCAGGAGAAGAAGTCGGGGTTGTAGCTGGCCAGCTGACGGGCAGTGGCGATCAGTTTTTCATGCCCAGCATCGGTCTTCGTCGGGAAGAACTCGAAGCTGTAGCGACGGTCTTGGGACATGGTCATATCCTTGGAAACTCGTAAGCCGGAGAGGCCTGCACAAGCCTTGAGAGGCGGGCTTGTGTGGGGGCGAGCTTGCTCGCGATTGGCATCGCCTCGGTCTGACAGCTGAATCGAGGTGTCTGCATCGCGAGCAAGCTCGCTCCCACAAAAGAGCCCGCTCCCACAGGGGAGCAGCGCCGATCAGTAGCGGTAAGCGTGCGGCTTGAACGGGCCTTCGACGGCGACGCCGATGTAGTCAGCCTGTTGCTTGGTCAGTTGGGTGACCACGCCGCCGAAACCGCGGACCATTTCCAGGGCCACTTCTTCGTCGAGTTTCTTGGGCAGTACTTCCACGGTCAGGCGCTCGGCTTTCTGGGCCGGCGACAGGTCGGCGTATTTCTGGCCGAACAGGAATATCTGGGCCAGGACCTGGTTGGCGAACGAGCCGTCCATGATGCGGCTTGGGTGGCCGGTGGCGTTACCCAGGTTAACCAGGCGGCCTTCAGCCAGCAGGATCAGGTAGTCGTCGTTCTGTGGGTCGAAGTTGCCAGTGCCGGTGCGGTGCACCTTGTGGACCTGCGGCTTCACTTCTTCCCATGCCCAGTTCTTGCGCATGAAAGCGGTGTCGATTTCATTGTCGAAGTGGCCGATGTTGCAGACCACGGCGCGCTTTTTCAGGGCCTTGAGCATGTTGGCGTCGCAGACATTGACGTTGCCGGTGGTGGTCACGATCAGGTCGATCTTGCCCAGCAGCGCCTTGTCGATGCTCGCTTCGGTGCCGTCGTTGATCCCGTCGATGAACGGCGAAACCAGTTCGAAACCGTCCATGCAAGCCTGCATGGCGCAGATCGGGTCGACTTCGGACACCTTGACGATCATGCCTTCCTGACGCAGGGACTGGGCCGAACCCTTGCCCACGTCGCCGTAGCCGATCACCAGAGCCTGCTTGCCCGACAACAGGTGGTCGGTGCCGCGCTTGATGGCGTCGTTGAGGCTATGACGGCAGCCGTACTTGTTGTCGTTCTTGCTCTTGGTCACCGAGTCGTTGACGTTGATGGCCGGGATCTTCAGTTCGCCCTTGGCCAGCATGTCCAGCAGGCGGTGCACGCCAGTGGTGGTTTCCTCGGTCACACCGTGGACGTTTTCCAGCACGGTTGCGTACTTCTTGTGCAGCAGCTCGGTCAGGTCGCCGCCGTCGTCGAGGATCATGTTGGTGTCCCACGGCTGGCCATCCTTGAGGATGGTCTGCTCCAGGCACCACTCGTACTCTTGCTCGGTCTCGCCTTTCCAGGCGAATACCGGGATACCGGCGGCGGCGATGGCGGCAGCGGCCTGGTCCTGGGTCGAGAAGATGTTGCAGGACGACCAGCGCACTTCGGCACCCAGGGCAACCAGGGTTTCGATCAGCACGGCGGTCTGGATGGTCATGTGGATGCAGCCGAGGATTTTTGCGCCCTTCAATGGCTGTTCGCCAGAGTACTTGCGGCGCAGGCCCATCAGGGCTGGCATTTCGGATTCGGCGATGATGATTTCGCGACGGCCCCAGGCAGCCAGGGACATGTCGGCGACTTTGTAGTCGGTAAAATCGGCAGGCGTGATAACAGCGCTCATGAAGAGTCTCCATTCGTAATGTATGCGAATGGGCGCCGTTGTGCGTTTAGTGTCCGTGCGGGGAGCCCCCGTACAAACAACGCCCCATCCGAGCCTGACAGGTCGAGCCTGCTGCAGCGCCCCTCGGACAGGTGGCGGGAACGGTCCAAAGCGTGGACCGAGGTAAAACGGTGGCGATTATAACGGGCTAATTGGATCTTCCAAAAGGGTTTCTGTCGGCAAATCGAAATTGCCGATGACCGTCATAGGGCCCACGACGTAGAGCCTGGCCGTGCGGTCTGCCATGATGCAGCAATCCAACGGCCAGACACTCAGGAGTGATCATGAATTTCCACACCCGCAAATGGGTCAAGCCCGAAGACCTCAACCCCAACGGCACGCTGTTCGGCGGCAGCCTGTTGCGCTGGATCGACGAGGAGGCGGCGATCTATGCCATCGTCCAGCTCGGCAACCAGCGCGTGGTCACCAAATACATCTCGGAAATCAATTTCGTCAGCGCTTCGCGCCAGGGTGACATCATCGAACTGGGCATCACCGCCACCGAGTTTGGCCGTACTTCCATCACCCTGACCTGCGAGGTGCGCAACAAAATCACCCGCAAGAGCATCCTGACCGTGGAGAAGATGGTCTTCGTCAACCTTGGCGAAGATGGCTTGCCCGCGCCTCATGGGCGGACCGAGATCACATACGTCAAGGATCAGTTCAAGGACGATGTGGTCGAGTGAGATCGGCGGTGCTGCCATCGCGAGCAAGCTCGCTCCCACATGTATGTCCAGGTTGCCACTGAACAGCGCTGATCGCCGCGTGTCGTAGGTACATCGCGCCACCGGTTCAGGAGCTGTATGGACACTCATGAAGAAGGCAAGACCCCTGACCTTTCGGCTCAGGAACAGCACGAAGTCGACCGCAACCAGCCACCGCGAGCTGCGGTGCTGCACGAAATCATCCGCACCCAGGGCAATCAGGAGCTGGAGCGCAGTATCGCCGCGCTCTGGTGGTCGGCCCTGGCGGCGGGGTTGACCATGGGCCTGTCGCTGATGGCGATGGGGTTGCTCAACTCCCGGCTGCCGGACCACGAAGGCTTCAAGGTGATCGCCAGTTTCGGTTACTGCGCCGGCTTTCTCGCGGTGATCCTGGCCCGCCAGCAACTGTTCACCGAAAACACCCTGACCGCCGTGCTACCGATCATGAGCAAACCCACGTTGGGTAACTTCGGCCGGCTGTTGCGGCTCTGGGGCGTGGTGCTGGTGGGCAACCTGTGCGGCACCTTGCTGGTGGCCTACGTGATGTTGCACTTGCCGATCTTCGATCAGCGCACCGACCAGGCTTTCCTGGAAATCGGCCGCAAGGTCATGGAGAACGACACCGGCCAGATGTTCGCCAAGGGCATCATTTCCGGCTGGATGATCGCCACCATGGTCTGGATGATCCCGTCCATGGAAAGCGCCAAGATGTGGATCATCATTCTGATCACCTACCTCATGGCGCTTGGGGATTTCACCCACATCGTCGTCGGTTCGGCCGAAGTGTCCTACCTGGTGTTTGCCGGCCAGTTGTCCTGGGAGGATTTCTGGATGGTGTTTGCCGGGCCGACGTTGGCGGGCAATATCGTTGGCGGGAGCTTTATCTTCGCTTTGATCAGCCATGCGCAGATCCGCAGTGAAGTGGGCCTGCCCAAAGATAAGCGCCCAGATAAGCCTGCGCAGCGCATTGACTCGGAGTAGGCGGTTATTTGAATAGCATGTTACGCAAGATCTTGAGGGTTGTTGACTTTGGATCAAGCATCCCGGTGTAGCGCGACCTGTAATTCGCGATAACCCGTTCAAGTGAATTGTTGAACGCGATCTTCTGCTCCAGCGAATTTTTGGATGCTTTTGGATCTTGCAGTTCCAGCAGGTCCCGGATGACTCCTTTTATCAACTTGATGTTCGCGTCGGGTTGGCCGCCGAGAAAGCATGCGGGATTCAGCACATGTTGCACGACGTTAGATATACGGGTGGCAATGTCCTGCAGGTGCATTTTCTCGACGGCGTGGCCGGTCACCTCGGAAGTTGCATTCGGCGCGCCTCTGTCCCACTCGGCGGCGACCTGGAGGAACTGCATGAAGTCCGGGTCATTGCCGTGATTGAGGCGTTTTGCCAGCCATTCCAGCCTGCCGGACTGGTCCGCAAGCTGATCGAGGGTCCCGATGGCCATGTGCATCGGTGGGGTGGGTTCAAGTTTGGTGGATGCCTTGTCGGCCTCTTGGATCGCTTCCTTCAATTGCGTCAACGCCCGTTGTGCGTGGTGCCTGAAGGTGATCGCCTCGGCGCAGGTTTCGTCGTCTTCCAGTTCTATGCTCAGTTGCTCGAATTCCTTGACACCTAACGCCAACAGCGCATCCTCGATTGAGTCAAACCAAAAGGTTTGTCGAGTGGCGTTGTGCTCGTCCAGATGGGTTTGGACTTTCTTGCGCAGTTCTTCCTGGAGATGATCCTTGATCTCCTTGGGCATGCTGAAGTTGACTGTCCCGCTCAACAGGCCGCGGTAATCACCTTTATTGGATTTCAGCGGCACGACGACGGTCTGGTCGGCAAAGCGCTTCAGTTGTTCGGCATTCCATACAGCGCTGGCCGTATGGGGTGCATTGAGAAATTTGTCGATCAGGGCCGTGATGCCCGTGCCTCGCTGGTTTTCCTGGTTCGATTCTTCCGCCTCGAATATCAGGATCAAAGACCCTCTGTCCGGGATCGGGCTCATGGAGATCGCCGGATTATAGATGTCAGGTACCGGTGTGTTGTTCAGGATGCCGCCATCGGCAAACGCCGTGGTTTCAGTGTGTTTCTCATCATTCTGTTGGAAGGGTAGTCCTTGCTGGGTCAGCTTGCTGAACACCACCGGCAGCGACGCGGAGATAAGCGCCGCCACGGCAATGTCCATGTCAGGCGTGGTCTTCTCGCTGAACACCAGCAATTGCGTGTCTTGCTCCAACATGGCGGTGCCGGTGATTTCCACAGTCTTGATCTGTGGGATTTCTTTGCTCAGGACGGCCAGGTCAGCGAAGGTGACGTATTCGTTCCGTCTCACATCGGCAACGGCTTGTTGCGCTTTTTTGGAAAGAGGTTCCGGGTGATCTTTGCAGTGTTGTAGAAGCGCCTTGTAGGATTCCTCCCGGATCAAATTCTCCAGCGGTATCCCCTTGGAACCCAGGCGCGGCAACAGATCACACAGCAATTGCGCCAGCGGAACGTTTTTCAGTTTTTCGCCCAGCTTCGACGAGACATTCTGGAGTGCTTTAACGATAACGTTGGTGCTGTCGAGCAAGGACGTGAGGGGAATATCGTCAAGAATCTGGTCGAAACGCACGTGACTCATGCCGCTGGCGAGTACCGCGGCCGATATGGCCCCTGCAGAAGAGCCTGAAATCGTTCTGATATTGTCCATGAGGCCGTTGGCTTCGAGGGTTTTGATGAGCCCGGAATAGGCCACTCCCTTGGCGCCACCGCCACTGAGGACCAGGTTGGTGATGGGCGGCCGATTCAGGGTGACGTCGACGCTACCATCGCCATGTCGATCGATGGAGATCGCCCGGTCTGTCGCGCGGTTGACCAATAGGCCGTCATTTCCAGGATTCGCTCGTTTTGCGCTCTGGGCTGTGTCCTCGACAGAGCGAGGATGGGGAGATTGCGAGATGGGGGTTAGCATTCTGGTTCGTTCCATGTACCCGTGGGAGGCCGAACTCTAAGCAAAATCTGCCGCCTTATTGCGTTGCGACTCAATTGGACAAACATCCGCCGGCTGTAAACTGCACCCGGTGGCTTTCAACGAAAGCGCTCTGGAACAAGGCTTCTGGAAGAGGGGTAAAACAACCCGCGCGGACGGGGGGAAAGTCCTACTGAAAGTTCCGCCCATTCGCTCACGGGCAGGGCCGATTTCCCAGGCCTCAAACAGCGACTGCCGCCCAGCGTCGTTGTCGATGAATGAAGAACAAGGCGGTCAATACCGTGAGGCTGCCGACCGCTGCTCCGGTCCATGGGAGATCCGCCAGGTCGGCACCGCTGGCCACCACCAACCCACCCATCCAGGCCCCGGCTGCATTGCCCAGGTTGAATGCGCTCTGGTTGAGTGTGGAGCCAAGATTGGGGGCTTCGTGGGCTTGGTCGATGATCAGCAATTGCAGGATCGGGCACAGGGCGAAGGCGAAGATGCCCCACAGCACCAGGGTGATCGCCGCCGGAATCAACGACCGACTGGTCTGGCTGAACGCGGCCAACACCAGCACCACGGCCACGGCCATCCCTACTAGCGAAGGCAGGAGGCGCTGGTCGGCCAGGCGCCCACCGAGGAAACTGCCCGCCGTCAGGCCGACACCGAACAGCAGCAGCATGCCGGTGATGCCGTGAGGGCTGACACCGGTGATGTCCTGCAGGATCGGCGCGATGTAGGTGAACACGCTGAACAAACTGGTGGAGGCCAGCACGCTCATGCCCAGGGCCAGCAACACGTTGACCTTGCCCAGTACCTTGAATTCGCTGGCCAGGTTGGCCCTCTCCATAGGGATTTCCTTGGGCAGCCAGACCCATTGGGCGATGGCGGCGATCACGCCGATGACCGATACCGCCCAGAACGTCGAGCGCCAGCCGGCGTATTGCCCCAATGCCGTGCCCAACGGCACGCCCAGCACGTTTGCCAGGGTCAGGCCAGTGAACATCATGGCAATCGCCTGGGCCCGTTTGTTCGGCGCCACCAACCCGGCCGCCACCACCGAGCCGATGCCAAAGAACGCTCCGTGGCACAGCGCAGTAATGACCCGGGCGGCCATCAGCGTGGCGTAGTTCGGCGCCAGGGCGCAGAGCACATTGCCCAGGATGAACATCAGGGTCATGCCCAGCAGCGTGGCCTTGCGCGGCATGTTGGCGGTGCCAATCGCCAGGATCGGCGCGCCGAATACCACGCCCAGGGCGTAGCCGGTGATCAGTAGCCCGGCCTGGGGGATGCTTACGGCCAGGTCGTCGGCGACATCGGGCAACAGGCCCATGATGACGAATTCAGTCGTGCCGATGCCGAAAGCGGCGACGGCCAAAGCAAGTAAGGCGAGTGGCATGCGCAAGGTCTCTGTCTGTAGTCTTGACGCTCTGATCAGGCATACGCATGCCGGCGCCCCCATTCGAGTGAGCGGGGCAACAGCGAGATTATTGGAATAGGTGTATGCGCAACTGAATGCGGCGTGGTCGGTTGCAGTATAAACGATCGCGAATCAATTCATGAGCCCTGCTGATCGTAGGAGCCGGTGGGACAAAAGAAGGAGCGTACCGTGCTTGCGACGGCCTTGGTGTTGGTAGCGGCGCTGTTGCATGCAGCATGGAATACGCTGATCAAGTTCAGTGGCGAGCGTTTGCTGGTGGTGGCGTGCATGGACAGCGTCGCCTTGCTGTTCGTCGCGTTGACATTGGGCTTTGTGGCCTTGCCGCCTTTGGATATCTGGCCGTGGATCCTGGCGTCGGCGGCATTCGAGCTGTTGTATCGCTATTTGCTGATCCAGGCTTATCGGGTCGGTGATCTGGGGCTGGTCTATCCGCTGATGCGCGGCCTGTCGCCGTTGGTGGTGTTGGCCCTGACCTTTATGTTTGCCGGTGAAACGCTGACGCCCCAGCAGGTCATCGGTATTTTGCTGATCCCGTTCGGCATGCTTTGCCTGTTGTGGCAGGGCGGTGGTGGCGAGCGGCTGCCCTGGTCGATGCTGCCGGTGGTGGCGCTGATCGGCCTGTGCATTGGTTGCTACACCTTTATCGACGGCCACGCTCTGCGGCGTTGGTCCCATCCATTGGATTACCTGGCCTGGGTCACGCTGCTCAGCGCCTGGCCGTTCCCATTGCTCGCGCTGGTGAGCAAGCGGCCGGCGTTCATGAGGTTCTGGCGTGAGCAGTGGCGGTTAGGGGTGGCGGTCGGATTCTGTGTATTGTTCAGCTACGCTCTGGTGCTATGGGCCATGCAACTGGGCTCGATCGCCGAAGCGGCGGCACTGCGGGAAGTCAGCGTGATCCTGGTGGTGTTGTTCGGTATGCGTTACTTGAAAGAACCTTTCGGCTTGCCGCGGCTCTTAGCCTGCGGGCTGGTGGTGGTTGGCATGCTGGTGATGAAGTTCTGACCGGCGCTGGACTTGCGATTTTCTATAAAACTCAAAGAAGGAACTGCGTCAATGACGGTTGCCCTGTGGTGTATTTTGATTGCCTTTATCCTGCCTTACCTGTGCATCGCCATTGCCAAGATCGGTGGAAGATACAGGCTGGCAGATAACAACGACCCTCGGGATTTTCTGGACACACTCGAAGGCGCCCCCCGGCGGGCATACGCTGCGCAACTGAACAGTTTCGAAATCAGCCCGTTTTTTGCCGCCGCCGTGATCGTCGCGCATCTGGCCGGCAATGCCGAGCTGGTGACCATCAATGTGCTGGCGGTGCTGTTTATCACCAGTCGCCTGCTCTACATCATTTGCTATCTGGCGGACTGGGCGATCCTGCGTTCGCTGGTGTGGTTCGTGGGGGCTGGGTTGGTCTTGAGTTTCTTCTTTGTTTCGGTCTGAGCCTGGTTCTTGAACCCCGGTGTCTGTGCTGACCCCATCGCGAGCAGGCTCGCGATGGGGCCGGGACCATCACCAGATTTTTCAGGGATTGGCGGTAACCGCATTTGCCACCTGCGGCACTTGAGGCAGCGCCATGCCTTTGGGCCAGAGCATCCAGATCCGCCCCTGTTGCTTCATGTCCCCGGCCAGTTGTCCGGCCGCCTCGCCCGTGCCCCAGAACAGGTCCGCCCGTACTTCGCCGGTGATTGCACCGCCAGTGTCCTGGGCGGCGACGGGCCGATTCAAGGTGCTGCCGTCGGGGCGCGAGGTGGATAGCCAGAGCAGACTGCCCAGCGGAATCACCTTGCGGTCCACTGCTACGCTGTAGCCGGCGGTCAGCGGTACATTCAGCGAGCCTCGCGGGCCTTCGTTACTGTCGGGGTTACGGTTGAAGAACACGTAGCTGGGGTTGCTGCCCAGCAATTCGGGAATACGGTTCGGGTTGGCCTTGGCCCAGGCACTGATGGTACCCATGGTCACGTCTTCTTTCTTCAGCTCGCCCTGTTCAGCCAGCCAGCGCCCGATGGGGCGGTAAGGGTGGCCGTTCTGGTCGGCATAACCAATGCGCAGTTGGCGGCCATCGGCGAGTCGAATGCGTCCCGAACCCTGGATTTGCAGGAATTGCAGGTTCATGGGGTCGGTCAGCCAGGCGATGACCGGCGCCTTCACCCCGTTGGTTTCGATGGTGGTCGCGTCGTCGTATGGCTTGAGCACCCGGCCTTCGAGGCGGCCACGCAGGCGTTTGCCCTTGAGCTCAGGGTAAATACTGTCCAGCGACACAATGATCATGTCCTCCGGCACACCGTAGACCGGGATATTCGCCGTAGCGGTCTGGGTGAGGCTGCCGGGGTAGACCGGCTCGTAGTAGCCGGTAATCAGGCCGTTGGGGCTGTTGTCCCCTGAGCGCAGGCCATAGACGTCGAGGTTCTGTTTCAGAAAAATGCGTACATCCTGTGCGGTTTGCGGCACATTGGCCGCTGCCGCGCAGGTCGGACCCCAGGTTGCATCAGCCTTGAGCCGGTTGCAGGCACTGCGCCAGGAACCGAAACCGGCCAGCAGGTCTGCATCGGACACCGACGGTAATGCCTCCCACGGTGCGCTGACATAGGTGGCGAGGGCATGGGGCTGAGGTTCTTCGACCTTGTCGCCGCGATTACAACCGGCCAACAGTGCGATCAGCGGTAGGGTCAATGCCAAGCCTTTGTGCCAGGTCTTGATGCGGCTGTTCATGAAGATTTCCTTTGCAGTCATTCGGACGCTGTCAAGCGCTCGAACAACCCATATTGTTGATAGGGCCATTGGTCTTTACCGATGACCCGAGGATACTAACTGCCGTTTCCTGCCCTGAGGCCAAGATGTTTGCAAAACGATTGTCCATGGCCATACTGGCCTGCCTGATGTTATCCGCCTGTGGCGGTGTCGATCCCAATTCTCCCCTTGGCCAGCGCAAGGCGATCTTCAAGCAGATGCTCAAGACCAACGAAGAGTTGGGTGGCATGTTGCGTGGGCGAGTCTCGTTCGATGGCGCACGATTTGCCGAAGGTGCGGCGCAATTGGATCAACTCTCCCATGAGCCGTGGAAACACTTCCCGCAAGTGCGCGAGCAAGACCACACCAGCGCCCGGGATGAAGTCTGGCAAAAGCAGGCGCGCTTTCAGGAACTGGCCCGCCACCTTGAAGCCGCCACCGGTGAGTTGGTGACCGCCAGCAACGTCCAACCCTATAAGGCCAGTTATTTGGGGCCGGCGGTGCAAAAGGTCGAGGATGCGTGCAGTGCCTGTCATAAGGAGTTTCGGGATCATTGACATGTCTTGAAAGATCGCAGGCTTCGCCAGCGCTTACAGTGAATCGCGTTCAACCTGTAGGCGCCTGGGATCTTAATGTTCACTTGTCCAGCTCATCCAGCGCTTCCTGGAGTTCCTTGCGCGAGGTTGCCAGCTTGTCCTTGCGTTTGTTGATCCGCTCGGCGTCGCCTTTCTTCATGGCCTTTTCCAGGTCGGCCTGACGCCGGCTGACGTCGTGCTTGGCATCGAGCACCTTGTTTTCACGCGTCTTGCGCAAGGACGCATCGGTGCAATGGCTGGTGACTTCGTCCAACGCGGTTTCCAGGCCTGCCTGCTGGTCCTGGTTGCCACGGGACTTGGCCAGTTCGATCTGGTTGATGATGCCCTGGCGCTTGGCCGCGCAACCGGTGAGTTCCGTGGGGGGCTCGTTCGCCATCAAGGGGGCGGCCATGGCACTGCATAAGACCAGCAGGGCAACGGGGGACAGGATATTCATAGCAACTCCGTAAAAAATCGCGAGCGGTCGGTACAGATGCGCTGTTGGAACACCTGCTTGCCCCTTGGGTTCAACCGCGCAGGGCCCGAATTAAAAACCGTCGACCCCGGCAGTGCGTAATACGTCACTCAACGCCAGTACCTGCGGGTCGCGAAAAAATGCGCTCAGTTGCGCGGCGCGTCCCGGTCCGATGCCGGCCTCGGCTTGCCATTGTTCGGTGTTGCGCTCGGCCAGTACCTGCCACGGCCCCTCCAGCCGGGCCTCGCCGGCGGGCGGCAGGCCAAGGGCCTTGAGCCACTGGCCGAAAGGGCGTTGCCGGGCGCTGTGCAGGCTGGCGAGCAGGCGGGCGCTGCTGTGTTCGCCGAAGCCGGCAATGTTAGCAAGCTCGGCGGCATCGAGGGTCATCCAATCCAGCAATCCGTCGACTCGTCCGGCGGCCAGCAGCTTTTCCCAGGTGCCGGGGCCGACGTGGGGCAGGGCGAGCCCTTGTTTGCCGCTGAGCCAGCTCAGTCGTGCGAGGAATTGGCTTTCACAGCCGGGTGTCGGCTGCCAGCAGCTCAAGAAGTGATAATCGGCTGCCGCAGGGGCGTTGAGGTCTTGCCGCTCGAGGCTGCGCAGCACGACGCTGTCGAGCCGCGGGATGGTCAGCCCGGCCAGGCTGATAGCGACCCGGTCGCCGGGGCGAATGTCCATCTCCTCCCAACGCTTGAGGGAGCTGACACTTACCCGACGAATCCACCGGTCGTCGAGCCGGATACGTTCAAGCTCCAATACGGGCGTGATGCGTCCGGTACGACCGACCTTGAAGTGAACCTTGCGCACTTCGGCCAGCGCCTGGGCATACGGGTATTTCCAGGCCACGCTCCAGAACGGCGCCCTGGCCTGCCAGCGGTCGGCGGGTGGGCGGCGGCTCTGGCGCAGGACGATCCCGTCGCTGGCGAATGGCAGCGGCGTGCGGTACCAGTGATCGCGCCACTGCTCGGCATCGGCCAATGTCCGGACAGGCTGGTTATAGGCGAGGGTGTCAGCGAAGCCCAACTCACTCAGCGCAGCCATTCGCTCGGGCAGGGTGTCCGGCCCTTCCGGCCAGTCCCAGACAAACAGGCCGATATACACCCCATCGTGCACCGTCAAATTGCTGCGCGCCATCAAGCCTGCAATGGTCCCGCGGGCGTTCACGCTGCCGCTGCCGGCTTGGACATGGGCCTCCAGGCGCCAGTACAACTCGCCCTGTACGACCAGGTCTACGGGCTGGTGCAGTTGCTGCGGGATGGCGCCGATTTTGCGCGCATTTGTGGTCCAGTCATGCCCTTGGACGCCATCGCCGCGGCTGATTGCCTGATGCAGGCGACCCTTGCGATAGACCAGGGTGACCGCCACACCGTCGACTTTCGGCTGGACCCAGACGTCCTCCCGACCGTGCAGCCAGGCGCCCACGGCGTTGGTGTCCTTCAGCTTTTCCAGGCCGGTATGGACCACGGGGTGTGGCACTTTTCCGCCCGCTGAGCGCAGGGGATCGTCGGCCGCCGGGAGGTTAAAACACTGGCGCCATTGGCCCAACGCTGTTCGGGATTGATCATACAGTTCGTCGGCCACCAGCGATTGGCCGAGGCGGTGATAACTGTCGTCCCAAGTGTCGATTTGCTGTTGCAGCGCGGCGATCTCGGCCCGGGCGCGTTCAGTGGGCCAGTCGGGACAGGGCGCGGCGATCGCAGGAGTGGCAATGAAGACAAGACAGGCGAGTGCATACAAAAACGCTGGCATTGAAGCATCCTTGCTGGGTTGAGAACTGAAGGCTAGCCACCGTCGTGGAAGTTGCGAGGCCTGGAGCGTTACCGGATTTTGCGGGGCCTGGTGGCAAACTCGCGGCGGTACAGTGCGAGGTGATTTAGCCGCGCAACTGTGTCTTGCCCTCGTCAGCGGCCGGCGCAGAATGGGCTTTCGATTCGCCGCTGCCTGGAATCCTCCCGATGGAACTGTCGACGCTCGCTGTTTTCATTCCGGCCTGCTTTGCGCTGAACATGGCGCCGGGGCCGAACAATCTGCTGTCCATCAGTAACGCCTCGCGTTATGGCTTCGTCCGGGCGTGCAGCGGCGGCATCGGTCGGTTGCTGGCGTTTGCGATCATGATCGCCCTGGCAGCTGCGGGGCTCACTGCCGTGCTGCACACCTCGGAGTTGTTATTCCTGGTGATCAAGCTCGTCGGTGCCGGCTACCTGTTCTATTTGGCCGTGCAATTGTGGCGGGCCCAGCCCGAGGCCGGCAGCGAGGCCGCGGTCGCATCGATGAGACGGGCCGGCCTGGCGCGGCAGGAATTCATGGTGGCGATCGGCAATCCGAAGGCGATCCTGTTGTTTACCGCGTTCCTGCCGCAATTCGTCGACCGTACAGGCACCGTCACCCAACAATTCGCCGTGCTGGGCGCTTTGTTCCTGGCACTGGAGTGCATCGCCATCGGCCTGTATTGCTACATGGGCATTTACGCGCGACGGCTGTTCGCCCGGCCTAGTGGCAAGCGCCTGTTCAATCGGATGTGTGCGGGGCTGCTCGCCAGTGCGGCTTCGTTTTTGCTGGTGGCACGACGGACCTGAACATTGCGCTAAGCCTTTGTGGCGTCCGCTGGGTTGCGTTGTAGGGGCTGTCGAGTGCAACGAGGCTGCGATCTTTCTCCGGACACTTGAGTCTCAAGCGAAAGATCAAAAGATCGCAGTCTTCGGCAGCTCCAGCGGGAGCGCGCTCCCTCGCCACAACGGTATGAAAACACAAAGGCATGAAAAAGCCCCTGGCGACTCAGTCGCCAGGGGCTTTTTCTTTACACTCGGGTATTACAGGCCGGCAGCGGCGCGCAGGGCGTCGGCGCGGTCGGTTTTTTCCCAGGTGAAGGTGGTGAAGGTATCATCACCCACGGTCTTGGTCTGCGGTGTACGGCCGAAGTGGCCATAGGCGGCAGTGTCCTGGTACATCGGGTGCAGCAGGTCGAGCATGGTGGTGATGGCGTATGGACGCAGGTCGAACACTTCACGGACCAGGTTGATGATCTTGTCATCGCCGATCTTGCCGGTGCCGAAGGTGTTCAGCGAGATCGACGTAGGCTGGGCCACGCCAATGGCGTAGGACACCTGGATCTCGCAGCGCTCGGCCAGGCCGGCGGCGACGATGTTCTTGGCGACATAACGACCGGCGTAGGCCGCCGAACGGTCAACCTTCGATGGGTCCTTGCCGGAGAACGCGCCGCCGCCGTGACGGGCCATGCCGCCGTAGCTGTCGACGATGATCTTGCGACCGGTCAGGCCGCAGTCGCCCACCGGGCCGCCGATGATGAACTGGCCGGTCGGGTTGATGTGGAACTGGGTGTCCTTGGACAGCAACTCGGCAGGCAGCACGTGCTTGACGATCAGTTCCATTACGCCTTCGCGCAGGTCTTTGTAGGACACATCGGGGTTGTGCTGGGTCGACAGGACGACGGCATCGATACCCACCACCTTGCCGCCTTCGTACCGGCAAGTCACCTGGGACTTGGCGTCCGGGCGCAGCCAAGGCAGCAGGCCGGATTTACGGGCCTCGGCCTGGCGTTGAACCAACTGGTGCGAGAAGGTGATCGGGGCCGGCATCAGCACGTCGGTTTCGTTGCTGGCGTAGCCGAACATCAGGCCCTGGTCACCGGCGCCCTGGTCTTCAGGCTTGGCCCGGTCAACGCCTTGGTTGATGTCGGGGGACTGCTTGCCAATGATGTTCATCACGCCACAGGTCGCGCCATCGAAGCCGACGTCGGAACTGTTGTAGCCAATGCCCAGAATGACGTCCCGGACGATCTGTTCCAGGTCGACCCAGGCCGACGTGGTGACTTCGCCGGCGATGATCGCCACGCCCGTTTTCACCAGAGTCTCGCACGCCACGCGGGCGAACTTGTCTTCAGCAATGATGGCGTCCAGCACCGCATCAGAAATCTGGTCGGCGATTTTGTCCGGATGCCCTTCAGACACGGACTCGGAGGTGAAAAGGGAGTATTCGCTCATCTCGATGTTTTCCTACAAGTTACCGTTTGTGAGTGTCGCCAGTGGGCCGCTGAAAGTGGCGAACCTGGATCTGGAAACCATTACGTAAGCCTACATAAAGGCTTTCCCCGGGCACGAGGCCCGCAGCGGTGGCCCAGCGGGCCAGGTCGTCCTGTTCAAATCCGAGCCAGAGATCGCCGCAGGCCTCCCTGGCCCAGCTCTGGTTGTGGCTGCATAACTCCGTCACCAGCAGGCTGCCGCCCGGTTGCAGCAGGCCGGCCATGTGCCGGAGTGCATCGGCCGGAGCGGCGAAATGATGCAGCACCATGTTCAATACCACGCAGTCGGCCTGCTGGCTCATGCCATCCAGTGCATCGGCCAGTTGCAGGCTGACGTTAGCCAAAGCTTCGCGTTCGCACACCTGACGCGCCAATTCGAGCATGGCCGGGCTGTTGTCCAGCGCCGTCACCTGGCTGAAGCGTCGCGCCAGTTCTGGCAGAAAGGCGCCATCGCCTGGGCCGACTTCGATCGCCGTGGCGGTGGGTTCGAAACTCAGTTTGTCGAGCAGCGCCACGACGCTTTCGCGGTATTGCGGCAGTCCGGCGATCAGGTCTTGCTGGGCGCGAAATTTCTCGGCGACCCGTGCGAAGAAGTCCTGGCTGGCGGCGGCCCGTTGTCCGTGTACCTGGGCAATACGGGCCTGCACGTCGACCGGCAGGTTCAGCGCATCCACCTCGTCCAGCAGCGCCGCGTGCAGCTTGCCACCCAGCAGGTCGGTGTGGGGCAGGGCGCGGCGATAGAAGATGGCGTTGCCTTCCCGGCGGGTCGCCACCAGATCGGCCTGGGCCAGGACCTTGAGGTGGTGGCTCATGCCGGACTGGCCGATGCCGAAGATCTGCGCCAGCTCCAGCACGCCGAACGAGTCGTTGGCCAGGGCGCGCAATACATTGAGCCGCAGCGGATCGCCGCCGGCCTTGCAAAGGGCCGCCAGCTCATCGCAGTCGTCATGGCGAATGGAAGGCACGGGTAAGTTCATAGTGGGGCAGTCTAGTGAGGGGGCTGGAACCCTGCAAGTTCAATATCAAAAAGTTTTGATATTGGTGGATGAATGGCACTTCTCAGCCCGTGCTTGACTCTACAAACCATCAGCAGAAAGGTTTCACCTGGCGAATGCGACTTTATCCACCGGAAAAACACCCACGGATGACTATCTGTCATTGCCCCGGGGTGGGTGGGTGAGGGAAAATGCTCGCCTTTTTCAGTTTCGTTTTATTCATTCTCGATTCAATACCCGCAGGAGAACAGCGATGCCCAGCCGTCGTGAGCGTGCCAATGCCATTCGTGCCCTTAGCATGGATGCCGTGCAGAAAGCCAACAGCGGCCACCCAGGTGCCCCCATGGGTATGGCGGATATCGCCGAGGTGCTTTGGCGCGATTACCTCAAGCACAGCCCGAGCAACCCATCGTTCGCCGACCGTGACCGCTTCGTGCTGTCCAACGGCCACGGTTCGATGTTGATCTACTCGTTGCTGCACCTGACCGGCTACGACCTGTCGATCGATGACCTGAAAAACTTCCGCCAGATGCACAGCCGCACCCCGGGCCACCCGGAATACGGTTACACCCCAGGCGTGGAAACCACCACCGGTCCATTGGGCCAGGGCTTGGCCAACGCCGTGGGTTTTGCACTGGCAGAAAAAGTCCTGGCGGCGCAATTCAACCGCCCCGGCCATAACGTCGTCGATCACCACACCTACGTATTCCTGGGTGATGGCTGCATGATGGAAGGCATTTCCCATGAAGTCGCCTCCCTGGCCGGCACCCTGGGCCTGGACAAG
This sequence comes from Pseudomonas sp. RL_5y_Pfl2_73, assembly GCF_963970515.1. Lineage (NCBI taxonomy): Bacteria > Pseudomonadati > Pseudomonadota > Gammaproteobacteria > Pseudomonadales > Pseudomonadaceae > Pseudomonas > Pseudomonas sp. RL_5y_Pfl2_73. Next base: position 196,456 of record NZ_CAXAPD010000004.1, on the reverse strand, counting down.
CTGATCGCCTTCTATGACGACAACGGCATCTCCATCGATGGCGAAGTAGAAGGCTGGTTCACCGACGACACCCCCAAGCGCTTCGAAGCGTACAACTGGCTGGTGATCCGCAACGTCGACGGCCACGATCCTGAAGAGATCAAGACCGCCATCGAGACCGCCCGCAAAAGCGCCCAGCCGACCCTGATCTGCTGCAAGACCACCATCGGTTTCGGCTCGCCGAACAAGCAAGGCAAGGAAGACTGCCACGGCGCCCCACTGGGTGCCGAGGAAATCGCCCTGACCCGCGCTGCGCTGAAGTGGGACCATGGCCCGTTCGAAGTCCCGGCCGACATTTACGCCGAGTGGGATGCCAAGGAAAAAGGTCGTGCGTTCGAAGCTGAATGGGACCAGCGTTTCGCGGCGTATTCCGCCGAATTCCCTGAGCTGGCAAACGAGCTGGTGCGTCGCCTCAGCGGCGAGCTGCCGGCCGACTTCGCCGCAAAAGCCTCGGCGTACATCGCTGAAGTCGCTGCCAAGGGCGAAACCATCGCCAGCCGCAAGGCCAGCCAGAACACCCTGAACGCCTTCGGCCCATTGTTGCCGGAACTGCTGGGCGGTTCGGCCGACCTGGCCGGTTCCAACCTGACCCTGTGGAAAGGCTGCAAAGGTGTCAGTGCCGAAGACGCCAGCGGCAACTACATGTACTACGGCGTTCGCGAGTTCGGCATGAGCGCGATCATGAACGGCGTGGCCCTGCATGGCGGCCTGGTGCCTTACGGCGCGACCTTCCTGATGTTCATGGAATACGCCCGCAACGCCGTGCGCATGTCGGCGCTGATGAAAAAACGCGTGCTTTACGTGTTCACCCACGACTCCATCGGCCTTGGCGAAGACGGTCCGACGCACCAGCCGATCGAGCAGTTGGCGAGCCTGCGTTGCACGCCGAACCTGGACACCTGGCGCCCATGCGATGCCGTGGAATCGGCAGTGGCGTGGAAACACGCCATTGAGCGTAACGACGGTCCATCGGCGCTGATCTTCTCCCGTCAGAACCTGCAGCACCAGAACCGCGATGCCGACCAGATCGGTGATATCGTTCGCGGCGGCTACGTGCTCAAGGACTGCATCGGCGAGCCTGAACTGATCCTGATCGCCACCGGCTCCGAAGTCGGCCTGGCCGTCCAGGCCTACGACAAGCTGACCGAGCAGGGCCGCAACGTGCGCGTAGTGTCCATGCCTTGCACCAGCGTGTTCGACGCCCAGGATGCCGGCTACAAGCAAGCGGTGTTGCCGCTGCAGGTCAGTGCGCGGATCGCCATCGAGGCGGCCCATGCCGATTACTGGTACAAGTACGTGGGCCTGGAAGGCCGCGTGATCGGCATGACCACCTACGGCGAATCGGCGCCTGCGCCGGCGCTGTTCGAGGAATTCGGCTTCACCCTGGAAAACATCCTGGGTCAGGCTGAAGAGCTGCTGGAAGACTAAGACACGACGCGGTGGTCCAGACCACCGCGCTTCCTGTAGGCGCTGATGAGTGAAACGAGGTTGCGATCCTTTGATCTTGATCTTTTGCTTGAGATTCAAGTGTCAGGGGAAAGATCGCAGCCTCGTTTCACTCGTCAGCTCCTACAGGGATTTGTGTAGTTAGCGCGAATTCGTTTCCCGCGAGTATTGAGAACCCCCATGCCCCAACCGCGTCGCTACAAAGTTGCACTCAACGGCTACGGCCGGATAGGTCGTTGCGTCTTGCGTGCGTTGTTCGAGCGAGGGGCCAAGGCCGGTTTCGAGATTGTGGCGATCAATGATCTGGCCGACATGGCCAGTATCGAATACCTGACACGCTTTGACTCCACCCACGGCCGGTTCCCCGGCGAAGTCCGGGCTGAAGGCGATTGTCTGCATATTAATGGCGACTGCGTGAAAGTCTTGCGCAGCGCCACCCCCGAAGGCATCGATTGGGCTTCGCTGGATGTCGATCTGGTGCTCGAGTGTTCCGGTGCCTATCACACCCGCGAAGACGGCCAACGTTTTCTCGCTGCCGGCGCGCCGCGGGTGCTGTTTTCCCAGCCGATGGCCAGTGAAGCGGATGTCGACGCCACCATCGTCTACGGTGTGAACCAGGATTGCCTGACCGGCAAAGAACGGCTTGTGTCCAACGCGTCCTGCACCACCAACTGCGGCGTGCCGCTGTTGCGCCTGCTGGACCAGGCCATTGGCCTGGAATACGTGTCGATCACCACCATCCACTCGGCGATGAACGACCAGCCGGTGATCGACGCCTACCACCATGAGGACTTGCGCCGCACCCGTTCGGCGTTCCAGTCGGTGATTCCAGTGTCCACTGGTCTGGCCCGCGGCATTGAACGGCTGCTGCCGGAACTTGCGGGGCGAATTCAGGCCAAAGCCGTGCGGGTGCCGACGGTCAACGTGTCCTGCCTCGACATTACGATGCAGACCGTAAGCGATACCGACGCCACCGAGGTCAACCGGATCCTGCGCGAAGCCGCCACCAGCGGTCCGCTCAAAGGCCTTCTGGCCTACACCGAGTTACCTCATGCCAGTTGTGATTTTAACCATGACCCACATTCGGCCATCGTCGATGCCAGCCAGACCCGTGTTTCCGGGCCTCGGCTTGTGAACATCCTGGCCTGGTTCGACAACGAATGGGGGTTTGCCAACCGAATGCTGGACGTTGCCGAGCATTACCTGCAAACCGCTTCTAAAAAACCTGCTCTCTAAACAGTTACCCAGGAATTGCGACCCATGACCGTGTTGAAGATGTCCGACCTCGATCTGCAAGGTAAGCGCGTACTGATCCGCGAAGACCTCAACGTCCCCGTCAAGGACGGTGTTGTCACCAGCGACGCGCGTATCCTGGCCTCGCTGCCGACCATCAAGCTGGCCCTGGAAAAAGGCGCGGCCGTGATGCTCTGCTCCCACCTGGGCCGTCCGACCGAAGGCGAGTTCTCGGCCGAAAACAGCCTCAAGCCGGTAGCCGATTACCTGAGCCGTGCCTTGGGCCGTGACGTGCCATTGGTCGCTGACTACCTGGGCGGCGTGGACGTGAAGGCCGGCGATGTCGTGCTGTTCGAAAACGTACGCTTCAACAAGGGCGAGAAAAAGAACGCCGACGAACTGGCCCAGCAATACGCCGCCCTGTGCGACGTGTTCGTGATGGACGCGTTCGGCACCGCCCACCGTGCCGAGGGTTCGACCCATGGCGTGGCGAAGTTCGCCAAAGTCGCCGCCGCAGGCCCGTTGCTGGCTGCTGAACTGGACGCACTGGGCAAGGCCCTGGGCTCCCCGGCCCAGCCGATGGCTGCCATCGTTGCCGGCTCCAAGGTCTCCACCAAGCTGGACGTGCTCAACAGCCTGAGCCAGGTCTGCAACCAGTTGATCGTCGGCGGCGGCATCGCCAACACCTTCCTCGCCGCTGCGGGTCACCCGGTCGGCAAATCCCTGTACGAACCGGACCTGCTGGACACCGCCCGGGAAATCGCCGCCAAGGTCAGCGTACCGTTGCCGGTAGACGTGGTCGTAGCCAAGGAATTCGCAGAAAGCGCCACCGCCACCGTCAAGCTGATCGATGACGTGGCCGAGGACGACATGATCCTCGACATCGGCCCGCAAACCGCCGCCAACTTCGCCGAGCTGCTGAAATCTTCCAAGACGATCCTGTGGAACGGCCCGGTCGGTGTGTTCGAGTTTGACCAGTTCGGCAACGGCACCAAGGTGCTGGCCCAAGCCATCGCCCAAAGCGCTGCGTTCTCCATCGCCGGTGGCGGTGACACCCTGGCGGCCATCGACAAATATGGCGTGGCCTCGCAGATCTCCTACATTTCTACCGGCGGCGGCGCATTCCTCGAGTTCGTCGAAGGCAAAGTGCTGCCTGCCGTAGAAGTCCTGGAAAGCCGGGCCAAGGCCTGAAGCGCCATTGACCAGGCAAAGGAGTGTTCTGATGGTCAAGACGTTCACGTTGCTGTTGGCCGCAACGGTGCTGGCGGCCTGTTCGAGCAGCTCGAAGGAAACGGCGCCCGAGACCGGGGCGCCGCCTGAAAAGGGCTGCTACCAGGCCGACTGGCAGGCCGAGACCAACCCTGTGCTGAACAAGCGTTCCGGGCCGGATGGCCTGGACAAATACGAGACGCAAACCCCGATCAAGGAACATGGGTGTCCTTGATGGGTCAGACTTTTTACTCATGGCTGGCGGCGCGCGTCGTCAGTCGAGGAACACCGATGAAAGGCTTGATCGCCGTTGTGGCGTTGGCATTGCTGGGCGGTTGTGCGCAGTTGGACTTTTTGCGCACGTCTGAACCTGTTGAAGGTTGGACGACCTGGACCTGTGACAGCGAGGCCAAAGTGCTCTGGCGCTACACCGACGCCGCCCGCAAGGACGTCGATGTACGCCTGGGCGGCGCCGATAAGGTTTATCGCCTCAAGCTTGAGCCGGGTGCTGAAGGTTCACTGTACAGCGATGACATGCTGGCGTTTCACGTCAAGGGTGAGGAAGGCCTGGTGTATTGGGTCGCCACCAATGACTTGATTGGGCGTGGCTGCAAGGCTGATTGATCCACTGAGATCTGATGTGGGAGCGAGCAAGCCCGCTCCCACAGGGACCTCTATACGTTTTGAGATTTTGCAACACCGAACACGCCGCTCGGGCCGACCCCCGATCCGCAATGACTTGAATAGCCGCCGCCGCTCCGGCAGGCTGGCACGATTAACGACCCTCGACCGGGAGAGAGACACAATGGCACTTATCAGCATGCGTCAGATGCTGGACCACGCAGCCGAGTTCGGCTACGGCGTTCCAGCCTTTAACGTCAACAACCTTGAGCAGATGCGCGCCATCATGGAAGCCGCTGACAAGACAGACTCTCCGGTGATCGTCCAGGCTTCGGCCGGTGCCCGCAAATACGCTGGCGCGCCGTTCCTGCGTCACCTGATCCTGGCAGCGATCGAAGAATTCCCGCACATCCCGGTGTGCATGCACCAGGACCACGGCACCAGTCCGGACGTCTGCCAGCGTTCCATCCAGCTGGGCTTCAGCTCGGTGATGATGGACGGTTCCCTCGGCGAAGACGGCAAGACCCCGACCGACTACGAGTACAACGTACGCGTCACCCAGCAGACCGTCGCCATGGCCCACGCCTGCGGCGTGTCGGTGGAAGGTGAGCTGGGTTGCCTGGGCTCGCTGGAAACCGGCATGGCCGGTGAAGAAGACGGCATCGGCGCCGAAGGCGTGCTGGACCACAGCCAGATGCTGACCGACCCGGAAGAAGCGGCGGATTTCGTCAAGAAGACCCAGGTCGACGCCCTGGCCATCGCCATCGGCACCAGCCACGGCGCCTACAAGTTCACCAAGCCGCCAACCGGCGACGTGCTGGCGATCGACCGTATCAAGGAAATCCACAAGCGCATCCCCAACACCCACCTGGTGATGCACGGTTCTTCCTCGGTTCCACAAGAGTGGCTGGCGATCATCAACCAGTACGGTGGCGACATCAAAGAGACCTACGGTGTACCGGTTGAGGAGATCGTCGAAGGCATCAAGTATGGCGTGCGCAAGGTCAACATCGATACCGATCTGCGTCTGGCCTCCACTGGTGCGATGCGCCGGTTGATGGCGACCAATCCGAGTGAGTTTGATCCGCGTAAGTTTTTCGGTGCGACTGTGACGGCGATGCGTGATGTGTGTATTGCGCGTTATGAGGCGTTTGGTACGGCGGGTAATGCTTCCAAGATCAAGCCGATCTCTCTGGAGGCTATGTATCAGCGGTATTTGAAGGGTGAGTTGAACGCTAAGGTTAATTGATGTTTTAGCGTTGTTAGAAAACCCGCAGTGATGCGGGTTTTCTATGGGTGGGTTTCTTGGCTTTGTGTGTATATCCGTTTTTTTTGTAACGGCTACTTATGGTTCCGCCCTTACGGCGGCTCACTTTTGAAGAGCGCAAAAGTAAGCAAAACGCTTTTGCCCCACCACTCGGTGCCTCGCTAGGGCTCGGCATGCCCTCACTCCGGCATTGCTCCGTGGGCCCGCCGCGAAGGGCCATCCATGGCCCAGCGCGGCTATCCCGGCATCCATGCCGGGATGCCCACTGCGCAATACCTGCGTTCGGCCATCGTGGTTAACGGGGCGCCCGAGATCAACGTCCACCGCGAGGCGGCCTAACAGCCGACCTGGCTCTCCCGGTCGTACACCCGTTAGATCTGTGGGAGCAAAGCTTGCTCGCGATGGCGGTGGGTCTGCTTGCATCAATGCTGAATGTGCCGGCCTCTTCGCGGGCGGGCTTGCGTCAATCGTCCAGATCACTCTGCAAAGCGCCCTCAAAGTCCTGTCCGCCGTAAAAAACGCCCAAAATGGAAACCTGATCGGCTTCAACGGCAAAGGCGATCACGGTCCGTTTACGGTAGTTTGTGATGCGCAAACCCGGGCGTATATCGTCCCTCTGGTTCCCTCGGTGCGGGAATGTCTGTAGCTCTTCACAGTAGGACACGATGGCGTCGGTATACCGATGGGCAATTTCCGGCGACGCCGCTGTGGCAATGTAGCGATAGAGCGCAGCTAACTGCTCAAGGGCTTCCGGTGCAAACTCGACGGGATAGGCCATTTACGATTTTACAGTGGTGTTCTGGTGCTCTGCCGCCAATCGGGAGCGCACCTCATCAATGCTTAGGGTCCGCGAGGGGTCAGCTTTCAAGGCGTCGTAAGCTGGGGCTACTTGGCCTAGGAGCCAGTTTTCCAAAGCACGATCACGAGCCAACAGCGCCCGGAGGCCATCACGAATGACTTCACTTTCAGTGGCGTACTCGCCTGCAGCCACCTTGGCTTTCACTACGTCAGCCATTTGGTTAGGCAGCGTGATGCTGAACTGTTGAGTGCTACGCATGATAAGCCTCCTGGATAAGATGGGATTTAATCCTACTCTGCTCAAAAGAATATGCACATGACCTCCTGTCATCCTTGACGACTTTGCAGGGGGATTAGAGATGGGCTTGCTCGCGATGGCGGTGGTTCAATCGATGAATGTACCGGCCTCTTCGCGAGCAGGCTCGCACAACTGGATCGGATCACGACCATGAGAGCCAAGTCGCCTGTCAGGCCGCCTCGCGAGCAAGCTTTGCTCCCACAGGTCCTGCTCAAACAGAGCTGATGGGTGTACGACCGGGAGAGCCAGGTCGGCTGTCAGGCGCGCCTCGCGAGCAAGCTTTGCTCCCACAGGTCCTGCTCAAACAGAGCTGATGGGTATACGACCGCAAGAGCCAGGTCGGCTACTAGGCCGCCTCGGAAAGGACGTTGGTCTCGGCGCCCCGTTAACCACGATGGCCGAACGCAGGCATTGCGCAGTGGGCACCTCGGCATGGATGCCGAGGTAGCCGCGCTGGGCCATGGATGGCCCTTCGCGGCGGGCCCACGGAGCAATGCCGGAGTGAGGGCATGCCGAGCCTAGGCGAGGCACCGAGTGGTGGGGCAGGAGCGCTTTGGTTACTTTCGCGCTTTTCGAAAGTGACCCGCCGTCAGGGCGGAACCCTAAGCAGCCGTTACCGCAGCAATGGATATGCCCGCAATATTCTATTCTCCTTCGAGGCCGCGCTGTTCAATGACACCAAACACATCGGTGACATCCTGAACCAGGATCCGGGCGACGTTGGTGAGGGTATTGAAGTCGCTGGCGGCCGAATCGCGCAGGGTGGCGCAGGCCATGAGCGTCAAGTAGTCGAGCGTGGCATGTAAGCGTTCGCTGGCGCAGGCGTGGAGTTCAGTCAATGGGGCGGTGCTGTCGATGAACAGGATGGGTTGGGTGGTGGCGATCGGGGTAAGTGGCGTGAAACGGCTTAGCAATTGTTCAGTTTTCATGACAAACCTCTAACTCAAGAAAAAGTACTTACCACCGTTTGCTGCGAAACAAATTGGGTGGCAGCCATGTGCGGGTTCGCAGACCGAGGAGTTAGAGAAACCCGGCAGACCCGAAGATCTCCCACACACAGCCGCCATGAAAAGCCGAACGTAGGCAGGATTCGCCTATGTCGATTTTTGACGGTCGTGATTCTAACTCACCAGGGCTGCGAAACCCCCGCCCACTGACCAAAGCCAGCAGACAAGCCGAACTATAGAGGAGATTTTCGAGACCAAAATCGACCTGTAGGACGCACCGCCCCCCTGTGGCGAGGGAGCTTGCTCCCGCTCGGGGGGCGCAGCCGCCGTAAAGTCGGCACATGCGGTGGGGCTGACGGAAAGAGGGGGCTGCTTCGCAGCCCAGCGGGGATAAATCCCCTCGCCACAAGAGGGGATTTCCTACGAGATTATCGGAAGTGAAATTTCAGGTGTTGTGATCGATATCCAGCACGCTGAACGTCACTTTTCCACCTTCGCTGGTGTAACCGCTGTTGTCCTGCACATACACCCCAGCCTTGAAATACAACGGCTTGTCGCGCCAGGCGCCACCGACGGTGGTGTACCAACTATGACCGGCAGCGGTAATGCCAAGATCGCCGGAACGATCAAGATGAATTCGGTAAGAGAAGGACCGGTTCAGCTTCACCCCCGTAGCAACGGTAATCACCCTGCCTTCGCTGTCATCAGGCCGCATGCGGACCTTGGCGACGATGTTCCCGGTGGAGCTGTCTTCCTTGTATTGGTATTCCAGCTTGACCATGGGCTTGCTGCTGTCCTTGGCATGGATCTGTCCGATCACGATTTTGCCGCTGCTGGGCACCTGATTGACCACCAAACTTGCCCGTAGCTGGTTGTCGGCGTCGGGATAGACCCAGTTGCGCAAGGTGCCGTCCTTGTAGGTCTCTCGTAATTCGCTGCGCGGGTAAATGGCGTTCTCTGTCTTGGTGCCGGTCACCGGTGACCAGAAATACACCGTGCTGCCTTCGGAGTTGAAATATTTATCCTTGAACCCATCCACCAGCCGAGGCGTTTCAATGGTTTTCGGCGGGCTGCCCTCGGGGATGCTCAAGTTCCAGGTTGCTAGGTCGACCATGTTCGGATCCTTTCTGAGAAGAAGAAATGATTTACGCCACAGCCGGAGGCTCTAAGACGCGCTTTTGCTGAGGCCGGAAGGGGGGGCGCGGACGAGTGTTTGGCACGGTCGTCCGGCGGAGGGTTGGCGTCAACAGTCCGTCAGAGTTGTGTTTGTCGCTTTTGTGCCCGAGTCAAACGACCGCTGGTCGGCTTCCCCGATTTTTTTCGGAACTCTTGGGTGGTGGCTATTTGGTTCTTGCGTCGGGCGCGGGCAAAAAAACTGAAGTGGGGGGCTTCGAGGATGGACCGATAGCAGCGTTCCATGCTGCTAATGGGGGCGGGGAAGTGTGCGCTTAGCGGGCGGTGTGTTTGATTTCCAGCAGGCTGAACGTCACTTTGCCGCCTTCGGTGGTGTAGCCAGTGTTGTCCTGCACGTAGACGCCCGCTTTGAAATACAGCGGTTTGACCTTCCAGGTCGGGTCGATAGTGGTTCTCCAGTTGTAGCCCGCCGCACTGATGCCCAGTGCACCCTTCGGGCTGAGGTGGATCATGTAGGTAAAGCTGCGGTCGAGCTTCACGCCGGTGGCGATGGTGATGACCTGGCCGGATTCGTCGTCGGGGCGTATGCGCACCTTGGCGACGATGTTGCCGGTGGAGCTATAGGTTTTGTACTGGTACTCCAGTTTCACCATCGGACGGGGGCTGTCCTTGGCGTGGATCTGACCGATCACGATCTTGCCGCTGCTGGGCACCTGGTTGACGGTTACCGCTGCACGCAGGATGTTGTCCGCCGCCGGGTACAGCCAGTTGCGCAAGGTGCCGTCGCTGTAGGTTTCCCGCAGTTCGCTGCGTGGATATACCGCGTTTGCAGTCTTGGTGCCGGTCACCGGCGCCCAGAAGAACAGCGTACCGGTGTCGGAGTGGAAATATTCATCCTTGAATCCCTGGGCCAGCCGAGGCGTTTCGATGGTGATGGCGGGGCTGCCTTCGGGGATGCTCAAGTTCCAAGTGTTGAGGTCGATCATGGTCGAATCCTGCGTAACGGGTGTAAAAGTGCTGAGTGCCAAAAGCGGGAGGCTCTACTCCGAGCGTTTGGTGGGGTGATCGCGCAGGAAGGGGGTTTTGAGTCACCCTCCGGCGGATGATTGACGTCAATTGTCCGTCGAGGGTGGCATTGCAGTTTCTGTGCCCGAGGAGGGTGACCGTTAGTCGGCTATTTCGGGCTTTGTCTGGATGATGGCGCGTTGATACCTACTGCTTTCCACAATCCCGGTCTAGAGTGAGGGGACAGTATTTGTCCGCTTTGCTACGTAAAAACGGACGTGGCGCCCGATAAGAGAAGCAGCATGGAATGCGTGCAACCACCGCTCGGCGAAGACAGCTCTGTCCTTTTGATTGTTGATGATTACCCTGAAAACCTGCTCAGCATGCGAGCCTTGTTGCAGCGTCAGGATTGGCAAGTGATGACCGCGTCCTCGGGGGTCGAGGCGCTTAACCTCCTGCTTGAACACGACATCGATCTGGTTCTGCTGGATGTGCAGATGCCCGAGATGGACGGTTTTGAAGTGGCGCGCCTGATGCGCGGCAGCCAGCGCACGCGGCTCACGCCGATCATTTTCCTGACGGCCAACGAGCAATCCCAGGATGCGGTCATCAAGGGCTACGCCAGTGGCGCCGTGGATTACCTGTTCAAACCCTTCGACCCGCAAATCCTCAAGCCCAAAGTCCAGGCGTTGCTCGAGCACCAGCGCAATCGCCGGGCCTTGCAGCGCCTGAGCCAGGATCTCGAAGCGGCCAGGGCCTTTAATGCCTCGGTGCTGGACAATGCCGCCGAAGGCATCCTGGTGGTGGATGAGAATGGCTGTATTCGCTTCGCCAACCCGTCTACCTGCCGTTTGCTCAATGCTACTGCCGAGCAATTGCAGGGCATGCCGTTGCTGAATTTCCTGCAGAAACCGCACATCCCCGAGTGGCTCGATTCTGATATCCATAACGCCTATCGTCGGGGTGAAACCTGGCGATTGCATGATGCGGTCCTGCGCACGGCGCCCGGCCAGCAGGTGTCGGTGGCCTTGTCCTGTGCGCCGTTGCCGTCGGAGCAGAAGGCGATGGTGGTGACCCTTCAGGACATGTCCGTGGTTCGCCACTTGCACCAGCAACTCGAATACCAGGCTGTCACGGACCCGCTGACCGGTTTGCTCAACCGCCGGGGGTTCTACCAGACCGCAGAAAACCTGTTGATGCGCAGCGAGCGCCTGGAAAGCAACTGGGTGTTGCTGTATCTGGACCTCGATGGCTTCAAGCGGGTCAATGACTCGCTGGGGCACGATGCCGGGGACCGGGTGTTGCGCTGGGTGTCGGAGCAGTTGAAGGCGTGCCTGCGCCCCTTCGATATCCTGGCGCGCCTGGGCGGGGACGAGTTCACGGCGCTGTTGGACCTGGAATTCGCCGAGCAAGCGGCCAAGATCGCCGAGAAACTCATCGAGCGGGTCGCGATCTGCCAGCAGATCGAAGGCATGGACGTCGCACTGGGGGCCAGCATCGGCATCGCGACGTACCCCGATTGCGGCGCCAATCTCGATGGGTTGCTGCGGGCGTCCGACATCGCCATGTACGAAGCCAAGCGGGCCGGCCGCCAGCAATACCGTTTTTACGATCATGAAATGAACGGTCGGGCCCGTTCACGGCTGATGCTGGAAGAGAGCGTGCGCTCGGCCATCGAGAACCGCGACTTCAATATGGTCTACCAACCGCAGGTGAGCATCATCGATGGGCGGATCCGCGGGTTCGAGGCGTTGTTGCGCTGGCAGCACCCCAGTGTCGGTGATGTTCCACCGGGCCTGTTCCTGCCCTTGCTGGAAGAGGCGCGGTTGATCAGTCGCCTGGGCAGTTGGATTTATCATCGCAGCGCGGCCCAGCGCAAAGTCTGGGAGCGCTTGTTCGCTGACGACCTGGTGTTGGGGGTGAGCCTGAGCAGCACTCAGTTCGGCATGCCCAATCTGGTGACCGAGTTGCGCCAGGTCCTGGAGCGCCATGCCTTGAAGCCCAGGCAGCTGGAGGTCGAGGTGACCGAGGATGCGCTGATGCGCAACCCCGAGGAAACCCAAAAGCAATTGCGCCTGCTGCGTCACCTCGGGGTGCGGGTGGCATTGGATGACTTTGGTTCGGGCCCCTGTTCGCTGACGCATCTGCGCGACCTTGAACTCGATACCCTCAAGCTCGACCGGCACTTGATCGCCCGCCTGCCGGGATCGCCCCGGGATGCGGCGTTGGCCGCTTCGGTGATCGACCTGTGTACGCAACTGGGCTTGCGGGTGATTGCCGAAGGGGTGGAAACCTGCGAGCAATATGAGTGGCTGCAGGCCCATGGCTGTGAATACGTGCAGGGGTTCCTCGTGGCGCGGCCCTTGATGGCCGAAGACACCAATGCCTTCGCCACGCCGTTCGACTGGAGCGCGGTGCAGGCTTGAATTCGCTACACTGGCGGCCTCTTGTGACTGTGTTGCCCCTTGATGACCGCGCTCAAATACCTCCAGGCCTACCCCGCCGCCCTGCAAGCCCAAGTGCAACAATTGATCGCCCAGGACCGACTGGGCGATTACCTGCAACAGCGCTATCCGGGCCGACATCCGATCCAGAGCGACAAGGCCCTGTACGGTTATGCGCTGGACCTCAAGCAACAATACCTGCGTAACGCGCCAGCCATCGACAAGGTGTTGTTCGACAGTCGCCTGGACCTGACCCACCGCGCCCTCGGCCTGCATACCGCGGTGTCGCGGGTGCAGGGCGGCAAGCTCAAGGCCAAGAAGGAAATCCGCATTGCGGCGCTGTTCAAGGACGCGGCGCCGGAGTTCCTGAAGATGATCGTGGTGCACGAACTGGCGCACTTCAAGGAGTCGGACCACAACAAGGCCTTCTACCAACTCTGCGAGCACATGCTGCCGGGGTATCACCAGTTGGAATTCGACCTGCGGGTGTACCTGACCTGGCGGGATCTGCAGCCCCATAAGGAATGACCGAATGGATGTCAGCAAGACCAAGACCAGCTTCTACCGTCGCTTGTACGTGGCTTACCTGATCGACAGCGGCGTCGCCAGCAACGTCCCGGCCCTCACCGAAACCACCGGTATGCCACGGCGCACCGCCCAGGACACCATCGCCGCGCTGGCGGACTTGGATATCGTTTGTGAGTTCGAGCAAGAGGACGGCGCGCGCAATCATGCCGGGCATTATCGGATTCGCGATTGGGGGGCGATCGATCGGGGGTGGATCGAGGGGAATTTGCAGCGGATCAAGGCGGTGCTTGAGTACCCGTAGGAGCCGCGTAGGAGCTGTGTAGGAGCTGACGAGTGCAACGAGGCTGCGATCTTTCCCCAGACGCTTGAATCTCAAGCGAAAGCGAAATGCGAAAGCTCAAGATCAAAAGATCGCAGCCTGCGGCAGCTCCTACGGCCGATGCATGCCAATGTGCGGAATCCCATCCTCCAGATATTCCACACCCACCACTTCAAACCCGTACCGCCCGTAATACCCCTGCAAATGCGCTTGGGCCGACAATGAAATCGACGTGCCGGGCCAGTGCTTCTCGGCCTGCTTGAGCGCCTGCTCCATCAGCGTGTGACCCAGCCCCTGGCCGCGTGCTTGCGGCGCGATGACTACGCGCCCGATCACCACGTCACTGTTTTGCGAGTGCGGGTCGAGCAAGCGCAGGTAGGCCACCAGGTGGTTGTCCTGCCAGGCCATCAAATGGCAGGTGTCGCCTTCAAGGTCCAGGCCGTCCACGTCCGGGTAGGCGCAGTTCTGTTCGACAACGAACACTTCGGCCCGTAATTTGAGGATGGCATACAGCTGTTCCTTGCTCAGGTTACTGTGATGTTTACAGACCCACTCGATATCCATTTTTTTTGAATTTCCTGAAGAACCTGATGCCGATATTAAGCGAGCTTGGCCCAGAAGTCTCTTTCTCGGTCGAGTGGAAAATCTGTGATAGAGGCTAAAATGCCATCATTCCTGTGTCGCTGTGCTGTCGTCTTTGTGTAATCTTCGTGACAGCCCTGCGCAGCGGTTCCAATAAGCTAATGTTAGGACCGGATATCTGAGGATATCCGTTGAGTTTCGGCTAAAAACAAACCGGGCTTTGAACCCGTCAAGGACGTTTGGCATGCCGCGATTGCATCGAGCTCTTGCATTGATCGGGTTGTTGTTGCTGAGCTACGAGGCCTGCGCGCAAAAGCTGCGTCTGGTCGCTGATGCCTGGCCGCCGTTTACCGATTCCACGTTGATCAATGGTGGCCTGGCGACCGACATCGTCAGCACGGCCCTGGCCCGGGCTGGCTATGCTACGGACTTTGAACTGGTGCCCTGGGCCCGGGCGATGCTGGGCATCGGCGAGGGCCGCTATGACGTGCTGGTCAACGCCTGGTACAGCGAGGATCGCACTCATATCGGCCAGTTCTCGGCCGAGTATCTGCTCAACCGTGTACGTTTCATCAAGCGCAAGGACGAAGCGGTCCAGTTCGACAGCCTGCAACAGCTGCGGGCCTATCCCATCGCCGTAGTGCGCGGTTATGCCTATGCCAAGGACTTCGATGAAGACCGGCAGATGCAGAAAGTCCCAGTGCATAACTTCGTCATGGCGGTGCGCATGCTGGCTGCCGACCGTGTGAAGTTGACCCTGGAAGACGAGTACGTTGCCCGCTATTACCTGGCCCGTGAATCCGCCATGGTGCGTAACGCCGTGGAATTTTTGCCCAAGGCATTGAGTGAAAACAGCCTGCACATCCTGGTCAGCCTGAAGAACCCGGAGCACGAGCAGATCGTGGCGGGGTTTGATCGGGAGATCGCGGCGATGAAGGCGGATGGGAGTTATGCGCGGTTGCTCAAGCAACATGGGATGTGAGCTTATTTGAAGGTTGAGTTGCCTGGACTGGCGTCTTCGCGAGCAAGCCCCACACACATTTGGAATGCGTACTCCTGTGGGAGCGGGCTTGCTCGCGAAGGGGCCGGCCCTTCACCACAACCCTCAAGCCTCGCCAGTGTCCTTGACCAGATGCGCCGCCAAGGTCCGCAACGGACCGAGCTGACGGCAGATCAACCCCAACTGCGTCTGCACCAACCGCTGTCCTTCGTCAATTTCATCGGGCATCTGCTCAAGCTCATTGGCCAGGGCTTCCTCCTCGTCGCTTTGAACCACAATGGGCGTTTTACTCGCCAGGCCCTGGGCGATTTCGTCGATGCTCGCCGCCAGTTTCACCCCGGCACCGTCGATCAGCTGTTCGCGTACTTCGGTTGGCAGCTCGGTGCCCCGGTGGGCGCCCAGGCCTGACAAGTAACTGAGCAGGGTGTGGGACAACACCAGGAAGCGGAAGCCCACATCGGCTTCCTTCCGGAAATGCCCCGGCTCCATCAGCATATTGGCCAGCGTGGTGGACAGCGCGGCATCGGCGTTGTGGGCGTTGCGTCGGGCCAGGCGATAGGCCAGGTCGTCGCGCTTGCCGGCGGCGTATTGCTGCATGATCTGGCGCAGGTACGTGCTGTTGCAGGTCAGCGTATTGGCCAGCACTTTGTTCAGCCGACGACCCTGCCAGTCGGGCAGGAACAGGAAGACCGCAAGCCCGGCAATCAGGCTGCCGAGCAAGGTATCGAACAGCCGCGGCAACAGCAGCCCGTAGCCGTCGCCCACCTGGTTGAAGCAGAACAGCACCATGACGGTGATCGCTGCCGTCGCCAGGGTGTAGCGGGTGGTGCGGTTGGTAAAGAACACCACCCCGGCGGCAATGGCGAAGCTTGATTGCACCAACGGGTTGGGAAACAGATCGAACAGCGCCCAGGCCACCGTCAGGCCGATGGAGGTGCCGATAATCCGCTGGCCGAGCTTGCGCCGGGTGGCGCCGTAGCTGGGCTGGCAGACGAACAGCGTGGTGAGAATGATCCAGTAACCCTGGGACGGGTGGATCAGATGCACCATGGCGTAGCCCACGCTCAGGGCCAGGGGCAGGCGCAGGGCATGCCGGAACAGCAGTGAAGTGGGCGTGAGCTGGGTGCGCAAGCGCAGCCAGACATCCTTGAGGTTGCGCGGCGAGCGGTCGAGCAGGCTGCTGTCGGTGGCGTCGGCCAGGGCGTCGGGGTTGCTCGCGTCGCTGAGCAGGCGGTCCATGGTGGCAAGATTGGCCGACAGGGCTCGCAACGACCGCAGCAAGCCGCGCCAGGCCGGGTTGCTCTGGATGCGCAGGTGTTCGAGGGACGCGTGCAGGTCGTTGAGGGCCTCGGCAAAGGTGTCGTCGTAGACGAACGGCTGGCGCAGCTGGATCGACTCGGCCAGTGCCTGGCAGGCCTTGCCTTGCTGGCGCAGCAGGCGCTGGCAGCGGAACAGCACGTCGCTGTGGAAGAAGGCCTCGGCCAGGGCATTGTAGGGGTAGTGAGAAGAGCTGGCGCGTTCGTGGATGTCCTGGGCCAGGAAGTACAGTTTCAGGTACCGGCTGACTTTCGAGCCGGGGCGGCCATTGCCCACGCGGTGCAGGATGATTTCCTTGGCGCTGTTGAGCGCAGCGACCACCCGGCCGTTTTGCTGGGCCAGCTCCAGGCGTCGGCCTTCGACGTCCAAATGGCGGATCGGCTCCAGGAGCGACGATTTGAGTTTCAGGTAGCGCCCCAGCTCGCGAAACAGCCGCGCCAGGCTTTGTTGCACCGGTTGGTTGGAAAACAACGCCTGCCACAGTACCGACAGCAAGCCGTACCACGCGGCACCGGTGACCAGCAGCAGGGGTTCATGCCAGAAATCCGTGACTGCGCCGCCGCGCTGGTCCACGCCGATCATGGTGTAGACCGAAAGAATCAGCGTGGCTGAGGCGATGGCGCCATAGCGCTCGCCCAGGGCACCAAGCATGGTCAGTCCAAAGGCTGCCAGGGCCAAGGCGATGATGAACAGGATGGGGTAGGGGAACAGCAGTTCTACCGACAGCGCGGCAACGCTGAAGCACACCAATGTAACGGCCAGCGCATTGAGGCGGCCCTGCCAACTGTCATCGGTCTCGGCCAGCGCACTGGCGATGATGCCCAGGAACAAGGGAATCAGCAGCGCCATTTCATCCAGGTACCAGCACAGCCCCATGCTGCCGGTCAGGGCGATGAAGACCCGCACGCTATAACTGAACTTATCCAACGCCCAAAGGCGACGCAAAGATTGGCTAAACGAGTTCGCTGACATGAAGTGCATAGGCCTGACGGGCAATGACGCTAAATTGAGGCAGTAATGACGCCGACGCAATGGCGACGATCACATCCGACAGCAAAAAGTGTTCCGGCATGTACCCCGAACCTCTGTGGGAGCTTGCTCGCGATGGCCTGTAGGAGCTGCCGAGCGAAGCGAGGCTGCGATCTTTCCCCTGACGCTTGATTCTCAAGCGAAAGATCCAAAGATCGTCCGAACGCGGCCCGAACCTTCGGCAGCTCCTACAGAGCCAGCGGGAGCAAGCTCCCTTGCCACAAAAGCAGGCTCAGGCGTACTGCGCCGCCGCATACCCCGACGCCCACGCCCACTGGAAGTTGAACCCGCCCAGGTGCCCGGTGACGTCCAGCACTTCGCCGATGAAATACAGGCCGGGGCTTTTCAGCGATTCCATGGTCTTGGACGAGACTTCCCGGGTGTCGACGCCACCCAGGGTGACTTCGGCGGTGCGGTAGCCTTCGGTACCGGCGGGGACGACGTTCCAGCTCGCCAGTTTCTCGGCGATGTCTGCCAGCTCCGCGTGGGTGTATTGCTTCATGGGTTTGGACGCGAACCAGGTGTCCGCCAGCAGATTGGCCATTTTTTTGGTGAACAACTCGCCCAGCAACGTTTTGAGTTCGCTGTTGGGGCGTTCGGCCTGCTGCTGTTGCAACCATTGCGGTACGTCGTGGTCGGGTAACAGGTTGATCTGAACCGTGTCCCCCGATTCCCAGAACGAGGAAATCTGCAGGATCGCCGGGCCGCTGAGGCCGCGGTGGGTGAACAGGATGTTCTCGCGAAAGCTCTGGTCGTTGCAGCTCACCAGGCAATCCACCGACGTGCCCGAGAGTTCGGTGCACAGGCTCTTGAGTTGATCGGTGATGGTGAACGGCACCAGGCCGGCGCGGGTCGGCAGCAACGCATGGCCAAACTGTTTCGCCACCTGATAACCGAAACCGGTCGCCCCCAGGGTCGGGATCGACAGCCCGCCGGTGGCGATCACCAGGGACTGGCAGGCGATGGCGCCGAGGATGGTTTGCAGCCGGTAGCCGCCGTCGGCTTTTTCGATCTGCGTGATCGAGGTGTCCAGGTGCAGGCTGACGCCGGCCTCCTCGCATTCCTCCAGCAGCAGGCCGAGGATGTCGCTGGACTTGTTATCGCAGAACAACTGGCCGAGCTTTTTCTCGTGATAGGGCACGCCGTGCTTGGCCACCAGGGCGATGAAGTCCCATTGGGTGTAGCGGGCCAGGGCCGATTTGCAGAAGTGCGGGTTTTGCGAAAGGAAATTGCCTGGCTCGGTGTACATGTTGGTGAAATTGCAACGCCCGCCGCCCGACATGAGGATTTTCTTGCCGGCCTTGTTGGCGTGGTCCAGCAACATCACCTGCCGCCCGCGCGCGGCCGCGGTCAGCGCGCACATCAATCCCGCGGCGCCAGCACCAATGATCACGACTTCGGTAGAGCGCAAAACGGTGTCCTCACACAAATTTAATATTCACCGACAAACAATGTGGGAGCGGGGTGTGTGGGAGCAGGCTTTGCTCCTACACAGTCCGCTCCCACAAGGGATCTTTGTAGGGGGGCGATCGGTTACAGGATCCGCACCCGCAACGAGCGCCCCTTGATCTTGCCATCGTTCAGGCGTTGCAGGGCCTGTTTGGCGATCCCGCGTTCCACGGCTACATAGGCCTGGAAATCGAAGATCGCGATTTTGCCGACCTGGGCACCGGGGATGCCGGCCTCGCCAGTCAGGGCACCGAGGATATCGCCGGGGCGGACTTTGTCTTTGCGGCCGGCGCCGATGCACAGGGTACTCATGGTCGGTAGCAGCGGGCCGCCGCCCTGGGGCTTGAGGTTGTCCAGTTGGTCCCAGCTCAGGGGCGACTTCTGCAGTTGCTCGATGGCCTGGGCGCGGTGGGCTTCGGACGGCGCCACCAGGCTGATGGCGATGCCTTTCTCACCGGCGCGGCCAGTGCGGCCGACGCGGTGGATGTGGATTTCCGAGTCCCGGGCCAGTTCGACGTTGATCACCATGTCCAGGGCATCGATGTCCAGGCCGCGGGCCGCCACGTCGGTGGCCACCAGCACCGAGGTGCTGCGGTTGGCGAACATCGCCAGTACCTGGTCGCGGTCGCGTTGTTCCAGGTCGCCGTGCAGGCCGACGGCCGAGATGCCCTTGGACGTCAGGTGGTCGACGGTTTCCTGGACCTGCTGCTTGGTGAAGCAGAACGCCACGCAGGAGGCCGGGCGGAAATGCGCCAGGACCTTGACCACGGTGTCCATGCGCTCCTCGGGGGAGATTTCGTAGAAGCGCTGCTCGATCTGCGCGTCGGAGTGGAACGCCTCGGCCTTCACTTGCTGCGGGTTACGCATGAACTTGGACGACAGTTGCTTGATGCCCACCGGGTAGGTGGCGGAGAACAGCAGCGTCTGACGGCGTTCCGGGGTCTGCTGGATGATGTCTTCGATGGCGTCGTAGAAACCCATGTCGAGCATGCGGTCGGCTTCGTCGAGGATCAACGTGTTGAGGCCGTCCAGGACCAGCGAGCCCTTGCGCAGGTGCTGCTGGATGCGCCCTGGCGTGCCGACGATGATGTGGGCGCCGTGTTCGAGGGAGGCGATCTGCGGGCCGAAGGACACGCCGCCGCACAGGGTCAGGACCTTAATGTTGTCTTCGGCGCGGGCCAGGCGACGGATTTCCTTGGCGACCTGGTCGGCCAGTTCACGGGTCGGGCACATCACCAGCGCCTGGCAGCCGAAGAAGCGCGGATTGATCGGGTTCAGCAGGCCGATGCCAAAAGCGGCGGTCTTGCCGCTACCCGTCTTGGCCTGGGCGATCAGGTCCATGCCCTTGAGGATCACCGGCAAGCTTTGCGCCTGGATCGGCGTCATCTGGGCATAACCGAGTGATTCGAGGTTAGCCAGCATGGCGGCGGACAGCGGCAAAGTATTAAAAGCGGTGGCAATGGTGGTCACGGGACTGGCCTGCAAAACAAAATGTCGCGCAGTGTAGCAGCCTCGTGCCACTTTCTTCGAAAGTTCTGGACGAGCTGTGGCGCAGGTCTGAAGCGGGCGAATTCCCTGTGGCGAGGGAGCTTGCTCCCGCTGGGCTCTGTAGGCGCTGGCGAAGTCTGCGATCTTTTGATCTTTCGCTTGAGATTCAATGTTTTGGGAAAGATCGCAGCCTCGTTGCACTCGACAGCTCCTACACAGCTCCTACACAGCGCCTACACGGCACCTACATAGCTTCGAGGCTCCAGTGGGGGGGATTTCGCCCGTTAATGTTCGACATGTTCATCCGGACGTTTCACTCGTCGCCCGTCTTCGCGCGACAACTGGGAAAAAATCGTTGCCGCCAGCATCGCCATGACCCCCACCGTCACGAACGTCAGCTGGAACGCCCCCAGCACGGTCTCTACCCCATCGTTGCCCACCTGGGCGGTAAAGCCGCCGAGCAGGGCGCCGGCGCAGGCCACGCCGAGGCTCAGGGATAACTGGGCCACCACCGACAGCAGGCTGTTGCCGCTGCTGGCGCTGGCGTCGTCCAGGTCGATCAGGGTCACGGTGTTCATCGCGGTGAATTGCAGCGAGTTGATCGCCCCCAGCACCGCCAGTTGCGCCAGCAGCAGCCAGTACGGCGTCTGTTCGTTGACCAGGCCCATGCTTGCCAGCATCAGGCCCAGGGCCAGGGTGTTGGCGGTCAGGACGATGCGATAGCCCAGGCGTTCGATCAGCGGCCGGGCCACGGACTTGGCAACCATGGCCGCCGCCGCCAGGGGCAGCATGCTCATCCCGGCCTGGGACGGTGAATAGCCCAGGGCGACTTGCAGCAGCAACGGCACCAGGAACGGCAGGGCGCCGCTGCCCAGGCGCGCGAACAGGTTGCCAAGAATGCCCACGGCGAAGGTCCGGGTCTTGAACAGTGACGGTGGGAACAGCGCGTTCTCGACGTGCCCGGCCCGCAACCAATAGGCCGCCAGGCAGGCCATGCCGCCGAACAGCAGCAACATCACCCGCAGGTGCGGCAAATGCAGTTCACCCAGGCCTTCCATGGCGATGGTGATCAGCACCATCGCTGCGCCGAACAGCAGGAACCCCAGCCCATCGAACCGCGTCCGTTCGCTGCCACGCAGGTCGGGGATGAACTTCCACACGGCATAACAGCCGATCACGCCCACCGGCAGGTTGATGATGAAGATCCAGTGCCAGGTCAGGTACTCGACCATCCAACCGCCCATGGTCGGCCCGATCAGTGGGCCGAGCAGGCCGGGGATGGTGATGAAACCCATGATCCGCACCAGTTCCGAGCGCGGATAAGCTCGCAGCACCACCAGCCTGCCCACCGGCAGCATCAGCGCACCGCCCAGGCCCTGGATGACCCGGGCGCCGATCAGCATGCTCAACGAACTGGACAAGGCGCACAGCAACGAGCCGAAGCTGAACAACAGGATCGCCCCGAAGAAAATCTTCTTGGTGCCGAAGTGGTCGGCGATCCAGCCCGAGGCGGGGATCAACAACGCCACGGTGAGCATGTAGGCAATGATCACGCCCTGCATGCGCAACGGGTTTTCCGCCAGGTCGCTGGCCATGGCGGGCAGGGCGGTGTTGAGGATGGTCCCGTCCAGGGACTGCATGAAGAAGGCAATCGCCACCACCCACGGAAGCCAGCGGGCGGTGACGGCGTCGAGCGGTGCGCGGTCGGGCATGGGGCCTCTGGTTTGTGTTCGGGTGTCTGTTGGCGTCATCGCGGGCAAGCCTTGCTCCCACCTGTACGGCGCACATCCTGTGGAAGCAAGGCTTGCCCGCGATGCTCTTTTACAGCGTCAAGGTCAACCGCTTGACCAGCGCCCCCGGCAGCAACATCGAGGCTGTGGCACGCTGGCTGTAGGTGCTGGCCGAGAGCAGCAGTTCCCGCTCTCGGGTCAGGCCTTCGAGTTGCGAGCCGAGCAGGCTGTAGACGCTGTCGTCGAAGCGCATGGTACTGACCGGCGCTACGATCCGGCCGTTCTCGACCCAGAACGTGGCGAAGCGGGTCATGCCGGTCAGGCGGGCGGCCGGTTGGTCCGAGTAGTTCAGGTACCAGAGGTTGCTGATGTACAGCCCGGTGCCGAGTTGCTCGAGGATGTCTTGTTGCTCCAGTTGCCCGCCCTGCATGTCCAGCGCCGTGGGGTATTCGTAGCTGCTGGCGCCGTTGGCGGTGAGGCCGTATTCGGCGGCGCTGCGAGAGTTGACCAGTTGCGCATTGGCCGTGCCCTTGGCGATCAGCTCCAGGTCGTCACGGGGATAGCCTTCGTCGGAAAACGCCGGGCTCAAGGAGCCACTGACCTGCTCGCTCAGCCACACGTTGGGGCTCAAGCCTGCTTCGTGGGCGTAGAACTTCTGCAACGGGCTCTGCTTGCTGGCAATCGCCTGGGCCGAGAAACCGCCCCAACTGAGCATGCCCATGATCTCTTCCAGGGCGGCCGGCGCCAGGTAGGCGCGGTACTCGCCGGGCGGCAACGTGCGCAACGGGAGGCCGAGAAACGCCAGTTGCTCGCGGGCCTGCTCGAAGCGTCGGGCAAATCCTTCGCTGCTCCACGCATGCCCGGCGTAGCTGGCTTTCACCGCCTGACCGTTTTCATGGAAGAGGCTGAAATCGAAGTTGAAGCTGTTGGCCTGGTGCCAGCCGAACGCTCCCGACGAACTGGCGAAACCTCGGCTGATGGGCCCGGCCGCATAGAATCCCACCAGGTCCAGGCCTGCGGCGGCGCGGGTGATTTGCGCCACGGCCTGCTCAGTGTCCGGCAGTGGATGGTCCTGCACGTTATGGCTCTGCCAGTGGTTGTGGTTGAGCAGCAGATACGGATCGCGGGGCAGCAGCGGCAAGGTTTCGCGCAGCTGTTGCAGGCCTTCGGACAGGCGTTGCAGGTCGGTCTCGGTGTCGCCGGACAGGGTGATCTGCAAGTCGGCGTGGCGTCCGGCGTCGATCAATTTGAAATTGATATTGGCCTGCTGCACCTGCCCGGCCTGGCGCACCTTGGCGTGGTTGAAACGCACGAAGGCCGAGGACTCGGCGGCATAGCCTAAGGTGAACTGTTCCGGCTCATGCAGGGCCGCGCGCAGCCAGTCGACCAACACTTTGAATGCTTCGGCCTGAGTATTGACGGTGCTCATATCAGGCATCCCCCCCAAACACATCAACGTTGCTGAACACGCAGGCCGGCGACGCATGGCCGACGCGGATAGCCTGGTTCGGTTCGCCCTTGCCACAGTTCGGCGTGCCCAGGACCTGGAGGGTACTGGCATCGCCCACGGCGCGCAGGTTCTTCCAGAATTGTGCGGAAATGCCGCGGTAGTTGGGGTTCTTCACCACACCCGTGAGCTCACCGTTCTCGATCAACTGGCCCCATTCGCAGCCGAACTGGAATTTGTTGCGGGCGTCGTCGATGGACCACGAGCGGTTGGTGCGCATCAGCACGCCGCGCTCGGTGCCCTCGATCAGTTGCTCCAGGGACTGGTCGCCGGGTTCGATGTTCAGGTTCGCCATGCGGTCGATGGGCGGACGATTCCAGCCGCAGGCGCGGCTGTTGGCGACACCGTCGAGGCCGGCGCGAAACTGGGACAGTGCACCGCCCAGTGGACGCAGCAACAGGCCTTCACGAATCAGGAACTGTTTGTTGGCGGCGCTGCCATCGTCGTCATGGCTGTAGCTCGCCAGTTCTTCGGGAATGTTCGGGTCGAAGGTCACGTTCAGCAGGTTGGAACCGTATTGCAAGTGGCCGAAATCACTGGTCTTGACGAAGCTTGTGCCGGCGTAATTGCGCTCGTCCCCCAGGATGCGGTCCAGCTCCAGCGGATGACCGATGGACTCGTGAATCTGCAGCATCATCTGGTCGGGCATCAGCAGCAGGTCGCGGGGGCCTTGGGGCGTGTTTGGCGCCAGCAGCAATTGCAGGGCCTGGTCGGCGATTTTCAGCCCGGCGCCAATCAGGCCGCTACGACTGATCACATCGAAGCCGCCTTGCTGGCCGAAGTTTTCCCGGCCCAGGGTGCGGGTCTGGCTGTCGTGCCCGTCGAAGGCGGTGACTTCCAGGGCCGGGTAGATGAAGCGTTGAGCCTGGCGCAGTTCAGCGCCAGCACTGTTGAGGTAGATCTGCTCGACCTGGGTCAGGCCGATGCTGGCTTGCCAGTTCACGAGGCGCTCGTCCTGGGGCACTGCGGCTGACTCGTCGCCGAGTAACTGGTAGCAATCGCTCAGTGGCGCGAAGGCCTGGTCGAAATTCGGCGAGAAATAATCGGCGCGTTCGCTGGACACCGCTTGCTCACGCAGGTCCAGCAGGGCATGGGGCTTGAGCCCGCGAGCATGTTGCTCGGCGCGTTCGAGTGCCGCTTGCAGGCCGACCTGGGACAGGTCGTTGGTAGCGGCATACGCCTCGACCCCGTTGACCCGCACGGTGAGCATCGCCCCTTCATCACGGCCCAGGCTGGGTGGTTCGGCGACATTCTTGCGCACTGACAGGTGCTGGCCGGACTCGCGCACGTAACGCAGGGAAAAGAATTCAGCGCCCGTGCGCAAGGCAGCAAAACGCTGCTTGAGCTGGGGGTGGAAGTCGAACATGGAACCTCCTTGTCTGGAGTGGCGATGCAGCGAGGTGCGGCGTGTTGACGCGGCGGCTCTAGAGTAGGCCTGGGCGGGGGAGGGATCAAGAAGAGGTCGAACACGATACCTTTGGCGCGAGAATAAACTCTCGTCAAAGGTATTTGTATGCTGGGTCGGAATCGAGGCTAATGGAGGTAAAGGAGCGCGGCGAGGTAAGCCAGCAGACAGGCGAAGAAACTGGGCAGTATTCTTTTTGTTTTTATGACCACGACAAAGGCTAACGACAACAGGACCAGTTTCACCCCATCGAGCGTCTGGAACTCCTGCACCAGGCTTAACGCATCGCGTTTATCGAAGGCGGTGTCATAGACGATGACGCCCAGCATCGCTTGTGCGCTGTAGCTGATGAACCGATACAACGACCCCTCTGTCTGCGTGAGTGCCGCGCTGTTCTTGAAGACAAACGGCAGGCCGCGAAAAACGAAGGCGCAAAGCGCCGAGAAAACTATCAGGAGCCAGAGCGTCATGGCGTTGTGGTCTCCCTGGCCTTGCGTCGGTTTTCAACCAACACCATGCCGGCTCCGATGACAAACGGTGTCAGGAGCAGGCTGTAGTCCCTGAACATCAGAACCAGCAATGGCGCGCCGATGAACCCAAGCCAATAGCTCGATACCTCTGCATAATGAGGCCAGTGCTTCCCTGCCAGAGCCGTGAATTGGAGGGGCAGCAACATCGCCATGGCCGCATAGACGAACGGTGACGCAAGCTCTGCACCGGCTATGAAACCGATACAAGTGCAGATGATCGACACGACGAATATGGGCAGCCCGACACCGATCATGTAACTGAAGGGGTAGTCGTTTCGATGTTTCAGGCGGGTCATGAACGCCGTAAAGATCGACGGGGTGATCAGAATCAATGAGGCGGTGATTTTTGCGGTGGAGGTGTCTCTGATGTGTGGTGCTATCGCCGCCGAGAGCAAGACGAATCTGGCGTTGAGTACGATAATGATTGGAACCAGCAACCAGCCATCATGTGGGTTTTGTACGAGCAAGAACTGCAGTGGCGTGGAAAAAATCAATAACGTCGTCGCCAGGGTCTGGCCCCAGGACAGGGTTTGCGTGGCACCGAGAATACCAATCGATAAATAAAGAAAAACGAATGCGATACCAAAGGTAACGGCATCGCGAGCGCCTTCTTTGAAGACCCTGTGCGGCAATGAGTTTGTCGGCTGTATATCGGCAGTCATGGGTTGTCCTCTATGACGCCAGGGCTTTCGTCCAGCGGGTAATAGTATTTTCTGGGGCCTTTGCTGCGAAATAGCAGGCGCGGTGTCGTGCCGAGGGTCGGTGTAGCCGAGTGTTTGCGAACTGTGTCGACACTGATATTTAGCGTCGGTCGGGCATGCAGGAGCTTGTGGTTGGCCATGATCAGGAAGGTGCCTGTTTGCGCTGTAGATACGTGATGCCTGGCGTGGGCGATCCCGGCCCGCATTTTGTCCAGGACGTGCTGCCCACCATTGATCGCGCGCATGCGTTCGCCACAGTGCTGGTCAATACGAAAGTCCAGCGAAAACTGATAGCCGTAAAGTGAGTCATAAGTGACGATGTTGCGAATTCGTTCCTTGAAACCATTCACGTTTTTACCGGAAGTAAATATTGCTTGCATAGTGAGCAGCGTTGCCAGTTCGTCGTCACTGAGATTGTCGATCAGGTCGCGAGGGAAGTAATAAGTCGTCGGTGTATGGGTAGTGTCGCGACATACTGTCAATGCCAAATAAACAATATGCATATGTTCATACAGGTCGTCGGAGTGCGGCGTGATATCTCCGTAGCCATTACCCCATTCTTTGTATTGCTCTGCCGATGGTTTTAGATAGAGCGCCTTGTGCTCCTCATAGTCATATTTGATATCGGTCAGGTAGAACAGCTCTGCCAGCGCTTCGTGTGCGGTAAGTGCAAGCTTTGGGGAGTCCAGCCTGAAGATATTCTTGATGCATACCGCTGCCACGCCTTCATCGGCCAGGCCGACCTTATCGAAGTACAACGTGTCTTCGTTGCGCAGGTAGGTTTGGAAAAGGCACAGCAATTGCAATTTAAGTGTATGGGTGGGTTGATGATTATTCCTCATCCACCATGACTCAATGGCACCGTTCAAGTAACCAAAGTCAAGGTTAATGCAGGTTTCTTTATGTATCCGTTCACGAAAATCGCTGACGACTGACGGAGCATCTGCCGTAATTTGGTCCTTCAATTACTGCAATCCTAACTGTATTGAAAAGTGCGCGGATAGTAGAGAGGGGGGGTTAACTTGACAAGTTTATATATGTTGCCGAATTTTATTTTCGCTGGGTCGGGAGGGCGACTGGCGATTGAAAAAACAGGCACAAAAAAACCGCCATTTCATAAGGATTGGCGGTTTTTTGTGCCTGTCGAATGTTACTGGGCAGAGTTGCTAACCTCACGCATTGGCTTGCCCTTGACCGGTGCGCTACCGGCCACGTAGTACGGCGCGGTGCTGCGTGGCAGGGGCTTGCGGCCGCGGATCTTGTCGGCGATTTTCTCGGCGATCATGATCGTCGGTGCGTTCAGGTTGCCGGTGGTGATGATCGGCATGATCGAGGCATCCACCACGCGCAACCCTTGCATGCCATGCACGCGGCCTTCGCCGTCCACCACCGCCATGTCGTCGGTGCCCATCTTGCACGAGCAGGACGGGTGGAACGCGGTTTCGGCATGCTCGCGGATGAACTGGTCCAACTGCTCGTCCGTCTGCACCTCGATGCCCGGGCTGATCTCACGACCACGGAACGGATCGAGCGCCGGCTGCTGCATGATCTCACGGGTCAGGCGGATGCCATCGCGAAACTCCTGCCAGTCCTGCTCGGTCGCCATGTAGTTGAACAGGATGCTCGGGTGCTGGCGTGGGTCCTTGGACGTGGCCTGGATACGGCCGCGGCTTGGCGAGCGCATGGAGCCCATGTGCGCCTGGAAACCGTGTTCCTTCACGCCGTTGCTGCCGTTGTAGTTAATCGCCACCGGCAGGAAGTGATACTGGATGTTCGGCCAATCGAATTCCGGACGGCTGCGGATGAAGCCGCCGGCCTCGAACTGGTTGCTGGCGCCAATGCCGGTGCCGTTGAACAGCCACTCGGCACCGATGGCCGGCTGGTTGTACCAGAGCAGCGAGGGGTACAGGGAAACCGGTTGGGTGCAGGCGTATTGCAGGTACAGCTCCAGGTGATCTTGCAAGTTTTCACCGACACCCGGCAGGTCGTGGACCACCGGGATGTCGAGGCTTTCCAGCAACTGGGCCGGGCCGACGCCGGAGCGTTGCAGGATCTGCGGCGAGGCGATGGCGCCGGAGCACAGCAGCACTTCCTTGCGCGCCCGGGCTTCGACGCGCTCTTCAGCGGCGCCCACCAGGTAACGCACGCCGACTGCACGTTTGCCTTCGAACAGAATCTTGTCGGTCAGGGCGTGGGTGACGATGGTCAGTGTCGAGCGCTTCTTGGCGATGTCCAGGTAACCGCGTGCGGTGCTGGCCCGGCGACCGTTGGGCGTGACGGTGCGGTCCATCGGGCCGAAACCTTCCTGCTGGTAGCCATTGAGGTCTTCTGTACGCGGGTAACCGGCCTGTACGCCGGCTTCGACCATGGCGTGGAACAGCGGGTTGTTGCCGGCCTTGGGCGTGGTCACGCTGACTGGGCCGTCGCCGCCGTGGTAGTCGTTCGGGCCGATGTCGCGGGTTTCGGCTTTACGGAAATACGGCAGGCAATCGAGGTAGGCCCAGTCTTCCAGGCCCGGCAACTTGGCCCAGTTGTCATAGTCCAGGGCGTTGCCGCGGATGTAGCACATGCCGTTGATCAGCGAAGAACCACCCAAGCCCTTGCCGCGACCGCATTCCATGCGGCGGCCATCCATGTGTGGTTCCGGGTCGGTCTCGTAGGCCCAGTTGTAGCGTCGGCCTTGCAGCGGGAACGCCAGGGCGGCGGGCATTTGTGTGCGGAAGTCCAGGCGATAGTCCGGGCCGCCGGCTTCGAGCAGCAGGACGGTGACGCCTTCGTCTTCGGTCAGGCGGGTGGCCAGGGTGTTACCGGCCGAACCGGCGCCGATGATGATGTAGTCGAATGTTTGGGACATGAAATGCACCCTCTTTTGAATGGGTTCAGGTCAGACCTTGCGAGTGCTTCGCACTCGATCGCGAGCCGGCTCGCTCCCACACTGGAATGGGGGCTCCTGTGGGAGCGAGCCGGCTCGCGATGGCGGTCTCAGAGACGACGCTGGATCAGAACACCGACGTGTAATCGCCCAACTCGACCTGTACCGATTTGATGCGGGTGAAGTTGTTCAGCGAGCTGATACCGTTCTCCCGGCCCACGCCCGATTGCTTGTAGCCACCGACCGGCATTTCAGCCGCCGACTCACCCCAGGCATTGATCCAGCAGATGCCGGCTTCGAGCTGGTGGATCACTCGGTGGGCGCGGTTCAGGTCGCGGGTCACGACGCCGGCGGCCAGGCCGAAGTCGGTGTCGTTGGCGCGACGGATCACTTCTTCTTCGGTGTCATAGGTGAGGATACTCATCACCGGGCCGAAGATTTCTTCGCGAACGATGGTCATCTCGTCGGTGCAATCGGTGAACACGGTCGGGGCGACGAACGCGCCCTTGGCCAATTCGCCGTCGGTCAGGCGACTGCCGCCGCACAACAGGCGCGCGCCTTCGGCTTTGCCTTTCTCGATGTAGCCCAGCACGCTTTCCATGTGGGCGAAGCTCACCAGCGGACCGAAATTGGTGTTTTCGTCCTCAGGATTACCGATGCGGATGCGCGCCACGCGCTCGGCGATCTTGGCTTCGAAGGCGGTCTTGAGGTGGCTCGGCACAAACACGCGGGTGCCGTTGGTGCAGACCTGACCGGAGCTATAGAAGTTGGCCATCATCGCGGTGTCGGCGGCGCGATCCAGGTCGGCGTCGTCGAAGATGATCAGCGGCGACTTGCCGCCCAGTTCCATGGTCACGTCCTTGAGCGAAGAACTCGAGGCGCTGGCCATGACTTTCTTGCCGGTGTCGGTGCCGCCGGTGAAGGAGATTTTTTCGATGCGCGGGTGCTCGGTCAGCCAGGTGCCGACTTCGCGGCCGCTGCCGGTCAGTACGTTGAACACACCCGCTGGAACGCCGGCCTCGGTGTAGATTTCGGCCAGTTTCAGGGTGGTCAGCGAGGTGACTTCGCTCGGCTTGAAGATCATCGCGTTACCGGCCGCCAGGGCCGGGGCGGATTTCCACAGGGCGATCTGGATCGGGTAGTTCCACGCGCCGATACCGGCCACGACGCCCAGGGGCTCGCGACGGGTGTAGACGAATGAAGTGGTGCGCAGCGGAACCTGCTCGCCTTCGATGGCAGGCACCAGGCCGGCGTAGTATTCCAGCACGTCGGCGCCGGTGACGATGTCGACGTAGCGGGTTTCGGAGTAGGCCTTGCCGGTGTCCAGGGTTTCCAGGGCGGCCAACTCATCGTTGCGCTCGCGCAGGATCTCCACGGCGCGACGCAGGATGCGCGAACGCTGCATGGCGGTCATGGCGGCCCAGATTTTCTGGCCTTTTTCGGCGCTGGCCACGGCGCGCTCGACGTCTTCGAACGTCGCACGCTGCACTTGGGCAAGGACTTCACCGTTGGCAGGGTTGATGGCTTCGAAAGTGGCGTCGCCGCTGGCATCACTGTACGCGCCATCGATGTAGAGTTTTTGCAGTTCGAAACGGGCCATAAAGTCCTCGCAAGTGCATAAGTGGTTGGCTGGCCAGCGGAGCGCGTCGTTTATAGCTGACGACGCGGCTCGGCGGTGGTTCAGGAGTCGAGCGGTTCTGTGTGCTCTGGCGCCCCTGCTTTGGCCAGTTGGAGATCCATGTATTCGTGAGCGATCTGGTGCGCCTGGGCGGTATCGAACGCGTCTCCCGACAGCGCTCCGCGCAGCCACAAACCGTCAATCAGCGCGGCCAGCCCCCGTGCCGCGCTGCGTGCCTGATCAACGGGCAGCACGCGGCGGAACTGGCTACACAGGTTGGAATACAGACGGTGATCGTTGATCCGCTGCAACCTGTGCAAAGACGGGTGGTGCATGCTGGTGGCCCAGAAGGCCAGCCAGGTTTTCATTGCCGGGCCATTGACCTGGCTGGCGTCGAAGTTGCCTTCGATGATCACCTTGAGGTGAGCCCGGGCGCTTGTGTCCTCCAGCGCCTGGCGGCGCGCGGTGACGTTCTCGCTCAGGACACTCATCAGGTACTGGGCCGTGGCCGCGATCAGGCCATTCTTGTCCTGAAAGTAGTGACTGATGATGCCGTTGGAGACACCGGCCAAACGGGCGATCAGCGCAATGCTGGCGTCCCCCATACCGACCTGATCGACCGCTTGCAACGTGGCTTCGATCAGTTGTTGGCGGCGCATGGGTTGTATACCGACCTTGGGCATCTAGCACATCTCCTTAGGCCATTGGGCTCGCGAATGTCGTCTGCCGGAACGAAACCAGTCTATTTTGTTTTGATTGAACGTTCAATCAACAAAAAGTGAGTTCTGCGACGGCTCGTCGCTGTTGCCGAAATTCCTTATGCGCAAATGGGCATGTGGCACCTGAGACAGCGTGACCCCGCGGGATAAGGCGAGGTTTTTTCGGGATGTCTTTATGACATCCGTGGGTTGGATGCCCACTGGTCGATGGGCTGGAACGAAGAGAGGCGCCACCGGGGCTTGTGTGGGTTTGAGAGAGGGCCAAACAAAGACACCGCGTTCATCTCGCGGCGTCTTTGCAGGCGTTGGCTTAGCCCAGGTTCTTGCCCAGCAGTGCGTGGTACAGCTCGCTGTCGCCGAGGATCCCGACGATTTGCTGGTTATCGTGGAGCACCAGTTTATTGCCGGTCTGGTAGCGAATCTGCAACGCGTCGCGCATGCCGATGTTGGAGTCCACCAGGGTCGGGTGCCGGCCCAGTTCTTCGACGGCTTGGCCCGGTACCCAGTTTTGCAGGTCCAGCGCCGCGCCGTTCTGCCGGGCGCCCTTGATGGTGTTGCCTTCGGCCAGGTCGAGCCAGGAGTCGCCGCTCGGGTCCAGGCACACCGAACCGTTGATGCGCTTGCAGTTGTCCAGGGTGCGCATCAGGCTGCGACCGCACAGCACGTTGAGCGGGTTGGTGTGGGCGACGAAGGTGCGCACGTAGTCATCGGCCGGGTTCAGCACGATCTCTTCGGGTTTGCTGTACTGGACGATCCGGCCGTCTTTCATGATCGCGATACGGCTGCCCAGCTTCAGGGCTTCGTCGAGGTCGTGGCTG
The DNA here is from genome assembly GCF_963970515.1 of Pseudomonas sp. RL_5y_Pfl2_73. Classification (NCBI taxonomy): domain Bacteria; kingdom Pseudomonadati; phylum Pseudomonadota; class Gammaproteobacteria; order Pseudomonadales; family Pseudomonadaceae; genus Pseudomonas; species Pseudomonas sp. RL_5y_Pfl2_73. The sequence goes on along the minus strand of NZ_CAXAPD010000004.1, from coordinate 164,403 downwards.
ACGAACACGATGGTTTTGCTCAGCTTGCGTTGCAGCTCCAGCAGTTCGTCTTGCAGGCCTTGGCGGATCAATGGGTCGAGGGCCGAGAACGGTTCATCCATCAGCAGGATGTCGGCGTCCATCGCCAGGGCGCGGGCCAGGCCAACCCGTTGCTGCATGCCGCCGGACAATTCGTCGGGCTTCTTGTTGCGCCACTGGGCCAGGCCCACCAGCTCCAGCTTCTCATCCACCAGCTTGCGGCGTTCTTTCTCAGGGCGACCCTGCATTTCCAGACCAAAGCTGATGTTCTCGCGCACCGTCAGCCAAGGCATCAGGGCGAACTTCTGGAACACCATGGCAATGCGCTGGGTGCGCATCATCTTCAGTTCGGCGGGGGTGCAGGAGGCGATGTCGATCTGCCGGCCTTCGTGTTCGACGAACAGCTTGCCGCGACTGACGGTGTTCAAGCCGTTGATGCAGCGCAACAGGCTGGATTTGCCGGAACCGGAAAGGCCCATCAAGACACAGATTTCGCCTTTCTCGATGTCCAGGCTGGCTTTTTCAACGCCGACGATCTGCCCGGTTTTCTTCAGGATTTCGTTGCGGGTCATGCCTTGGTCGAGCAGCTTCAGGGCTTCGCGTGGATCCCTGGCGAAGATCACGTCGACGTCTTCAAAATGAATGATGCTCATGCGTCACTCCTTACTTTGGCGTCGGGTTGTTTGCAGATTCGGTCGAGCATGATCGCCAGCAGTACGATTGCCAGGCCAGCTTCAAAGCCCAGGGCGATATCGGCGGTGTTCAGTGCGTTGACCACAGGTTTACCCAGGCCATCGGCCCCCACCAGCGCGGCGATCACCACCATCGACAAGGACAGCATGATGCACTGGGTGATACCGGCCGCGATGCTTGGCATCGCATGGGGCAGTTCGATACGCGACAGGAGTTGGCGACGGGAGCAGCCGAAAGCTTTGCCGGCGTCCATCAGTTCCTCTGGTACGTCGCGGATGCCCAGGTAGGTCAGGCGGATGGGCGCGGCAATCGCGAACACTACCGTGGAGATCAGGCCCGGGACCACACCCAGACCGAAAAGGGTCAGGGTAGGAATGAGGTATACGAAGGTCGGTACGGTCTGCATCAGATCGAGTACCGGGCGCATCAGGGTGTAGAACAGCGGCTTGTGCGCGGCAACAATGCCCAGCGGCACGCCGATCAGTACGCAAACCAGGGTCGCGAACAGCACCTGGGCGAGGGTTTCCATGGTCTCTTGCCAGTAACCCAGGTTGAGGATCAGCAGGAAGGACGCGATGACGAATACGGTCAGGCCCCATTTGCGCTGGATGAAGTGCGCGAATAGCGCGATGAGGCCGATCAAAGCCAACGGGTTGAACCAGGTCAGCGCAAACGTCACGCCGTGAATCATCGTTTCCAGAAACAGTGCGATGGCATCGAAAGTGTTGGCGCCGTGTTGCGTCAACCAATCGACGAAGCCGGCAATGTACTGGCCTAAGGGTATTTTTTGATCAATGAGCATGGTAGTGGACGTCCGCATGCAAGGGAATGAACAGCCCAGGCGGGCGGGCCCGCCTGGCATAACATAAGCAGTTACTGTGCAAGCTTGGCTTTCACGGCGTCCAGGCCAGGTTTACCGTCAATGGTGGTCACGCCAGCCAACCAGGTATCGAGTACCTGTGGGTTTTTCTTCAGCCAGGCCTTGGCGGCGGCCTCAGGTTTCATCTTGTCGTCGAGCACGTTGCCCATCAGCGTGCTTTCCATGTCGACGGTGAACTCCAGGTTTTTCAACAGCTGGCCAACGTTGCTGCACTCTTGGCTGTAGCCCTTGCGGGTGTTGGTCGCCACGGTTGCGGCACCGAAGTCGGGGCCGAAGAAGTCGTCGCCGCCGGTCAGGTACTGGATCTTGAAGCGGGTGTTCATCGGGTGTGGTGCCCAGCCGAGGAACACCACGTCGGTGCCACGCCTGGCGGAGCGGTCGACCTGCGAGAGCATGCCGGCTTCACTCGATTCGACGACTTTGAAGCCTGCATCCTTCAGGCCGAAGGCGTTCTTTTCGATCATGCTCTGGATCAGGCGGTTGCCGTCGTTGCCGGGTTCGATACCGTAGATCTTGCCGTCGAGTTCTTTCTTGAATTTGGGGATGTCGGCGAAGTCGTGCAGGCCTTTGTCATACAAAGCCTGAGGGACGGCGAGGGTGTACTTGGCACCCTTGAGGTTGGTGCGCACGGTTTCCACGGTGCCGGCTTCGCGGTAGGCCTTGATGTCGTTTTCCATGGTCGGCATCCAGTTGCCGAGGAACACGTCCATGTTCTTGCCATCGGCCAGGGACTTGTAGGTTACCGGCACGGAAATCATGGTGGTCTTGGTCGTGTAGCCGAGGGCGTCGAGTACCACGCTGGCGGTGGCGGTGGTCACGGTGATGTCGGTCCAGCCGACATCGGAGAAGTTGACGGTGCTGCACTGTTCGGGTTCAGCGGCGCTGGCCAACATTGGAAGACTCAGCATGGCTGCCAACAACAATGACGTGGAACCTTTCATGGGCGGACTCCTGGTGTTTTATCGGCGGTGTCCGGGAGGACAACCGCGCTTAATTGGATTCTGCGGTTGGTGGCGCGTGGGCACTGTGTGACACGCGGCCTTGCAAACGAGCCGTAACCGATCATGTACCAGTGCAAATCTGACGCCTACAGGGGGGGTCGTATCCAGTACAGGGAGGGTCGCATCTAGTATCGGTGATGTCGGTTACAGCTTTTTTTCGCCCCTGGGGGGGCTCTGACACGCAGAAAAACGGCGTAAAACCGGGGGCAGGGCGGGGCGGCGTTGGTGGGCATGATTGCGTCGGTGTCAGACGTCGGGGCCCAAGGCAAAAACCGGATGATGCGGCCATCCGACGTTGAGCTTAGCAGCTCCGTCACCGGACGCTCCTGCGCCCGGATGTGCCTGTTCTGGAGTTTTCGGCAATGGCAATCAGCGTTTTTGACCTGTTCAAAATCGGTATCGGTCCGTCCAGCTCACACACCGTGGGCCCGATGCGGGCCGCCGCATTGTTCGTGCAAGGTTTGCGTGAGCGAGGAATTTTGGGGCAGGTAGCACGGGTGGAAGTTCAACTCTACGGTTCGCTTTCCGCCACTGGCATCGGCCATGGTAGCGATAACGCGGTGATTATGGGCTTGATGGGCGAGTGGCCGGACGCGATCGACCCATCGCAGATTGGTGTGTGCATCGAGCGACTGCGCCAGACCCAGACTCTGCTGCTGGACGGTCGCCTACCGGTGCCTTTCGTCTGGTCCCGGGACATGCGCCTGATCGACGAAAACCTGCCATTCCATCCCAACGCCATGACGCTGGTGGTCGAGGCCGCCAACGGCGACGAGCTATACCGTAACACCTTTTACTCGGTCGGCGGCGGTTTCGTCGTCGATCAGGCCCAAGCCACCAGCGGTGTGGTGGACCTGGACCGCACCGAACTGCCTTACGATTTTTCCAGCGCCGAAGAGTTGCTCCAGTTGTGCCGCAGCCATAACTTGCGGGTGGCCGAGTTGATGATGGCCAACGAAAAGGTCTGGCGTTCGGAAGACGAGATCCGCAGCGGCCTGATGAAACTCTGGCGGGCCATGCAGGATTGCGTCGAGCAGGGCCTCAAGCACGAAGGTATCTTGCCGGGCGGCTTGAATGTGCGTCGGCGTGCGGCCAAGTTGCATCGCAGCTTGCAAGAGCTGAACAAGCCCAATGTCATCGGCTCGACCCTCAGTGCCATGGAGTGGGTCAACCTGTTCGCCCTGGCGGTCAACGAGGAGAACGCCGCCGGTGGGCGCATGGTCACGGCGCCGACCAATGGGGCGGCGGGGATCATTCCGGCGGTGCTGCATTACTTCATGAAGTTCAGCGAAGCGGTCACCGACGCCAACGTCGTGGATTATTTCCTCGGTGCGGCGGCCGTTGGAATCCTGTGCAAAAAGAACGCATCGATTTCCGGCGCCGAAGTCGGTTGCCAGGGCGAAGTGGGATCGGCCTGCGCCATGGCGGCTGCAGGCCTGGCGCAAATCCTCGGGGCCACGCCGGAGCAACTGTGCAACGCGGCGGAAATCGGCCTGGAGCACAACCTCGGCCTGACCTGCGACCCAGTGGGTGGCCTGGTGCAGGTGCCGTGCATCGAGCGCAATGCGATCGCCGCGGTCAAGGCAATCAACGCCGCCCAAATGGCCCTGCGCGGGGATGGCCAGCATTTCATCTCCCTGGATCGGGTGATCCGCACCATGCGTGATACCGGTGCCGACATGCATGACAAATACAAGGAGACCTCGCGCGGCGGCTTGGCGGTCAGTGCGGTGGAGTGCTGAATCGCGTTCGCGCAACCCTCTGTAGCAAGGGGGTTCTCTGTGGGAGCAAGGCTTGCCCGCGATGGGGGCAGTAGATTCAACATGGATGTCGACTGACCTACCACCCTCGCGAGCAAGCTTTGTTCCCACTGATGATTTTCTTTATCCACAAGAGCGAAAACTGCTCGCAAAATGAACACCGATCTGCAAACGCGCCACCTTTTGGCGCGTCGCAAACAGACAAGTCCCGTTTTGTCGATCCAGGCGCTGAAGCGCGCTCGACCGTCCGTCACCCGCACCTGTGGTGATACTCGTTGTGCAAGCGGCGCAGCCCAGTTCCCACAAGTGATACCGAACTGCTCACTGTCTGTTGTGGCAGGTGCCAGCCGCCATTGATGGCGCTCATAACCCGTACTCGATGCACGCCTTATATAGACTGCTCGTGATGTCGTTTTCAGGATTTATTGAACGCGTATTCAATTTTAGGCATGGCAATTGCTCTATCGCTGTAAAGCCCAGCTCCTTCGTGAGAACGAGGGCAACAACCAATAAAAAGAGCCTCCGCCTGAGGCCATCACCCGCTTTGTGTGAGGAGATACCGCGATGACGCCGTCCAACTCAGGGGCCCAATCCCAGAACCGTACGCCTCAATCCATCGGCTTTTTGCTGCTGGACAATTTCACGCTGATTTCCCTGGCGTCCGCGGTAGAACCGCTACGCATGGCCAACCAATTGTCCGGTCGTGAGCTGTATCGTTGGACCACCCTTACGGTCGATGGCGGCCAAGTCTGGGCCAGCGACGGTTTGCAGATCACCCCCGACGCCTCCATGCACAAGGCGCCGCCCCTGGATACTGTCATCGTCTGTGGCGGCGTCGGCATCCAGCGCACCGTGACCCGCGAACACGTGTCGTGGTTGCAGAGCCAGGCCCGCCAGTCCCGTCGCCTCGGCGCGGTTTGTACCGGCAGTTGGGCCCTGGCCTGCGCCGGCCTGCTGGACGGCTTCGATTGCAGCGTGCACTGGGAATGCCTGGCTGCCATGCAGGAAGCTTTCCCGCGGGTGTCGATGAGTACCCGTTTGTTCTCCCTAGACCGCAACCGCTTCACCAGCTCTGGTGGCACCGCGCCGCTGGACATGATGCTGCACTTGATCAGCCGCGATCACGGTCGTGAACTGTCGGCGGCGATCTCGGAAATGTTTGTCTACGAGCGTATCCGCAACGAACAGGACCATCAGCGTGTGCCGCTCAAGCACATGCTCGGTACCAACCAACCGAAGTTGCAGGAAATCGTCGCGCTGATGGAGGCCAACCTCGAAGAGCCGATCGACCTGGACGAACTGGCGGTGTACGTCGCCGTGTCCCGGCGACAGTTGGAGCGGTTGTTCCAGAAATACCTGCACTGTTCGCCGTCGCGCTATTACCTCAAGCTGCGGCTGATCCGTGCACGGCAACTGCTCAAGCAGACGCCGATGTCGATCATCGAAGTGGCCTCGGTGTGCGGCTTCGTCTCCACCCCGCACTTCTCCAAGTGCTACCGCGAATACTTCGGCATTCCGCCTCGCGACGAACGCGTCGGCTCCAATACCACCCAACAGGTGGCGATGTTGCCGCTGCCGCAGGCGCTGGTGCTGTCGCCATTGTCCGGCCCGCTGTCGGCGCTGAGCCAGGCGCGTAATGAGTCGACGTTTGCCAGTGTGAGACTCTGAGACCGTAGCGTCTTCATCGCGAGCAAGCTCGCTCCCACAGTTGGATTGGGGTTTGGCTGGAGAGGCGGGTTGGCTGTAAGGCCGCCTTCGCGAGCAAGCTCGCTCCCACAGTTGGATTGGGGTTTGGCTGGAGAGACAGGCCGGCTGTCAGGCCGCCTCGCGAGCAAGCTTTGCTCCCACAGGTCCTGCTCAAACAGATCTGATGGGTGTACGACGGGGAGAGCTAGGTCGGCTACTAGGCCGCCTCGCGGTGGACGTTGATCGCGGCGGGCCCACGGAGCAATGCCTTCGTTCGGGCACACCGAGCCTAGGCGAGGTGCCGAGTGGTGGGGCAAAGCGTTTTTGCTTACTTTTGGCGCTCTTCCAAAAGTGAGCCGCCGTCAGGGCGGAACCATAAGCCGCCGTTACCGCAGCAACGGATATGTACTCAGTCAGGCCGCCATCGCGAGCAAGCTTGCTCCCACAGGTTTCGTGAACGACACAAATCCTGTGGGAACCATTGGTTCTGTCAGGCGCTATGGTTCTGCTGGTATTGCATCAACGCCGGCAACAGTTGCTTATCAATTGCCTGGCGCACGGCCGGCAGGATGGTGGCGCTGCTGGTGTACATATCCTTGACCATCCGCCGCAATTCATTGGCACGGATGGTGTCCAGCCCCCGCACAGCACACTCGCACGCCTGTTCGGCCGTGGAGCCACTGGGTATTTGCAGACCCAGGGCCTTGAGGTGGCCCAGCAGGTCTTCCTGGTCGATCAAATCGGCGTACATCATGACGCTTTTCCTTGTTCAGGGATTGGGGTCGTGTCTCGATTCTGGTAGCCACCCGAAGCGGCGGCAAGGGCAAATGGTCGCAATGTCATGAATGACTATGGAGGCGTCGTTTTCGGCTAACTTGCACGGGACTGGACTGGGCACACTGCCCACAAGCTGAATCACGATGGTTTGGTCACCCTCGCGCGACAGCTCCTCCAGTAACGCAACCTGCCCCGATCCTGTCACGGCTTGATCGGGGATTTTTTTGCCTGTGTGAATCAGGTGAAAGTGTGTTGTTTGATCGGGCGCCTTCGCGAGCAGGCTCGCTCCCACAGCGGTTCTGTGTCGTTCATAGAACCTGCTCGCGCTGAACGATGATGCGGTCTAACGCTGCAACACCAGAATCCGCGACAACAACTCATCCCGATCCACATAGCACCCCTGGAAATGCCGGGCCCCGGAAGCCGGGTCGAAGGCATTGCGGGCGTGGAGGATGCGGCGGTTGTCGAAGCACCAGAGCTGGCCGGGTTCGAGGCGCTGTACCAGGCGAAATTGTGGCTCTCGGGTCAGGGCAATGAAGCGGCGGTAGGCGTGGTAAAGCTTGGGCATCTGCTCGACCGAGGTGTCGAACGGCCCACGCAGGAAGTTCGCCATGCGGATTTCCGAAACCTGCCCAAGGGCATCCAGCGCGATGATGGGGGCCAGGCAGCGGTAGTCGCTGTGGCGGTCCTTGTTGCGAAACTCCACCGGGATCCGGCACAGCGCGTCGAAGGCCTCGGGGTCTTTCTGGCGCAGGGAATCGGCAATGGCGAAACCGTCGACAAAAATGCTCTCGCCACCGTCGGCGTCATTCACCAGGCAATGCAAGAATTGCAGCCCCGGCTGCAATTCCCGGGTCGGCAAATCACTGTGCAGCGGCAGGTTGAAAGCGGTGTAGGCGTTGCTGTCGGCATCGGCCTTGGACTGCACGTTGAACAGCACGCCGAAGTTGCTCTCTCGAATGAAGGCAATGCGCTGGGCAACTCGTTTCAGCGAGCCGGGTTCGGTGGGTACGCCGCGCACTTGGGTCAGGCCGATGTCGCGTACCGCCAACAACCATTGCAACAACGCATCGGCATCGTCCATCAGTGCCGGGTAATCGAACACTGGCAATTGCAGGTCGCGCCGCCACAATTGGCGCCGGGGTTTGTTCGCCAGGCGCTCGGCTCGGGACTGATCATCGTAGGCGTGGGCGCGCAACCAGCCCGGGTCGAAACGGCTCTGGTGACCGTCCTGCCAGTCCACACACAGGCAGCCTTCGTCGTCGAGGCGGGTTGCGTCGGGGGCGATGTCTTCAGGGACGTCGACGATTTCCAGCACCTGCTCGCGGGTGACGCTGTAGACGCATTGCGGGCAAGGGCAGTTGTCCCGCAACCACGGGTGATGAAAGGGGCTGACCCGGCCGTCGGCCCACGTCACTTGCACCCGGTCGGACAACGGTGTGGCGGCGGTCAATGGGAAGATCAGGGGGTAACGGCGGAAGTCGGCAAAAGCGGCGGCGGTGTTCATGCGATCTCCTGTGTAAGGCTTACCGGGCGGCAGGCAGGGCGATGACCCGGCCGATATAGGTCGGCGGCAGGTCGGATTGTTGCTCGAGCAAGGCGTTGAGCCGGCCCAGGGTCTGTTCCGTGAAGGGCGCCGAGCGCGGGCCGGCCAGGTCGACGTGCAGCAGCATCTGTTCATTGCCGGCCAGCTCTTTATCACCGCCGACCAGATGCAGGCTGTGGTAGAGGTGCAGGCGTTTGGCGTCGTGGCCGATGATGTGCGTGTGCACCTCGACCTGGGCGTCGAGCTTCACTTCGTGCAGGTAGTTGAGATGAAGTTCGAGGGTGAACAGCGAGTGGCCGCAGGCTTCGCGGTTCTGGCTGTCCAGGCCGAGCCGGTCCATCAGCGCGTCGGTGGCGTAGCTGAAGATCAGCAGGTAGAAGGCATCGCGCAGGTGGCCGTTGTAATCAACCCATTCGGGGAGGATGTGGGTTTGGTAGGGGGTGAGGGTGGGCATGATGACGATCCAGCGGAAGATTGGGATTCATGTGGGAGCGGGCTTGCTCGCGAAGGCGGTGTATCTGCCGCACGATATTTAGCGGATGTACCAGCCTCTTCGCGAGCAAGCCCGTTCCCACCGGGGGTTATTCAGCGAAAGACATGCCGTGCTTGGCCTTGGTGGTCTTCACCGCCTCCAGCACCGCCAGCAGGCAATCATCACGATAGCGCTCCAGGGCCGAGATGCTGTGGCTGCCCAATTGCGCGCGGGTGCCGTCCACCACATCGTCGATCAGTTTTTCGGTCAGCTCTGGCGCTGGCAGGTAGGTCCACGGCAGTTGCAGCGCCGGGCCGAACTGGGCCATGAAGTGCCGCATGCCGGCATCGCCGCCGGCCAGGGTGTAGGTCAGGAACGTGCCCATGAACGACCAGCGCAGTCCGGCGCCAAAGCGGATGGCGTCGTCAATTTCCCCGGTGGTGGCGACGCCGTCGTTGACCAGGTGCAGGGCTTCGCGCCACAACGCTTCGAGCAGGCGGTCGGCGATGAAACCGGGCACTTCCTTGCGCACGTGCAGCGGCCGCATGCCGAGGGATTCGTACACCTGCATCGCCGCCTGCACGGCTTCGGGCGCGGTGTGTTTGCCGCCGACCACTTCCACCAGCGGCAACAGGTAGACCGGGTTGAACGGGTGCCCGACCACACAGCGTTCCGGGTGGGTGGAACCCTCATAGAACTCGCTTGGCAGTAACCCCGAAGTGCTGGAGCCGATGAGCGCGTTTGACTTGGCGGCGGCGCTGATCTGAGCGTGTAGCTCGAGTTTCAATTCCAGTCGCTCGGGGGCGCTTTCCTGGATGAAGTCGGCGTCGCGCACGCAGTCTTCGATGGTGGCGACAAAGCGCAACCGATCTTGCGAAGCGCCGGGTGCCAGGCCTTGTTGCTCCAGGGCGCCCCAGGCATTGGCGACGCGCTTGCGCAACGCTGCTTCGGCACCCGGCGCCGGGTCCCAGGCGACGACGTCCAGGCCATGGGCCAGGGCCCGGCTGACCCAGCCGCTGCCGATCACACCGCTGCCCAGGGCGGCGAAGGTCTTGATGTCGGTGATAAAGCTCATGGTGATGTCCTGAAGAAATAGTTCGGTGATCTCCTGTGGGGGCAAGCCTTGCTCCCACAGGTTGTGCCCCCCGATAGGGGAAGGTGGATGTCGGCTCAGCCGCGCTGGGTCAGGCCCATTTTCTTGCGACCTTCAGCCGGGGTGAGCACGCGGGCGCCGAGGCGGCTGAGGATTTCGCCGGCGCGCTCCACCAACTGACCGTTGGTAGCGAGGACGCCTTTGTCCAGCCAGAGGTTGTCTTCCAGGCCGACCCGCACGTTGCCTCCCAGCAGCACCGCCTGGGCGGCCATCGGCATCTGCATGCGGCCGATGCCGAAGCCGGCCCACACCGCGTCCGCCGGCAAGTTGTCGACCATGGCTTTCATGGTGGTGGTGTCGGCCGGCGCGCCCCATGGGATGCCCAGGCAGAGTTGGAACAGCGGGTTGTCCAGCAGGCCTTCCTTGATCAGTTGCTTGGCGAACCACAGGTGACCGGTGTCGAAGATCTCCAGCTCGGCCTTGACGCCCAGCTCAGTGATGCGCTTGGCGCCGGCCCGCAGTTGCGCCGGGGTGGAGACGTAAATGGTGTCGCCGTCGCCGAAGTTCAGGGTGCCGCAATCCAGGGTGCAGATTTCCGGCAACAGCTCTTCGACGTGGGCCAGGCGGGTCAGCGGCCCAACCAGGTCGGTGTTGGGACCGAACGCCATCGGCCGTTCGCCCGCACCGATCTCCAGGTCGCCGCCCATGCCGGCGGTGAGGTTGACGATGATGTCCACGTCCGCCTCTCGGATGCGCGCCATCACTTCGCGGTACAGCGCCACGTCACGGCTGAACTTGCCAGTCTGCGGGTCGCGGACGTGGCAATGGACCACCGTGGCCCCGGCCTTCGCCGCCTCGACGGCGGCGAAGGCGATCTGTTTCGGGGTGACCGGCACGTGGGGGCTCTTGGCGGTCGTGTCGCCAGCACCGGTGAGTGCGCAGGTGATGATGACGTCGTGGTTCATGGTGCGGCTTCCTTCAGGCGTGGTGAGTCACCGCGCAGCCGTTTGGCGCTGCGCAGATGGATAACGGTTGTTCAGTTGCTGGTGAGTTTCAGGTTGTCGGCGGCGGGCTTGCCGTCGAAGGTGGTCACGCCTTCGAGCCAGCGCTGCTTGTCTTGCGGATGATCCTTGAGCCATTGCCGGGCCGATTCGAGCGGGTCCTTGTGATCGAGCAACGGCTGCATCATCCGGCTCTCATCTTCGGCGCTGAACGTCAGGTTGCTCAGCAAGCGGCCGACGTTCGGGCATTGCTCGGCGTAGTTCGGCGCAGTGACCGTCCAGACGGTGGCCATGCCTTCGTTCGGGCCGAGGGCGTCGTCGCTGCCGGTGAGGTAGGTCATTTGCACGTTGACGTTCATCGGGTGTGGCGCCCAGCCGAAGAACACCACGGCCTCCTTGCGCCGCACGGCACGGTCCACGGCGGCGAGCATGCCGGCCTCGCTGGACTCCACCAGCTGGAATTTGCCCAGGCCGAACTGGTTCTTGGCGATCATCGCCTTGATCTGGGTATTGGCGCCGGAGCCGGGCTCGATGCCGTAGATTTTGCCGCCCAGCTCTTTTTCGAATTTGGCGATGTCGGCGAAGGTCTTCAGGCCCTTGTCGGCCAGGTAGGTCGGCACGGCCAGGGTGGCGCGGGCGTCCTTGAGGCTGGGCTGTTCCAGCACCTTGACCTGCTTGGCCTCGACGAACGGGGTGATGGTCTGGGTCATCAGCGGGTTCCAGTAGCCCAGGAACAAGTCCAGCCGCTGGTCGCGGATGCCGGCGAAGATGATTTGCTGGGAGGCGCTGGTTTGCTTGGTCTTGTAGCCGAGGCCGTCGAGCATCACTTGGGTCAGGGCGCTGGTGGCGATGACGTCGGTCCAGTTGACCACGCCCAGGCGCACGTTCTGGCACGCGGCGGGCTCGGCGGCCATGGCGGCGCCATTGAGCAAAGTGGTACCGCAAAGTCCAAGTACGCAGGAGCTGATCAGTCGTTTCATGTCGGGTTCCTCGGCAGCTTATTGTTATGGGGTGCGGCATCTGCGCGCCGGTGATGCCAAGTTACGCAGCCCGGTGCCAGGCAAAACGCACAGCGGCGACGTGCTCTTGCACTGCAGCGACTCTTGAACGGCCGTTGCAACTGGCGTATCAAGGTCCGCACGCTACCCGCCAACCGAGTGCGCTCCATGTCCCAGGATTTCTACTTTTTGTTGATGCCGGGTTTTTCGGCCATCGGTTTCATTTCGGCCATCGAGCCCTTGCGGGTCGCCAATCGGTTTCGTGGCGAGCTGTACCGCTGGCATGTGCTGAGTGTCGATGGCGGGCCGGTGCTGGCGAGCAATGGCATGTCGGTCAACGCCGATGCCGCACTGGAGCCCTTGAAGAAAGGCGCGACCCTCTGGGTGGTGGCCGGATTCGAACCGCTGAAATTCGCCACCCCGGCACTGGAGCGCTGGTTGCATCGGCTGGACAACGAAGGCGTGACGCTGGGCGGCATCGACACCGGCAGTGTGGTGCTGGCCGAGGCGGGGCTGTTGGAAGGGCACCGCGTGACCTTGCACTGGGAGGCGCTCGAGGCGTTCAAGGAGTCTTATCCGCAACTCAGCGTGACCCAGGAACTGTTCGAGATCGACCGTCGCCGCATCACTTGCGCGGGCGGCACTGCTTCCATCGACCTGATGCTGGACCTGATCGGCCAGGCCCACGGTTCGGAACTTTCGATCCAGGTCAGCGAGCAGTTCGTGCTCGGCCGCATCCGCCCGCGCAAAGATCACCAGCGCATGGAAATCGCCAACCGCTATGGCATTCGTAACAAGAAACTGGTGCACGTCATCGGTGAGATGGAAGCCCACAGCGAGCCGCCCCTGAGCACCTTGGCGCTGGCCGAGTCGATCAACGTCACCCGTCGCCAGCTCGAACGCCTGTTCCGCCTGCACCTGAACGACACCCCGAGCAACTTCTACCTGCGTCTGCGCCTGGAAAAGGCCCAGCAACTGTTGCGCCAGACCGACATGAGCGTGTTGGAAGTGAGCATTGCCTGCGGCTTTGAGTCACCGTCGTACTTCACCCGCAGTTATCGGACACGCTTCGCGCGCTGCCCGCGGGAGGATCGGCGACAAGTGGCGATAAATCAAACGCTTCAATGACCGGCGCATCGAGAACAATTAAAAATAACTTGATTTAGATTGTTTGTGGCGGGTGCTGTGATTTTTTCAAGACTGTCCTCCGTAAGTTTCGGCGGACAAGCCTGTATTGATGCGCGACGTGAAAAGGAACGGGTGTGGAAGTCCAACCGGGGTGGTTATGCGCTGGAGGACAAGGCGTTTGTCGATGGGTTGAAGGGGTATCGTAAGCAACAGAATCGGTCCTGACCCGATTAGCGGTCGAGCATAGTGACCTGAGTGGAGAGGGGGGGGTGTGGGAGCAAAGCTTGCTCGCGAAACAGTCGACTCGGTTTCTGAAGGACCGCATCGCCTCCATCGCGAGCAAGCTTTGCGCCCACAAAAAATCCCATGGCTATAGGTACGGTGTTCGGTGCAAAAGCTCTATTTCTTCATCAGCGCCGAACACGCCGCCTTATAAGCCTCATGCTGATACTTGTTCAGCGTCGCCGGCGGGGTGAAGTCGTGTTTCTTGCTCTGCGCATTGAGGGTTTGCGGTGACAGCAGCGTCACCTCGCAACCTTCCAGCAACTGGAAAACCCCTTCGATCTTGAACGTGGTCGGGCCACCGGCGAACTCACCTTTCTTGCTGCGCTTCTTGATGGCGATGCGTTCGATGCCGTTGTCCGTCACGAACGCCCGCACTTGGGCGGCGAAAGCCTTGACGTTGGCGGCGTCGTCATCGTCGTCCAGGGCGATTTTCTTGGTGTTCAGCGCGACGTGGCTCAGCACCTGTTGATCCAGCGAGGCAACAGCGATGATCGCTTCGCTGCCTTTGATTTCGATGCCGCAAGTTTTCATGTGAAGCCCTTTGCTCGATGGTGACGTGCAGCTTACAGCTCCAACTGATCAGCCTGGATACCAAAGGCCGCAGCAATTTTTTCGCGGGTGGCGCGGCGAGGCTTGGCGACGGACTCTTGCTGGGCAAAGGCCGGTTGAGAAATACCCAGGCGCCTGGCGACTTCATCTTGAGTCAGGTTCAGGTGTTCGCGCCAGGCACGGCTGGGCGTGGCGCCGTCGACGATGCGGCTGACGACTGCATGGGGGATGAGATCGGGTTGCAGTTTCTGCGCGACGTATTGGGCATACGCAATGACCACAAAGGCGGGATGCCCGTCTGCGTCATTGATGATCTGAATATCAGTAGGGACGCTCATCGCGTTTCCTGACCTCTTGAATGCTGACGATCTTGATCGCCCCGTCCCAATCGAACATGACTCGATAGCGGCCTACCCGAAGGCGATAGGCGTAGTCATGGCCGACAAGCGCTTTGACGTTCACCGCGTCGGGCATCTGGGCGAGCGCCGTAACGGCGTCCCGAACCTGGGCCTGATGGGCAGCATGCAATTTTAGAAGCTGCCTAACGGCTTTTCCGGTCCTGTGGATGGTGTTCATGGAAGGACATAAGTCTTTTATGAGGTTTGCGAAACCTGACTTATATCCCCTTCAGGGCCAATGCGTGAAAGGTGTCTGAATATTGCCCTCAGTCTTGCCCAATCGACTCCAAAAACTCCGACCGGTCATCGCTCACTTGGGCCATGCAGTCGTTTTCGGCGATTTTGTAGGCGTCGCTGCCGGGTTTGGCCGGGAAGGCGGCGATGGCGCAGTCGGCGTCGCGCTGTTTTTGCCACAGTTGTTGGGCGGTATTGACCTTGGTGGTGATGTCGTTGAGCTGGGCCTTGTCGCTGGCGTAGCGGGTTTGCAGGCGCTCAAGGAGGCTCTGCAGGTTTTCGTCCAGCAGTTGTACGGCGGCGGTTTTTCCGTAGGCCGAGCAGGCCAGGGTCTGGACGTCGTTTTCAACTTCGTCGCAGGGGTTGGGCTCGGTGTCTTCGGTTGCGTGTGCCAGGGTGCTGATCAGTGCCAAAGTCAGGAAGAGTGATTTCATCGCGTTGCCGCTCAAGTCCAGTGAAAACCAGTGATGCGGCGGATTCTGGCGCAAGCGTCAGGTAAAGAACAGACGGGTGGGGTGGGCCTGTTGTAGTCCATTGTCGTGGATTGACGCTTTCGGCAATTCCCCTGTCGTTTTTGCACCGGGTCGCCACGGCCCTCAGGCATATGCTGGCCCCAAAGCGCCGGCACACGATTCGGCGCATGAATCGCTGACAAAAGGGGACTGCCTGATGAGCCCAGCGCAATTGCACGCCGACAGCATCGTTATCGACGGGCTGATCATTGCCAAATGGAACCGCGACCTGTTCGAAGACATGCGCAAGGGCGGCCTGACCGCGGCCAATTGCACCGTGTCGGTGTGGGAAGGTTTCCAGGGCACCATCAATAATATCGCGGCCAGCCAAAAACTGATCCGCGAGAACAGCGACCTGGTGATCCCGGTGAAAACCACCGCCGACATCCGTCGCGCCAAGGAACAGGGCAAGACCGGCATCATTTTCGGTTTCCAGAACGCCCACGCTTTCGAAGACCAACTCGGCTACGTCGAGATCTTCAAGCAACTGGGCGTGGGTGTGGTGCAGATGTGCTACAACACCCAGAACCTGGTCGGCACCGGTTGCTACGAGCGCGACGGTGGCCTGTCGGGCTTCGGCCGCGAAATCGTCGCCGAGATGAACCGTGTCGGCATCATGTGCGACCTGTCCCACGTCGGTTCCAAGACGTCCGAAGAGGTCATCCTCGAATCGAAGAAGCCAGTGTGCTACTCCCACTGCCTGCCGTCCGGCCTGAAGGAACACCCGCGCAACAAATCCGATGAAGAGCTGAAGTTCATTGCCGACCACGGCGGTTTCGTTGGCGTGACCATGTTCGCGCCGTTCCTGGCCAAGGGCATCGATTCGACCATCGACGACTACGCCGAAGCCATCGAATACACCATGAACATCGTCGGTGAAGACGCCATCGGCATCGGCACCGACTTCACCCAGGGTCACGGCCAGGACTTCTTCGAAATGCTGACCCACGACAAGGGCTATGCACGTCGTCTGACCAGCTTCGGCAAGATCATCAACCCCCTGGGCATCCGCACCGTGGGCGAGTTCCCGAACCTCACCGAGACGCTGCTCAAGCGCGGCCATCCTGAGCGGGTGGTGCGCAAAATCATGGGCGAGAACTGGGTCAACGTCCTGAAGGACGTCTGGGGCGAATAAACGCCGCCGTATCGCCGAATCCCTTACCTGCGGCCGTCTGTGCCGCAGGCAATACCACGCATTTCCGGAGTCAAGTTTTCATGGCCAAAATCGCCCCTCAACTGCCTATCGAAGTCGACAGCGAAACCGGTATCTGGACGTCAGACGCCCTGCCGATGCTGTACGTGCCGCGTCACTTTTTCGTCAACAACCACATGGGCATCGAAGAAGTGCTGGGCGCCGACGCCTACGCCGAGATTCTCTACAAGGCCGGCTACAAATCCGCCTGGCACTGGTGTGAAAAAGAAGCCGAATGCCATGGCCTGGAAGGCGTCGCGGTGTTCGAGCACTACATGAAGCGCCTGTCGCAGCGTGGCTGGGGCCTGTTCAAGATCCAGGACATCGACCTGGACAAAGGCACCGCCAGCGTCAAGCTCGAACACTCGGCATTCGTCTATGTGTACGGCAAGGTCGGGCGCAAGGTCGACTATATGTTCACCGGTTGGTTCGCCGGTGCCATGGACCAGATCCTGGCCGCGCGCGGCAGTTCGATCCGCACCGTGGCCGAGCAGGTCTACGGCGGTTCCGAAGAAGGCCACGACGACGGCCTGTTCATCGTCAAGCCGTTGTAAGTCGAGGATCGCGCCATGGCTTTTGAAGCAATGTTCCAGCCGATCCAGATCGGCAAGCTGACCATCCGCAACCGCGTGCTCAGCACCGCGCACGCCGAGGTCTACGCCACCGACGGCGGCATGACCACCGACCGGTACGTGAAGTATTACGAAGAGAAGGCCAAGGGCGGCATCGGCCTGGCGATCTGCGGTGGATCGTCCGTGGTCGCCATCGACAGCCCGCAGGAGTGGTGGAGCTCGGTGAACCTGTCCACCGACCGCATCATCCCGCACTTCCAGAACCTGGCCGACGCCATGCACAAGCATGGCGCCAAGATCATGATCCAGATTACCCACATGGGCCGTCGCTCGCGCTGGGATGGCTTTAACTGGCCGACCCTGATGTCGCCGTCTGGTGTGCGTGAGCCGGTGCACCGTGCCACCTGCAAGACCATCGAGCCGGAAGAGATCTGGCGGGTGATCGGCAACTATGCCCAGGCGGCACGACGTGCCAAGGCCGGTGGCCTGGACGGTGTCGAACTGTCCGCCGTGCACCAGCACATGATCGACCAGTTCTGGAGCCCGCGGGTCAACAAGCGTACCGACGAGTGGGGCGGCAGCTTTGAGGGCCGGATGAAGTTCGGCCTGGAAGTGTTGAAGGCCGTGCGCGCCGAAGTGGGCGACGATTTCTGCGTGGGCATGCGCCTGTGCGGTGACGAGTTCCACCCGGACGGTTTGTCCCACGAAGACATGAAGCAGATCGCCAAGTACTACGACGACACCGGCATGCTCGATTTCATCGGCGTGGTGGGCTCGGGTTGCGACACCCACAACACCCTGGCCAACGTCATCCCGAACATGAGTTATCCACCGGAGCCGTTCCTGCACCTGGCCGCCGGGATCAAGGAAGTGGTCAAGGTTCCGGTTTTGCACGCGCAAAACATCAAGGACCCGAACCAGGCTACGCGGATCCTGGAAGGCGGTTATGTCGACATGGTCGGTATGACCCGCGCCCACATCGCCGACCCGCACCTGATCGCCAAGATCAAGATGGGCCAGATCGACCAGATCAAGCAATGTGTCGGCGCCAACTACTGCATCGACCGTCAGTACCAAGGCTTGGACGTGCTGTGCATCCAGAACGCCGCGACGTCCCGTGAATACATGGGCGTGCCGCACATCATCGAGAAGTCCACCGGACCGAAACGCAAGGTGGTCGTCGTGGGTGCCGGCCCGGCCGGGATGGAAGCGGCGCGTGTGGCCGCTGAACGCGGGCACGATGTGACCTTGTTCGAGAAGAAAGAATTCATCGGCGGACAGATCACCACGGCCTCGAAAGCCCCGCAACGGGACCAGATCGCCGGTATTACCCGCTGGTTCCAACTGGAGCTGGCGCGGTTGAAAGTCGACTTGCGCCTGGGTGTGGCAGCTGATGCGGCAACCATCATGGACGTGCGTCCGGACGTGGTGGTGCTGGCCGTCGGCGGGCATCCGTACCTGGAGCAGAACGAGCACTGGGGCGCCGCCGAAGGGCTGGTGGTCAGCAGCTGGGACGTGCTCGACGGCAAGGTTGCACCGGGCAAGAACGTGCTGGTCTACGACACCATTTGCGAGTTCACCGGCATGTCGGTGGCTGACTTCCTCGCCGACAAAGGCAGCCAGGTCGAGATCGTCACCGACGACATCAAGCCGGGCGTGGCCATTGGCGGGACGTCGTTCCCCACCTACTACCGCAGCATGTACCCCAAGGAAGTGATCATGACCGGGGACATGATGCTGGAGAAGGTCTACCGCGAAGGCGACAAGCTGGTGGCGGTGCTGGAGAACGAATACACCGGTGCCAAGGAAGAGCGCGTGGTGGACCAGGTGGTGGTGGAAAACGGCGTGCGGCCGGACGAAGAAATCTACTACGCGCTTAAGGAAGGTTCGCGCAACAAGGGCCAGATCGACGTCGAAGCCCTGTTCGCGATCAAGCCGCAACCGTGCCTGGAACAGAGTGGCGACGGCTACCTGCTGTTCCGCATCGGCGACTGCGTGGCCCAGCGTAATACCCACGCGGCCATCTACGACGCCCTGCGGTTGTGCAAGGATTTCTAACGGCTTGTGGATAACCCTGTGGGAGCAAGGCTTGCCCGCGATAAATGCGACACGGCGCATCTGACTGACCGAGTCGATCGCATCGCGGGCAAACCTTGCTCCCACAGGAATCGAGCAAGACATCCAGGTTTCTGTGCCTGCAAGACCTGAGGTCTTTGGGAGCTTCACCATGCTGAACACCCTTCTTCCCATCCTGCTGTTTGCCGCCCTGGGCCTCGCGGTCCTTGGCGCCTTGCGGCGGGTGAACATGTGGCGTCGCGGACGACCGGCCAAGGTCGACCTGATCGGCGGTCTTTTCGCCATGCCCAAGCGCTATATGGTGGATTTGCACCATGTGGTGGCGCGGGACAAATACATCGCCAATACCCACGTCGCCACGGCGGGTGGCTTTGTGCTGGCGGCGCTGCTGGCGATTCTGGTGCATGGTTTCGGCCTGCAGAACCGCATTCTGGGCTATGCCTTGCTGTTCGCCACGCTGCTGATGTTCAGCGGCGCGATCTTCATTGCCCTGCGTCGTCGTCATCCACCTTCACGGCTGTCCAAAGGCCCGTGGATGCGCCTGCCCAAGAGCCTGTTTGCGTTTTCCATCAGTTTTTTCCTGGTGACCTTGCCGGTCGCCGGGATCTTGCCGGCAGACTTCGGGGGCTGGGTATTGGTGGCGTTGTTGGGCCTGGGCGTGCTTTGGGGTGTGTCGGAAATGTTCTTCGGCATGACCTGGGGCGGGCCGATGAAACATGCCTTTGCCGGGGCCTTGCACCTGGCCTGGCATCGCCGCGCCGAACGCTTTGGTGGCGGCCGCTCAACCGGCCTCAAACCTTTGGACCTGAACGACCCCGCTGCACCGTTGGGCGTTGAGAAACCCAAGGATTTCACCTGGAACCAATTGCTCGGTTTCGACGCCTGCGTGCAGTGCGGCAAGTGCGAAGCGGCCTGCCCGGCGTTCGCCGCCGGCCAGCCGCTGAACCCGAAAAAGCTCATCCAGGACATGGTCGTCGGCCTGGCCGGCGGTACCGATGCGAAGTTCGCTGGCAGCCCCTATCCGGGTAAACCCGTGGGCGAACACAGCGGCAACCCGCATCAGCCGATCGTCAACGGCCTGGTGGACGCCGAGACCCTGTGGTCCTGCACCACCTGCCGGGCGTGCGTCGAGGAATGCCCGATGATGATCGAGCACGTCGATGCCATCGTCGACATGCGCCGCCACCTGACCCTGGAAAAAGGCGCCACGCCAAACAAGGGCGCCGAGGTGCTGGAAAACCTCATCGCCACCGACAACCCTGGCGGCTTCGCCCCGGGCGGGCGGATGAACTGGGCGGCGGACCTGAACCTGAACCTGCTCAGCGAGGTGAAATCCACCGACGTGCTGTTCTGGGTCGGCGACGGTGCCTTCGACATGCGCAACCAACGCACCTTGCGCGCCTTTGTCAAAGTGCTCAAGGCGGCGAACATCGACTTTGCCGTGCTCGGCCTCGAAGAGCGCGACAGCGGCGACGTGGCCCGGCGCCTGGGTGATGAAGCGACGTTCCAACTGCTGGCCAAGCGCAATATCCAGACCCTGGCCAAATACAGTTTCAACCGTATCGTCACCTGCGACCCCCATAGCTTCCACGTGCTGAAAAACGAATACGGCGCCTTCGATGGCAACTACCTGGTGCAGCACCACAGCACCTACCTGGCCCAAATCATCGACGCCGGGGCACTGAACCTTGGCCAGCACAAGGGCGACAGCGTGACTTATCACGACCCGTGCTACCTGGGCCGCTACAACGGCGAATACGAGGCGCCGCGCCAGGTGCTGCGTGCGCTGGGTATCGAGGTCAAGGAGATGCAGCGTTCCGGTTTCCGTTCGCGTTGCTGCGGCGGTGGCGGCGGTGCGCCGATCACCGACATCCCGGGCAAGCAGCGGATTCCCGACATGCGCATGGACGACATTCGCGAGACCGGCGCCGAACTGGTGGCGGTGGGTTGTCCACAGTGCACCGCCATGCTGGAAGGCGTGGTCGAACCGCGGCCGATGATCAAGGACATTGCCGAACTGGTGGCCGACGCGCTGCTGGAAGGCACGGCCCCGAACAAACCGGTGACGCCAGTCAAACGTGAACCTGCGGAGGTGCATTAATGAGCGACATCATCCGCCGCGACCCTCGCGCCGAGTGGATCGCCCGCAACCGCTTGCACCCGCTGCATGCGGCCATGCAACCGGTGCAGCATAGCTGGATGGGGCCCAATGGCATCATCCGCAAGAACGTTCATGGCGTTGGTTTCATTGGCCCTAACGGCATCAAGCGCATCGACCGCAGCGGCGCCCAGCAGGGTGGCGCGAGCAAGCGTACCGCCGCCGCTGAAGTGCAACTGCCGCTGCATCAAGTAGCGCAGCCGGCGTTCTACATCAGTGTGGTGCCGGACATGGTCGGTGGCCGCCTCAGCAGCCACGACCGCGATCTGCTTGGCCTGGCCCATCAGCTTGCCGGTAGCGACGGCGCAGTGTTGGCGGTGGTCTTCGGCGAGCACAAGGAAAGCACCTTCGCCACGGCGGGTGTCGACCGCTTGCTGGTATTGGAAGGCGAGGCCTTCAGCGGTTATGCACCGGAGCAACGGGTGCAAGGCCTGCGGGCTGTGGATAACCAATTCAGCCCACGCCATTGGCTGTTGCCTGACAGTCGCAGCGGTGGCGGCGAACTGGGCCGACGCTTTGCCGCCGCCTTGGGTGAACGCCCGGCCACGCGGGTCTGGCAGGTCAAGGGCGAAGAGTGCATCGGCCGTGCCGGTGCCGGCCTGCAGGACCTGGCTCGGCCGTTGGCGCGCTTGATCCTGGCGGCGGCCGAATGCGCCGAGCCGGTCAGCGACACCCGCCACGAAGCCTTGCCGGTGGAGTTATCCACAAGCGTGGCCCGCAGCTTGTCGCGTATCGAAGACCTCGGCGCGGTGGCGGTGGACCCGGGCGCGATCCCGATGGCCGAGGCCGAATTCATTTTCTCCGGCGGCAACGGGGTCAAGGACTGGGATCTTTTCCACAAGACCGCTGCGGCCCTGGGCGCCACCGAAGGCGCTTCGCGGGTGGCGGTGGACGACGGTTTCATGGCCCGGGATCGCCAGGTCGGTGCGTCTGGCACCTGGGTCACGGCGCGGGTCTACGTGGCCGTGGGGATTTCCGGGGCGATCCAGCACCTGCAGGGCATTGGCGCCTGCGACAAGGTGGTGGCGATCAACCTCGATCCGGGTTGCGACATGATCAAACGGGCGGACCTGTCGGTGATCGGTGACAGCGCGGCGATTCTCCAGGCCTTGATCGCGGCGGTAGAGGCTTACCGCAACGAAGCCAAGCGCGATGCGGCTTAAGAAGGATAAGTTGATGAGTACCCAAGTGATCAGCCTCGTGTCCATCGGCGCCCACCCCACTTCCGGGCGACCCCGGCGCGCCGAGCAGGACGCCCGGGCCGTGGAATTGGGCCTGCAACTGGCCGGCAGCGACCTGCAAGTGCTGCACGCCGGGGACGTGGCCGAACCGGCCCTGCGCGCCTACCTGGGCATGGGCCTGGATGAACTGCTCGTGCTGGAAAACCCCGTCGGCGCCGACGCGTTGCCGGCCCTGACCGATTACCTGCGTGACGCCGGCGCCCAAGTAGTGCTCACCGGTAGCCAGGCGGAAACCGGCGAAGGGTCGGGCATGTTGCCGTTCCTGCTGGCCGAGAATCTCGGTTGGCCGCTGGTGGTGGGGCTGGCCCAGGTCGAATCCATCGACGGTGGCGTGGCCCTGGTGCTGCAAGCCTTGCCCCGCGGCCAACGGCGCCGTCTCAAAGTGCGCCTGCCGTTCCTGGCCACTGTGGATAACGCTGCGCCAAAACCTCGGCAAAGCGCCTACGGCCCGGCCCGGCGCGGGGCGTTGCATGGCGAGGAAATCGAGGTGATCGACGACAGCTTGCTGGCGGTGGCGACCCTGCAACCGGCCAAGCCGCGACCCAAACGCTTGAAAGTGATCAAGGCCAAGAGCGGCGCCGACCGCATGAAAGCCGCCACGGCCAAGGCCAGCGGCGGAGGCGGGCAAGTGCTCAAGGGTGTGAGCCCGGAGGCGGGGGCCGAGGCGATTCTCAAGCTGCTGGTGGAGGAAGGGGTGGTTCGCTAGACTCAGGCTCAAGACAAAAACTGTGGGAGCGGGCTTGCTCGCGAAGGCGGTGCAGCAGTCGACATAAGGGTTGCCTGACACACCGCTTTCGCGAGCAAGCCCGCTCCCACAATTGAGATGCGTGTTACCCACAATCCCTGTGCGCCCCTCTGTGGATAACCTGTTCGGCCCTCGCCGCACACGGCGCCAATCGGGTCGTCCAGGCCTTTGCTTAAAAAACGATCAACCTCAACATCCGGCCATAAACCTGCTGGCCCGGCGTGCTGCCGCGCCACAAACCTGCGCATGAAAAAACGCTTGTCAGCCAATGGAATCGATCAATGGAAGTTGAATTTCGTCCGGCCTTGCCCACGGATGCGTGGGAGATCGCCCATCTGTTCCGGATTTCCTCAGAGGGCGCGTCGGATTACATCTGGAGTCAATTGGCGGGGCCAGGGCAGGACCTCCTGGACGTGGGGGCTGCTCGTTATGCACGAGAAAATGTCGATTTTTCCTACCAGAACTGCCTTGTCGCCCAGGCCAATAGCCGGGTCATCGGCATGATGCACTGTTATGTGACGCGCGAGGATCCGCTGGCGGCTCCGGTGACCGATCCGGTTCTGGCGCCCTACGCCGACATGGAAGTGCCCGACACCCTCTATATCTCAAGCCTGGCCCTGCATGAAGGCTGGCGTAACAGGGGGCTCGGCGCGCGTTTTCTTGAGCTGGCGCAACAGCGTGCCGACCAACTGGCGCTCAAAGGCCTGAGCTTGATCGACTACGCCGCGAATACCGGTGCCCGGCGCTTTTATGAGCGCCAGGGCTTTGGCATCGTCAAAACCTGTCAGGTTGTCCCGCATCCACTGATTCGGGTGACGGGAGAGGCGTACCTCATGCATCGGCCTTGACCGTCATGGCGGCTTCACCAGAACCCTCTGTGGGAGCAAGCCCGCTCCCACAAGTGGAATGCGTGTTACCCACAATCCCTGTGCGCGCCTCTGTGGATAACCTGTTCGCCCCTCGCTGCACCCTATGTAAATCGGGCCCTGCCGGCCTGCGCTCAAAAAACATCCAGCCTAAGCCTTGGTTTTTATTGGCTTTTGTCTGTGAGTAACGGGCCGTTTCAGCCGAAACTTGCCCCCAATCTCTGTTGGCGCTTCTGTGGATAAGATGTTTGCTCTACGCTACAAGCCAGACGGGCCGGGGCGCTCATCGAATTGATCATAAACTGATCAATTTACTTTTTTAGTCAGGAAAACCTCCGGAAAACCTCGATTTATAAGCCGTCCAAGGGTTTTTCCACAGCATCGTCAAAATTACCCCCAAACACTGTTGGTGCTTCTGTGGATAAGGTGTTCGCTCACCTCCACAGACCAAGCATTCCGGGGCGTACAGGCGCTTGATCAAAAAACAACCGATAGACCGGAAAAACCGTCATTGTTCATAAGTCACGGTTTTTATTCACGTTGTCGGTGGAGAAATGCCGGGCATGTGTGCACTTGTCCCCATTTGCTGTGGGTGGCCATGTGGATAACTTGTTCGCCAAACGCTGCAAGCCACGGCCGGCATAGCGAAAATCGCGATAGATCAAATTTCATACAGTTCTAAGTCACACCCTTGACGAGGGTCTTTGGGCTGTCTTCACTTCATGGCACAAGGACATCGCGACTTTATCCACATCAGGTTCAGGGAGAGCACATGATGGATAGCAAGGCCCCCCACCCACACCTGCTTTCATCGGTGACCTGCGTCCCGACACCTCCCACCTCGTTGCACAAACGCACTCATCGTCGCGCCGTCAATCAGCGTGCGCGTCTATAGCGCCCGGGTTTTCCCTGTCGCACCGTTGACTGCCGCCGGACCCTGCAAGGGCCGGTGGCCAGGCGTTCGTGCGCCTGTCGATTTGCAGGCAACCGCAGAGTTGCCCCTTCTGCCTGAGAGGACTTGAACATGACACGGATCTCGACCCCCATCAGTGACATCCAGGAACACTACGACGTGATCGTCATCGGTTCCGGCTACGGTGGCGGCATTGCTGCCTCGCGTTTGTCCCGGGCCGGGCGCAAGGTGTGCCTGCTGGAGCGGGGGCGGGAAATTCAGCCCGGCGAATACCCCAATACCCTGCTCGCGGCCACCGAGGAACTGCAAGTCCACGACCCGGATGGCCACATCGGTTCGCGCACCGGGCTATTCGACCTGCACGTCAACGCCCAGCAGAACGTGGTGGTCGGTTGTGGCCTGGGCGGCACGTCGCTGATCAATGCCAACGTTTCGCTGGAGCCCGAGCCTGGCGTGTTCGAGGACCCGCGCTGGCCCCAGGCGGTCCGTGAGCACCGCGACACGCTGCTCAAGGACGGCTACGCGCGGGCCCGGGAGATGCTCAAGCCTAATTCGTACCCGGCGTCGGAGCCGAACCTGCCCAAGCTGGATGCCCACAAGAAGTCGGCCGATTACCTCAAGCAAGGCGCGCATTTCTACAAGCCGCCGATCAACGTGACCTTCGACAAGCTGCCCAACAACCTCAACCACGTTGGCGTCGAACAGCTACCGTGCAATGGCTGTGGTGATTGCGTCTCGGGCTGTAACAACAAGGCCAAGAACACCACGCTGATGAACTACCTGCCCGATGCCTGGAACCACGGTGCGCAGATTTTCTGCCAGGCCGAGGTGCGGTACCTGGAGCGCGACGGCGATGGCTGGATCGTGCACTTCCAGTACCTGGACAGCGGCCGCGAGATGTTCGCGGCGCCCACCCTGTTCGTGCGCGCCGACATCGTGGTGGTGTCCGCCGGCACCCTGGGCTCCACTGAAATCATGTTGCGCTCGCGGGACAAGGGCCTGTCCATGTCCAGCCAATTGGGCGAGCACATGAGCGGCAACGGCGACATCCTCGGCTTCGGCCACAACTGCGACCAGGTCATCAACGGCATCGGCTTCGGTGCCCATTCGGCCAAGGAGCTGGACCCGGTGGGGCCGTGCATCACCTCGATCATCGACATGCGCACCGAGGGTGACTGGCGCAGCCGCATGGTCATCGAGGAAGGGTCGATTCCCGGCGCGCTCGGCCGGGCCATGGTGCCGAGCATGGCGGCGTTTTCCGAGATGATCGGCGCGCCCACCGACACCGGTTTCGGCGCCAGCCTCAGGTACAAGGGGCGCGAAACCGAGAGTTTTCTGCGCGGACCGTATCACGGCGCACTGCACAATATGCAGACCTACTTGATCATGAGCCATGACAACGCCAAGGGGCGCATGCTGCTCGACAACAAGGACCAGTTGCGCATCGACTGGCCCGGCGTCGGCGAACAGGAGAACGTCACCCTCGGCAACGAGCGGCTGCACCAGAGCACCAAGGCCCTGGGCGGGATCTGGGTCGAGAACCCGATCTGGACCAAGCTGCTCAAGCACAGCATCGTCTCGGTCCATCCGCTGGGCGGTTGCGTGATGGGCGAGGATGCGACCCAAGGCGTGGTCAACCACAAGGGCCAGGTGTTCAGTGGCGCCAGTGGCACCGATGTCTACCCGGGGCTGTACGTGACGGACGGCGCAGTGATCCCCACGTCCCTGGCGGTCAACCCGTTGCTGACTATTTCGGCGGTGAGCGAGCGCAACATGGGGCTGTTGGCGGCCGACCGCGGTTGGATCATCGACTACACGCTGCCTTCAGCCCCGCGCAAAGCGGTGGCGGCGCCGACCCTCGGCGTGCAGTTCACCGAAACCATGAAGGGCTACTTTTCCACCGCCTTCACCCAGCCCCAGGGCACCGACCTCAGCCTGTACGAAGCGGCGGCCAAGCGCGGCAAGACCGAGAATTCACCCATCGAGTTCACCCTGACCATCACCGCCGCTGACCTCAACCGGCTGATCAAGGAGCCGGAACACGCCGCGACCCTGGTGGGCACCCTGGATGCACCGCTGCTCTCAGCGCATCCGCTGGTCGCCAGCAATGGGGTGTTCAACCTGTTCGAGCAGTATCAGGAACAGGTGGGCGTGCGGCACATGAACTATGACATGAAGCTGACCGCTGAAGACGGCAGCGACTATTATTTCAGCGCCTTCAAGACCGTGCCCGAAGACAACGGCGTGCTGAACATCTGGCCCGACACCAGCACCCTGTACGTCACGCTCTATCGTGGACCGGACAAGACCGGTGCGGTGATCGGTTCGGGGGTGATGCACATTCTGCCGGCCGACTTCGCCAAGCAAATGACCACCATGAAAGTACTCAACGCCCGCAATGAGCGTGAGCGCGTGGAGGCACTGGCGCGGTTCGGCAAGTTCTTTGCCGGCATCTTGTGGGAGAGCTACGGTGGTGTCTTCGCTGGCGATGTCTACTTCAACCCGGACGCGCCGCCCCGGTTGAAACGACCACTGGATGCGCCGCCACCGGTGGTGCATTTCTTCCAGACTGAAGACAACGTCGAGCTACGCCTGACGCGTTACCAGGCCGGTACCAAAGGCCCGGTGATGTTGGTTCATGGCCTGGGCGTGGGCTCGAATATTTTCTCCACCGACACCATCCACACCAACCTGCTGGAATATCTCTGCAAGCATGAGTACGACGTCTGGCTGCTGGATCTGCGGGTGAGCATCCTGCTGCCGGCCAGCAAAAATGAATGGAACGGCGACCAGGTGGCCCAGTACGATTTCAAGGCCGCCATCGAGCAGATCCAGCAGGCGACCCTGGCCCGTGACGTGCAGTGCGTGGTGCATTGCTATGGCGCGACGACTTTCTTCATGTCGATGCTGGCAGGCTTGCAAGGGGTGCGCTCGGTGGTCTGCTCGCAGATCGCCGCCGACACGGTGGTCGCCACCGCCACAGGGCTGAAGGCCGGTTTGCACTTGCCGGGGATGCTCGATGCCGTCGGTATCAAGTCCCTCACGGCCTATGCCGACACCAAGGAAAGCTGGTTCAACAAACTCTACGACAAGGCCCTTAACGGCTATGCCCGGATCGAGGCCCAGGGCTACTGCACCAACCCGGTCTGCCATCGCATCACGTTCATGTATGCGTCGCTGTACCGCCACGACACCCTCAACGAAACCCTGCACGACAACCTGCATGAGTTGTTCGGCGAGTCGAACATCCAGACCTTCGAGCACCTGGCGCTGATCGTGCGCAAGGGACACCTGGTGGACTTCAAGGGCAACGACGTCTACATGCCCCATTTCGATCGGTTGAAGTTGCCGATCTGCTTCATCAGCGGTGCCGACAACCAGTGCTACTTGCCGCAAAGCACCCTCAAGACCTACGAACGACTGTGCGAGATGCACGGCCCGCAGTTGTTCAGCCGTCACGAAGTGCCCGGGTACGGCCATATCGACTGCATGTTCGGCAAGGATGCGGTGGTGGATGTGTATCCGATCATCCTTGAGCACCTGGAGAAGACGGCGCTCGGTTGAAGCTCCGTAGGAGCTGGCGAAGCCTGCGATCTTTTGATCTTGATCTTGATCTTGATCTTGATCTTGATCTTGATCTTGATCTTGATCTTGATCTTTCGCTTGAGATTCAAGTGTCTTTGGAAAGATCGCAGCCTCGCTGTGCTCGACAGCTCCTACAGAGCTTAGCGGGAGCAATCTCTGGCCCTGTGTGGTGAGTCAAGAATAAGGAAAAGGGTGCCATGAACACTTACATCCGTTGGTTCCAACGCATCATCTGGGTCGGGATTGTCATGAACATGGTCTTCGCGATCCCGGCGCTGTTTGCGCCGGCGTTGCTGACGTCCATGCTCGGCCTGCCGCCCGTGTTATCCGATCCCTGGCTGGAAAACGCCGGCATGTTGCTGGTGGGCATCAGCCTGTTCTACATGCCTTCGGGGTTCAACGCGCCGCGTTTCGTGGTGCATTCCTGGCTGTGTGTGCTGTCGCGGCTGGTGGCGGTGGTGTTCTGGATCTACCTGATCAACACCAACAACCAGGGCCAGGTGTTTGTGCCGATGTTGATGGGCGACCTGAGCATGTTCCTGATCCTGGGTGTGCTGCTGTACCTGGGCTGCCCGGTGGCC
Organism: Pseudomonas sp. RL_5y_Pfl2_73; assembly: GCF_963970515.1. Lineage (NCBI taxonomy): Bacteria > Pseudomonadati > Pseudomonadota > Gammaproteobacteria > Pseudomonadales > Pseudomonadaceae > Pseudomonas > Pseudomonas sp. RL_5y_Pfl2_73. Next base: position 135,443 of record NZ_CAXAPD010000004.1, on the reverse strand, counting down.
AATCGTCCGTTGGCCTTGCTCTGCGCCGGATGGCGGGAATGGCGCGCCGGCTGGGCGCTGCGCTGGCAGAGCCACGGCTTCAAGGTCGGCACGTTGGTGGTGGTATTGCTGCTGGGTTTCATCGGTTACCAGACCTGGTACCAGATGGTCCGCGAAGTGCCGCAACCGGACTTCGACTCCGACGAAGACCATTACAAATACGCCGCCATCGGCCTGGGTATTGAGGCGCGGATTCCCTACTACCTGTTCGCCGTGCTGCCGCAGATGTGCCCGGAAAGGCTGCCCAAGCCGGGCGGCTACGAGGTATTCGGGTTTCTTTATGAAAACGGCAACGATCTGCCCATCGGCATGGCCAAGCGGCAGCTCGGCTACCCCACGGTGGAGCCCAACTGCGCCCTGTGTCACACCGGCTCCTATCGGGCCAATGCCAGTGACGTCGCGGTTCCGGTCGCCAGCGCACCGGCCAATACCTTGCAACTGCAGGCCTTCCAGTGGTTCGCCTACGAGTGTGCCAGCGATCCGAAATTCACCCCCGATGCGGTGATGGCGGCGATTAATGGCAAGTTCCAGCTGGGTTTCTTCGAAAAGCTCTACAACCGCTACCTGATCATCCCGATGGCCAAGAGCGCGCTGCTCAAGCAGAAGCAGGCTTACGCCTGGCAGAAGCTGCGCCCCGCCCAAGGGCCAGGGCGGACCGACACCTTCAACCCGACCAAAATGGTGGTGTTCGGCTTCCCGGATGACTCCACCATCGGCACCGTGGACCTGCCGCAGGTCTGGAACCAGAAACCCCGCGAGTCCATGTACCTGCATTGGGACGGCAATAACAACAAGATCCACGAACGCAACTACGCAGCGGCGATGGCCGTGGGCGCGACGCCGCAATCGGTGCTGCCGCCCAGCTTCAACCGCGTGACCAATTGGCTGCTGGGCCACAAGCCGCCGGCCTGGCCGTTCGCCCTGGACCAGGCGAAAGTCGCCCAGGGTAAACCGATCTGGGAGAAAAACTGTGCCGGTTGCCATGACTTCGGCCGCAGCGACACCGGCCAGGTCACCACCAACATCGATCAGTTGGGCACCGATCCCCATCGCCTGAACTCCTTCACCACCGGCTTGGTGACGGCATTCCACGGCTTCAAGAAACCACCGTTTGACTTCGGCGCCTACCGCAAGACCCAGAGCTACAGCAACACGCCCACCGACGGCATCTGGTTGCGCGCGCCGTACCTGCACAACGGTTCGGTGCCGACCCTGTGGGATTTGCTGCAAGCGCCGGAACAGCGTCCGCAGGTGTTCTACACCGGCTCCGACATCTACGACCAGGAGAAGGTCGGCTTCATCACCGGCGGCGCGCAGATGAAGGCGTCGGCGGATTTCAAATATGACACCCGCCTGGAAGGCAACCACAACGGCGGCCACCTGTATGGCACGCAGTTGTCGGATGCCGACAAACGGGCCCTGATCGAATTCATGAAAACCCTGTAGTCCAGGGCACTGCGAAGGAGCGTTCACATGTCATTACTGCACCATTGGGAGCATGAGTTCGACAAGGTCAAAGTCCGCCTGCACGGGTTGGTCACGCGGCTGGAGATGTCCTGGAAAAAACTCGTCAACGACCTGGAGCCCGAAGAGTTCGAGGCCATCGTCAAGCTGCTCCAGCGCGGTCACGACCAGGCTCGGCACGTGATCGACCACGGCGATCTGCCGGACGACGAACCGGCCGTGCCGTGGGAGCTGGCCCACGGTCTTTCGATCCTGAAGATCGGCAATGCCAGCGCCTTGCCGCAAACCGAGGACGAGCTACCGACCCGCGTGCTCAAGGACGGCACCTTGCTCGGTTGCCGCAAATGGGAACTGCTGGACCTGTTGTGGAGTGAGGCGTTGCTCAAGTGGATCGAGAACCTGCGCCATCACGCGCAATTCGCCACCAACCCGGCGTTGGTGAAAATGGACAACGACGTCGTGCTGGCCATCGCTGGCGACTGGGGCACCGGGCCGTTCGACAGTCACGCCCCGGCGGTGGCGGTGGCCAACCAGATGCAACTGGCCCTGGCCGATTTCACCATTCATCTGGGTGACGTGTATTACGCCGGTACCCATTCCCAGGAAGACGTCGACATGGTCGGCTGGCCCCAGGGCAAGCATGGCGCGTTCACCCTCAATTCCAACCATGAGATGTACAGCGGTGCCCACGGCTATTTCAAGGAACTGGCCAAGCGTTTCCCGGTGCAACAGGGCACCAGTTACTTTGCCTTGTACAACGACGACTGGCTGGTGGTCGGCCTCGACAGCGCCTACGCCTCGGACGTGATGAATTTGTACATGGACGGCACCCTCAATACCCAGCAGATCGAATGGATGAAGACCCTGCCCAAGCGCAAAAAGCTCATGGTGCTCAGTCATCACCAGGGTTTTGATATTTCCGGGCACAACAAAACGGCGCTTTACCAACCGGTGTGCGATGCCTTGGGGCGTGAGCCGGACTATTGGTATTGGGGGCATTTGCACAACGGTATTTGCTACGCGCCGCAAGGCGGGTTGCATGCGCGCTGCGCCGGGCATGGGGCGATCCCATACGGCACTACCAGCGAGTTGAACGGACATGCCGGGGTGTTGTGGTCGGAAACGCAGCTGGCGGGGGACAAGGCATACCCGCAACGGGTGTTGAACGGGTATGTGAAGGTGCGGCTGGTGGGGGAGGAGATTGTCGAGACTTTTTATGGGGAGGATGGGTCGGTGCGGTGGTCTTCCCAGTAATCGGGTGAATGTGAGGCTGCTATCGCGAGCAGGCTCGCTCCCACATTTGATCTTCGGTGCGCAAAAGATTTCTTGTGGGAGCGAGCCTGCTCGCGATGCTTCTGACTTAGCTCTGGACCGGAACACCTTTGAGGTACGGCGCAGGTTCGGCCCCCAGGTTGTTGAGCATGCGTTCGCTGTACCAGTCGACGAAGTTCACCACGCCGAACTCATAAGTCTTGGAGTACGGGCCTGGCTGGTAGGCGGTGGAGTTGATGCCGCGCTGGTTTTCTTCGGCCAGGCGACGGTCCTGGTCGTTGGTGGCGTCCCAGACCTGGCGCATGCGCGCGACGTCGTAGTCCACACCTTCGACCGCGTCCTTGTGCACCAGCCACTTGGTGGTGACCATGGTTTCCTGGGCGCTGATCGGCCACACCGTGAACACGATGATGTGGTCGCCCATGCAGTGGTTCCATGAGTGCGGCAAGTGCAGGATGCGCATCGAGCCCAGGTCCGGGTTCTTGATGCGGCCCATCAGCTTGGCGCAGCCTTGCTTGCCGTCCATGGTCATCGACACGGTGCCCTTGAGCAGCGGCATGCGCACGATGCGGTTACGCAGGCCGAAGCTGGCGTGGGCGTAAGGGATCTTCTCGGCGTCCCAAGCGGCGGCGGAGGCGGCCACGTGGTCCTTGAACGCCTGGTCGGCGCGTGGGTCGGTGACGTCGTCCCATTCCAGCAGGCTTTTGAGCAGTTCTGGATGCGCGCCGCTGCAGTGGTAGCACTCGCGGTTGTTTTCCAGCACCAGTTTCCAGTTGGCCTTCTCCATCAAGGTGGTTTGCACCGCCACCTTGGTGTTTTCCATGTCGTAGGGTTCCATGTAATGGGTCAGCGTCGACAGGAAGTCATCGATGGCCGGCGGGTTCTCGGCCAGGCTGATGAAAATGTAGCCACCGGCGGTCTTCACGTTCACTGGCTTGAGGCCGTATTGCTTCATGTCGAAGTCGGCGCCCATCTCGGTGCCAGCGAACAGCAGGCGACCGTCCAGCTCGTAGGTCCACTGGTGATAGTGGCAGACCAGTTTGGCGACCTTGCCCTTGTCGCTGGTGCACAGCCGCGAACCGCGGTGGCGGCAGACGTTATGGAATGCGTGCACCACGCCTTCGGCACCGCGAATCACGATGATCGGGTTCTTGCCGATTTGCAGGGTCAGGTAGTTGCCCTTGGCCGGGATTTCGCAGGTCATGCCGGCAATCAGCCATTCCTTCTGGAAGATTTCCTGCATATCGATATCAAACAGACGCTCATCGCTGTAGAACGGTTGCGGCAACGAAAAGGTGCGCTCGCGCTCTTGCAGCATTTGCGCGGTGGCCTTGCGTGCGGGTTCCAGCGGATCGCCCAGGCTCAGGGTTGCGGTGACGTCCATCATTGTATCCTCATGGCCTCTACGTGGCCGGCGAAAGTGGCTAATCAAATGTGCTACGCAAGGCAGAAAATATTATTTATCTGTTGGGGGCGAGTGTGGGGCCGCGCAGGTGCGCAACCTTATCCATGGGCGACATGGCCCAATCTGTTCCCGACGCGCAAGGTCCTGTCGTTGGGGGCTGGTCGCGGTAAGCATGTGAATGTCGCAGATAGGTAAATGGGCGGTTCGCGCTATAAGCAGAATCGCCTCATAAGAGGCCGACAGTCGGCCGTGGAGATCAGCATGTCCAACAGCTTCCTGAACCCGGTAACCACCCAGACCTGGGCCAATGGTCGTCACATTGTCCGTTGCGTCAAAGTCATCCAGGAAACCTGGGATGTGCGCACCTTCTGCTTCATGGCTGACCAGCCGATCCTGTTCTTTTTCAAGCCAGGGCAGTTCGTCACCCTGGAGCTGGAAATCGAAGGTCAGCCGATCATGCGTTCCTACACCATCTCCAGCTCGCCGTCGGTGCCTTACAGTTTTTCGGTGACCATCAAGCGCGTGCCGGGAGGCAAGGTTTCCAACTGGCTGCACGACACCCTGCACGAAGGCCAGGAGCTGGCGGTGCACGGGCCGGTCGGTCTGTTCAATGCCATCGACTTCTCGAACCCGAAGGTGCTTTACCTCAGCGGCGGCGTTGGTATCACGCCCGTGATGTCCATGGCTCGCTGGTACTACGACACCAATGCCAACGTTGACATGGTGTTTATCCACAGCGCCCGCTCGCCTAAGGACATCATCTATCACCGTGAGCTGGAACATATGGCGTCGCGGATCGATAATTTCAGCTTACACCTGATTTGCGAAAGACACGGGCTGGGCGAGCCCTGGGCCGGGTATCGCGGCTATCTGAACCACAAGATGCTGGAGCTGATGGCGCCGGACTTCATGGAGCGCGAAGTGTTTTGCTGTGGGCCGACGCCCTACATGAACGCGGTCAAGCGTCTGCTGGAAGCTGCTGGCTTCGACATGACGCGTTACCACGAGGAATCTTTCGGCGCCACGCCAGCGGAAGCTCGTGCCGACGCGGTGGAGCAAGCCGAGCAGGCTGCCGATGCCCCGGAAGTCGATATGGCGGACCTGCATCTGGTGGAGTTCACCGCCTCCGGCAAGAGTATTCGCGTGGGGCCGGGAGAGACCGTTCACGCCGCCGCCGCCAAGCTCGGCATGATGATCCCCAAGGCCTGTGGCATGGGCATCTGCGGCACCTGCAAGGTCTTGAAACTGGGCGGGGAAGTGGAGATGGACCACAACGGCGGGATCACCGAGGACGACGAGGCCGAGGGCTACATCCTGTCGTGCTGCAGCGTGCCGAAGGGGGATGTGCGGATCGAGTTCTGACACATGCTCGGCGCAAGGGGAGCGCGGAGCGTCCCGGGCTGCATTCCCACGCAGAGCGTGAGGAACGATCGATTTCACAGCCATCGCGACCTGATCGTTCCCACGCTCCTGCGTGGGAATGCAACCAGGGGCGCTCTGCGTCCCAGCTTCGTCGCAGTCTGCTGTCTATGCGCTAATACCACCGCTGAATCTCAATCAACCCTTCCATCCCCGCATAATTACGCGCACTGGAATAGCGCCAATGTTCCGGTAATTCCACATATCCACGTTTCACCGGGTTGAAATGGATGTAGTCCAGCTTCTGGCGCATTACCGTTTCGCTATAAATCTGCTCCGCGTGTGAGCCTTCTTGCCAGAGCTGATAAACCCTGTCCTGTTTATGGGCTCGTTTGTTGAACCGCAGGCGTTGCAAAGCCCGCTCAGCGCCTTTGCTTTGCAGGTCGTCGATAATCTGGCGTGCCGTAAAGGATTTGAACTGACAGATACTTGCTCAGGTTCGGAGCCTGGGCAACGAAATGCAGATGGTTTTCCAGAACGACATAGCCGAACAGTTGCAAATTCTGATGGGTTTGCTGATAGCGCCAGCAGCACCCGAGCAAGTGATCGACGAGGTAGGGGCCAATGAACAGCGGCAGCCACTCCATCAATGTGCAGGTGAGAAAGTGGGGCTTGTCGGGTTCGGTGATGACGTAGCGGCTCCGGCCCATGGGATGCATTCCTTTGCTGCGGGGAATGACCATCTTGCAGTCTTCGAGACGTTTGGCGATAGACGAAGAGGGCACGAGGCGGGTGGGAATAGTCCGCACACCCTCGATGATCATTCCCACGCTCCTGCGTGGGAATGCAGCCAGGGACGCTCTGCGTCCCCAAGAGCCGAACGCGGAGCGTCCGTAGAGGCGTTCCCACGCAGAGCGTGGGAACGATCATCATGTCGGCCGTTGCTTCAGGCGCTCATCACTTCCCGAATATCCGCCGCCAATTCCCTCACCCGCGCTTCCTCGGTATCCCACGAGCACATGAAGCGTGCGCCACCTTTGCCAATGAAGGTGTAGAAGCGCCAGCCCTTGGCGGTCAGCGCGGCGATGGCCGGTTCCGAGAGTTGCAGGAACACGCCGTTGGCCTGGACCGGGAACATCAATTCCACACTGGGGATGTCGCTGACCAGCTCTGCCAGTAGTTGGGCGCAGCGGTTGGCGTGGCGGGCGTGCTTGAGCCAGGCCTGATTTTGCAGCAAACCGACCCAGGGCGCGGAGAGGAAACGCATCTTCGAGGCCAGTTGCCCGGCCTGTTTGCAGCGATAGTCGAAGTCTTCGGCCAGGTCATGGTTGAAGAACAGAATCGCTTCGCCCACCGCCATGCCGTTTTTCGTGCCGCCGAAACACAGCACGTCCACGCCGGCCTTCCAGGTCAGGTCGGCCGGCGAGCAGCCGAGGAAGGCGCAGGCGTTGGAAAAGCGTGCGCCGTCCATGTGCAGGTTCAGCCCCAGTTCCTTGCAGGTGATGCTGATGGCGCGGATTTCTTCCGGGGTGTAGACGCTGCCGACTTCCGTGGCCTGGGTCAGGGTCACGACCCGGGGCTTGGGATAATGGATGTCCTGGCGCTTGAGGGCGATCTCGCGGATCGACTCGGGGGTCAGCTTGCCGTTTTCGGTGCGTGCCACCAGCAGCTTGGAGCCGTTGGAGAAGAACTCCGGTGCGCCGCATTCGTCGGTTTCGACATGGGCGGTTTCCGAGCAGATCACGCTGTGGTAACTCTGGCACAGTGAGGACAGCGCCAAAGAGTTGGCCGCCGTGCCGTTGAACGCGAAGAACACTTCGCAGTCGGTTTCGAACAAGGCCCGGAAATCGTCCGCCGCGCGGTGGGTCCACTCGTCGTCGCCGTAGGCGCGTTGGTGACCCTGGTTGGCTGCTTCCATGGCCGCCCAGGCCTCGGGGCAAATGCCGGAATAGTTGTCGCTGGCAAACTGTTGACTCTTGTCGGTCATGGCCTTGCTCCTAAGGTAGAGAGTCCTGGGTAAAGATCCCTGGCGGAATTCCCGGGTGGGGCGTTCCCTGGTTTTCGGCGTGCTTGAGTTCACAGCGCCGTGGTCGATGTTGGTGCGCACTTTACCCAAGATTAGCGGGGGAACACACCGGATGTTTCTGTGGGAAAACTACAAAGCTTTTGAGTCGCGGTACACATGAATCGGCGCGAAGGTGCTTTGGATCTGCTCAAATGGTCTGCATTGCTGGCGATGGTGCTCGATCATCTGCGATATGTCGGGTTCTCCGTCGATTGGCTCTACGTGCCCGGGCGGTTGGCGTTCCCCTGGTTTTGCCTGGCGATGGCGGCGAACCTGGCGCGCAACGACGCCAGCACCGCCCCTTGGCGTTACCTGGGCTGGCTGTTGTTATTCAGCGCTGTCAGCGAAATCCCCTATCGCTTGTTCATTCCAGATCCCGCCACTCTGAATGTGATGCCAACCCTGGTGCTGGGATTGTTGGTGGCACGCTGTTGGCAGGCGCCCACCCTGGAGGCGCGATACCTGGCGGCGATGGCGTTGCTGTTGGCGGCGCTGTTTTCGTCGCAACTGATGTTCGGTTTCTTTGGTGTGCTGCTGCCGCTGGCGATGTTGCTGGTATTCAAGCGTCCTTTGTACATGGCCTTGTTACCGGGGCTGGTCTGCCTGGCGGCCAACCAATGGCGGGTGTTGTATGGCGCGGCGTGGCTGGGGGGGGCGGTGGCGTTGTGGGGTCTGGTGACTTGCCTGATCGCGCCATGGTTTGGGCTGATGCTTTTGCGACAGGCGGGTCGTTTTCATCCATTGCCCATGCGGCGCTGGGCTTATGGGCTGTATCCGGCGCATTTTCTGCTGTTGCTCGTGGTTCGCCATGTCGCCGCCTAACCCCGTGGGAGCAGGGCTTGCCCGCGATGAAAGCGCCGCGGTCTGCCATGCCCCGGGGCGCCTGGATCGCGAGCAAGCTTTGCTCCCACAGTGCTATCGCGCAGGCCTTGCTCTCCGACTCTTTGGTCCCATGTCGTAAACGCACCTTTGCGTGGCGTCCATAGGCATTTGACATGCCTGCGCCAGCCATACCATCGCATCCAAAGGGCACGACCGAACGGTCCGTGCCTCACCGAGACGAAAGGCGCACCGCCGCCGCTGGGAGAGACGCGATGTTCAGCAAGCAAGACCAAATCCAAGGCTACGATGATGCACTGCTGGCGGCGATGAACGCCGAAGAGCAACGCCAGGAAGATCACATCGAACTGATCGCGTCAGAGAACTACACCAGCAAGCGCGTGATGGAGGCCCAGGGCAGCGGCCTGACCAACAAGTACGCCGAAGGTTATCCGGGCAAGCGTTACTACGGTGGCTGCGAGCACGTCGACAAAGTCGAAGCCCTGGCCATCGAACGCGCCAAGCAGTTGTTCGGCGCCGACTACGCCAACGTCCAGCCGCACTCCGGTTCTTCGGCTAACAGCGCCGTGTACCTGGCCTTGCTGCAGGCCGGCGACACCATTCTGGGCATGAGCCTGGCCCACGGCGGTCACCTGACCCACGGTGCCAAAGTGTCGTCCTCGGGCAAGCTCTACAACGCGGTGCAATACGGTATCGACACCACCACCGGCTTGATCGACTACGACGAAGTCGAGCGCCTGGCGGTCGAGCACAAGCCGAAGATGATCGTTGCCGGTTTCTCCGCTTACTCCAAGACCCTGGATTTTCCACGTTTCCGCCAGATCGCCGACAAGGTTGGCGCCCTGTTGTTCGTCGACATGGCCCACGTTGCCGGACTGGTCGCCGCCGGTCTGTACCCTAATCCACTGCCTTACGCCGACGTGGTCACCACCACCACCCACAAGACCCTGCGCGGTCCACGTGGCGGCCTGATCCTGGCCAAGGCCAACGAAGAGATCGAGAAGAAGCTCAACGCCGCGGTATTCCCCGGCGCCCAGGGCGGCCCGCTGATGCACGTGATCGCCGGCAAGGCGGTGTGTTTCAAGGAAGCGGCGGAGCCTGGCTTCAAGGCTTATCAGCAGCAAGTGATCGACAACGCCCAGGCCATGGCTGGCGTGTTCATCAAGCGCGGCTACGATGTAGTGTCCGGTGGCACCGACAACCACCTGTTCCTGGTCAGCCTGATCCGTCAGGGCCTGACCGGCAAGGATGCCGATGCTGCCCTGGGCCGCGCCCACATCACCGTCAACAAGAACGCCGTGCCGAACGACCCGCAATCGCCGTTCGTGACTTCGGGCCTGCGCATCGGTACCCCGGCGGTGACCACGCGTGGCTTCAAGGTGGCCCAGTGCGTCACGCTGGCCGGCTGGATCTGCGACATTCTCGACAACCTCGGCGATGCCGATGTCGAGGCCAATGTCGCCCAGCAAGTGGCGGCCCTGTGCGCGGACTTCCCGGTTTATCGCTGAGTCGGTTTTGGAGTAATGACTATGCAACGCTATTCGGGCTTCGGCCTCTTCAAGCACTCTCTCAGCCATCACGAAAACTGGCAGCGGATGTGGCGCACGCCGACCCCGAAAAAGGTCTATGACGTGGTCATCGTCGGCGGTGGCGGGCATGGCCTGGCGACCGCCTACTACCTGGCCAAGGAGCACGGCATCACCAATGTGGCCGTGGTCGAGAAGGGCTGGTTGGGCGGCGGTAACACCGCGCGCAACACCACCATTGTGCGCTCCAACTACCTGTGGGACGAATCGGCCCACCTGTACGAACACGCGATGAAACTCTGGGAAGGCCTGTCCCAGGACCTGAACTACAACGTGATGTTCTCCCAGCGTGGCGTCTACAACCTGTGCCACACCCTGCAGGACATCCGTGATTCCGAGCGTCGCGTCAGCGCCAACCGCCTCAACGGCGTGGACGGCGAGTTGCTCAACGCCAAGCAAGTGGCCGACGAGATCCCGTACCTGGATTGCTCGAAGAACACCCGCTACCCGGTGATGGGCGCCACCGTCCAACGTCGCGGCGGCGTGGCCCGTCACGATGCCGTGGCCTGGGGCTTTGCCCGGGCGGCGGACGCGTTGGGCGTGGACCTGATCCAGCAGACCGAAGTGATCGGTTTCCGCAAGGAAAACGGCGTATGCATCGGCGTCGAAACCAACAAGGGCTTCATCGGCGCCAAGCGCGTCGGCGTGGTGACGGCCGGTAACTCCGGACACATGGCCAAGCTCGCGGGCTTCCGCCTGCCGATCGAATCGCACCCGCTGCAAGCGCTGGTGTCCGAGCCGATCAAGCCCATCATCGACAGCGTGATCATGTCCAACGCCGTGCACGGCTACATCAGCCAGTCCGACAAGGGCGACCTGGTGATCGGCGCCGGTATCGACGGCTACAACGGCTACGGCCAGCGTGGTTCGTACCCGGTGATCGAACACACGGTCCAGGCCATCGTCGAGATGTTCCCGGTGTTGTCCCGCGTACGCATGAACCGCCAGTGGGGCGGCATCGTCGACACTACGCCGGACGCCTGCCCGATCATCTCCAAGACCCCGGTGCCGAACATGTTCTTCAACTGCGGTTGGGGCACCGGCGGCTTCAAGGCCACCCCGGGTTCGGGCAACGTCTTCGCTGCAAGCCTGGCCAAGGGTGAAATGCACCCGCTGGCCGCGCCGTTTTCCATCGACCGTTTCCACAACGGTGCCCTGATCGACGAACACGGCGCTGCTGCCGTCGCCCACTAACAGGAGAAATCCCTATGTTGCACATCTTCTGTCCTCACTGCGGCGAACTGCGCTCCGAAGAGGAATTCCATGCATCCGGCCAGGCGCATATCCCGCGCCCATTGGATCCGAACGCCTGCACCGACGAACAGTGGGGCGACTACATGTTCTTCCGTGACAACCCACGCGGGTTGCACCATGAGTTGTGGGATCACGTTGCCGGTTGCCGCCAGTACTTCAACGCGACCCGTGACACCGTGACCTACGAGATTCTCGAAACCTACAAGATCGGCCAAAAGCCGCAGTTCACCGACAAGGCTGACAGTCCGAAAGCGGCTGCACAGGCTCTGGGAGAGAAGGTATGAGCCAGATCAATCGCCTGTCCAACGGCGGACGGATCGACCGCAACAAAGCGCTGAGCTTCACCTTCAACGGCCAGACCTACAAAGGCTTCGAAGGCGATTCCCTGGCCGCTGCGCTGCTGGCCAACGGTGTCGACATCATTGGCCGCAGCTTCAAGTATTCGCGCCCTCGCGGCATCTTCGCCGCCGGAGCCGAAGAGCCGAACGCGGTGCTGCAGATCGGCGCCACCGAAGCCACGCAAATCCCTAACGTGCGCGCCACGCAACAGGCGCTGTACCAGGGGCTGGTCGCCACCAGCACCAACGGCTGGCCGAACGTGAACAATGACATGATGGGGATTCTCGGCAAGGTCGGCGGCAAGCTGATGCCGCCGGGCTTCTACTACAAAACCTTCATGTACCCGCAATCGTTCTGGATGACTTACGAAAAGTACATCCGCAAGGCCGCAGGGCTAGGTCGCTCGCCGACCGAGAACGATCCGGACACCTACGACTACATGAACCGTCACTGCGACGTGCTGATTGTCGGCGCAGGCCCCGCTGGCCTGGCTGCCGCATTGGCCGCGGCCCGCAGCGGTGCCCGAGTGATCCTGGCCGATGAGCAGGAAGAGTTCGGCGGCAGCCTGCTCGACTCCCGCGAGAGCCTGGACGGCAAGCCAGCGACCGAATGGGTCGCGGCGGCGGTGGCTGAACTGCGCTCGATGCCAGAAGTGGTGTTGCTGCCTCGCGCCACGGTGAACGGTTACCACGACCATAACTTCCTGACCATCCACGAGCGCCTCACCGACCACCTGGGTGACCGTGCGCCGATTGGCCAGGTGCGCCAGCGCATCAACCGCGTCCGCGCCAAGCGCGTGGTCCTGGCGACCGGTGCCTGCGAGCGCCCGCTGGTCTACGGCAACAACGACGTGCCGGGCAACATGCTCGCCGGCGCGGTGTCCACCTACGTGCGCCGCTACGGCGTGGCACCGGGCAAGAAACTGGTGCTGAGCACCAACAACGACCACGCCTATCGCGTGGCCCTGGACTGGTTCGACGCCGGCCTGCAAGTGGTGGCCGTCGCCGATGCGCGCAGCAACCCGCGTGGAGCGCTGGTGGAAGAAGCCCGCGCCAAGGGCATTCGCATCCTCACCGGCAGCGCCGTGATCGAGGCCCGTGGCAGCAAGCGCGTCACCGGGGCCCGTGTTGCCGCGATCGACGTCCGTGCTCACAAAGTCACCAGCCCCGGCGAATGGCTGGACTGCGACCTGGTGGCCAGCTCCGGCGGCTACAGCCCGGTGGTTCACCTGGCTTCGCACCTGGGCGGCAAGCCGATCTGGCGTGAAGACATCCTCGGTTTTGTGCCGGGCGAAGCACCGCAGAAGCGCGTGTGCGTCGGCGGTGTGAACGGTGTCTACAGCCTCGGTGATACCTTGGCTGACGGTTTTGAAGGCGGCGTGCGCGCGGCCAACGAAGCCGGCTTCAAAGCGGTTGGGGGCGTGTTGCCCAAAGCCTTGAGCCGTCACGAAGAGCCGACCCTGGCGCTGTTCCAGGTGCCTCACGAAAAATCCACTGCACGGGCGCCGAAGCAATTCGTCGACCTGCAGAACGACGTCACGGCCGCCGCCATCGAACTCGCTACCCGCGAAGGCTTCGAGTCGGTGGAACACGTCAAGCGCTACACCGCACTGGGCTTCGGTACCGACCAGGGCAAACTGGGCAACGTCAACGGCCTGGCCATCGCGGCCCGTTCGCTGAACGTGAGCATCCCGCAGATGGGCACCACCATGTTCCGTCCGAACTACACGCCGGTGACCTTCGGCGCGGTGGCTGGCCGGCACTGTGGGCACATCTTCGAGCCGGTGCGTTACACCGCGCTGCATGCCTGGCATGTGAAAAACGCTGCCGAGTTCGAAGACGTCGGCCAGTGGAAGCGCCCTTGGTACTTCCCGAAGAACGGCGAAGACCTGCATGCCGCGGTCAAGCGCGAATGCAAGGCCGTGCGTGACAGCGTTGGCCTGCTCGACGCCTCGACCCTGGGCAAGATCGACATCCAGGGCCCGGATGCCCGCGAGTTCCTCAATCGCGTCTACACCAACGCCTGGACCAAGCTCGACGTGGGCAAGGCTCGCTACGGCTTGATGTGCAAGGAAGACGGCATGGTCTTTGACGACGGCGTAACGGCCTGTCTGGCGGACAACCACTTCCTGATGACCACCACCACCGGCGGCGCGGCGCGCGTGCTGCAATGGCTGGAGATCTATCACCAGACCGAATGGCCGGACCTGAAGGTGTACTTCACCTCGGTCACCGACCACTGGGCAACCATGACCCTGTCGGGCCCCAACAGCCGCAAGCTGCTGAGCCACGTCACCGACATCGACCTGGACAAGGACGCTTTCCCGTTCATGACCTGGAAGGAAGGCCTGGTGGGCGGCGTACCGGCGCGGGTGTTCCGCATCTCGTTCACCGGTGAGCTGTCGTACGAAATCAACGTGCAGGCCGACTACGCCATGGGCGTGCTCGAGCAGATCGTCGAGGCCGGCAAAAAGTACAACCTGACTCCGTATGGCACCGAGACCATGCACGTGTTGCGGGCCGAGAAGGGCTTCATCATCGTCGGTCAGGACACGGACAGCTCGATGACCCCGGACGACCTGAACATGGGTTGGTGCGTAGGCCGGACCAAGCCGTTCTCGTGGATCGGCTGGCGCGGCATGAATCGCGAAGATTGCGTGCGTGAAGAGCGCAAGCAACTGGTGGGCCTCAAGCCGATCGACCCGAATGTCTGGCTGCCGGAAGGTGCGCAACTGGTGTTCAACACCAAGCAGGCGATCCCGATGTCCATGGTCGGTCACGTGACCTCCAGCTATGCCCACAACTCCCTGGGTTATTCATTTGCCATGGGTGTGGTCAAGGGCGGCCTCAAGCGGATGGGCGAACGCGTGTTCGCGCCATTGGCCGACGGCAGCGTGATCGAGGCAGAGATTGTTTCTTCGGTGTTCTTCGATCCGAAGGGGGATCGGCAGAATATTTAATGACTTGAGGGCCCGGTGGGAGCAGTTGTTCGGCGTCGTCTGCATCGCGAGCAGGCTCGCTCCCACAGGAGACCGCATGACCCTTGTGGGAGCGAGCCTGCTCGCGATGGCGGCAGAACAGCCACCACAAAGGCCGGAACTACAGAATTCAAGACAGGTGCTCCATATGACCGCAGTCAACGTGTACCCACAACGCCCAACCACCGGGGCCAAGGCCGAGTCGTCGCTGCACCATGCCGACCTCGCAAGCAGGGTGGGCAAGGGCCGCAAGAACGCCGGTGTGACCGTGCGCGAGAAAAAACTCCTGGGCCACCTGACCCTTCGTGGCGACGGTCACGACCCGGCGTTCGCCGCCGGCGTGCACAAGGCCCTGGGCCTGGAATTGCCAGGCGCCCTGGCCGTCGTCATCAAGGGCGAAACCAGCCTGCAATGGCTCGGCCCGGATGAATGGCTGCTGGTGGTGCCCACGGGTGAGGAATTCGCCGCCGAGCAGAAACTGCGTGAAGCCCTGGGCGAGCTGCACATCCAGATCGTCAACGTCAGTGGCGGCCAGCAGATCCTCGAACTGTCCGGCCCGAACGTGCGCGACGTGCTGATGAAATCCACCAGCTACGATGTTCACCCAAGCAACTTCCCGGTGGGCAAGGCCGTGGGCACGGTGTTCGCCAAGTCGCAACTGGTGATCCGCCACACGGGCGAAGACACCTGGGAACTGGTGATCCGCCGCAGCTTCTCGGATTACTGGTGGCTGTGGTTGCAGGATGCCGCGGCGGAGTATGGGTTGAGCGTGCAGGCCTGATGTCGATCGTTCCCACGCTCTGCGTGGGAATGCATCCCGGGACGCTCCGCGTCCCAAAAGGCGGACGCAGAGCGTCCATGGCGGCATTCCCACGCAGAGCATGGGAACGATCAGAGGAGTATCACGAATGAGCCGCGCCCCAGACACATGGATCTTGACTGCCGACTGCCCCAGCGTGCTCGGCACGGTGGACGCGGTGACCCGCTTTCTGTTCGAGCAGGGCTGCTACGTCACCGAGCACCATTCCTTCGACGACCGGCTCTCGGCGCGTTTCTTCATTCGCGTGGAGTTTCGCCAGCCCGACGGTTTCGACGAGCAGAACTTTCGCGCCGGCCTGGCCGAGCGTGCGCAAGCCTTCGGCATGGTCTTCGAACTGACGCCGCCCAACTACCGGCCCAAAGTGGTGATCATGGTCTCCAAGGCCGATCACTGCCTCAACGATTTGCTCTACCGCCAGCGCATCGGCCAATTGTCCATGGACGTGGTGGCCGTGGTCTCCAACCACCCCGACCTCAAGCCGCTGGCCGACTGGCACCAGATTCCCTACTACCATTTCCCCCTGGACCCGAACGACAAGCCGGCCCAGGAGCGGCAGGTGTGGCAGGTGATCGAAGACACCGGTGCTGAGCTGGTGATCCTTGCCCGCTACATGCAAGTGCTGTCGCCGGAGTTGTGCCGCAAGCTCGACGGCAAGGCGATCAACATCCACCACTCGCTGCTGCCGGGCTTCAAGGGCGCCAAGCCGTATCACCAGGCCTACAACAAAGGCGTGAAACTGGTGGGGGCCACGGCGCACTACATCAACAACGACCTGGACGAAGGCCCGATCATCGCCCAGGGCGTGGAAGTGGTGGACCACAGCCACTATCCCGAAGACCTGATCGCCAAGGGCCGGGACATCGAAGGGCTCACGTTGGCGCGGGCGGTGGGGTATCACATTGAGCGGCGGGTGTTTCTCAATGCCAACCGAACCGTTGTTCTTTAGATCGCCATCGCGAGCAGGCTCGCTCCCACAGTGGATCTGGGGCATGACTGGGGTCTATGTACAACTCAAAACCCTGTGGGAGCGAGCCTGCTCGCGATGAGGCCCTTACAGACAACGAAAGAAACAAAAGACACAAGCACTAACCCGAGCAATCAACGCGCTGCCTGCCTGGGCAACGCAGTTCCACAAAAACAACAGCGAGGTGAAAGCATGTCTGGTAATCGTGGTGTCGTGTATCTCGGCAACGGCAAGGTCGAAGTACAGAAAATCGACTATCCAAAAATGCAGGACCCGCGCGGCAGGAAGATTGAGCACGGTGTCATCCTGCGCGTGGTTTCCACTAACATCTGCGGCTCCGACCAACACATGGTCCGCGGCCGTACCACTGCCCAGACCGGCCTGGTCCTGGGTCACGAAATCACCGGTGAAGTGATCGAAAAGGGCAGCGACGTCGAGAACCTGAAAATCGGTGATCTGGTGTCGGTGCCGTTCAACGTGGCTTGCGGGCGCTGCCGTTCCTGCAAAGAGCAACACACCGGTGTCTGCCTGACCGTCAACCCGGCCCGTGCCGGCGGTGCCTACGGTTACGTGGACATGGGCGACTGGACTGGCGGCCAGGCCGAATACGTACTGGTGCCGTACGCCGACTTCAACCTGCTGAAACTGCCGGACCGCGACAAGGCCATGGAGAAAATCCGCGACCTGACCTGCCTGTCCGACATCCTGCCCACCGGCTACCACGGCGCAGTCACCGCCGGTGTTGGCCCTGGCAGCACCGTCTACATCGCCGGTGCCGGCCCGGTTGGCCTGGCAGCCGCCGCTTCCGCCCGTCTGCTGGGCGCGGCCGTGGTGATCATTGGCGACGTCAACGCCATCCGCCTGGCCCACGCCAAGGCTCAGGGCTTTGAAATCGTCGACCTGTCCACCGACACGCCGTTGCACGAACAAATCGCCGCGCTGCTGGGCGAGCCGGAAGTGGACTGCGCCGTCGACTGCGTCGGCTTCGAAGCCCGTGGTCACGGCCATGACGGCGTCAAGCACGAAGCCCCGGCCACCGTGCTCAACTCGTTGATGGGCGTGGTCCGCGTCGCCGGCAAGATCGGCATCCCCGGCCTCTACGTCACCGAAGACCCGGGCGCTGTCGATGCGGCTGCCAAAATGGGCAGCCTGAGCATTCGCTTCGGCCTGGGCTGGGCCAAATCCCACAGCTTCCACACCGGCCAGACCCCAGTGATGAAGTACAACCGCCAACTGATGCAGGCGATCATGTGGGACCGCATCAACATTGCTGAAATCGTGGGTGTGCAGGTGATCAGCCTGGATGATGCGCCGAAGGGGTATGGCGAGTTCGATGCGGGCGTGCCGAAGAAGTTTGTGATTGATCCGCATAAGTTGTTCAGTGCGGCGTAAGCGGTAAAGGGTAAGACGGGGAAAGGGCGACAGTGATGTCGCCCTTTTTTATTAGTCGTTATTTTCATTGCTCGCCGCATGCATGCACCGAAGTTCCGAAGCCTATTCATTGGCGGACCTGATTGACTTGAACAGTCATAGGGTTTCGCCTGAAAGAACCATAGTATTCAAATGAAATATCCTCATAGATATGAGGGCGCAAAGACTTTATCCCCTCGCTCACCCCCTCGCCTCGGTAATAGTCAATGTCGAGTGCTTTTGAAAACATATCGGTTACGTATACTTTTAGTACGACTGTTCGTTCGCTTTTTGAGAGCAATGAACGAGCGTATTCCTCTGCAACTCCGGGATCTGTGGCTATGTAGAATCCTTCACCCAGTACCAAGTCCTCCGGTTTGCTGTTGGCCCCTGCATATCCATCCAGAACTCCGCGGTTGAGCAAATTTTGTGCGCTGCTATCCGTAGTGCCATGGTAACCCACAGCATATTGTTTGGTTGGCGAGGGGGCTTCAGCTTTATGGGGGGATTTTTTTTGGCCCAACAAGTTTCTGAGCCCTTTGAGAGGGTTAAACCCTTTAGGAAAAAAGAAGTGTCCTGTTGGATCCCGCCTATTAAGCGGATCCCCGCCGCAATAGGTATACGCATTCAGCCCACCCTTCCCAAACGGACTCAAACTGTCCGGACTGTTAAACCGCATCAACACCGGATTGAACGCCCGATACCCATTACCTAACAAATAATGCCCCGTCACCGGGTCCGGCCGTTCGCCGTTGAAGCCGAGCAGGCTTAGTAAGCCGTTCTCCGCAGGTCGGTGGCCGTACGGGGTATAGGCGAGGGGATGAGGCTGCATGACATCAAGCGCGTGCAGCACCGAGCGTTGCTGATCGGTAGCGAGCAAGGTGGTTTCGACGGCGGCGTCCTGGCGCTGTTGTTGCGCCAGGAGTTGGTCGTTCTGTTGGAATATCGAGCGCTGTACCGAGCCTTGGATTTCGCTGGTCAGGCGTTCTTTCAGGTAGAAGCGCTGGGTGCGGGCCTGGGTCGATGGTGTGCAGTCGGCCAGGCGATCCAGTGGGTCGTAGTGGTAACGGCAGAGCACGGTTGCATCTGTTGAGGACATGGGCTTTGCTCTATGGAAAATACAGATAGCAACATCATGTTCAGGTAGAAGGTAGGCTGTCTAGCTAGCAGAAGTGTTAGGTTTGGCTGCCCGCAGCAGCCAACCCTCACTCATGAAATGAAACCGCCAACTGGTGCAGGCGATCATGGGGGACCGTATCAACATTGCTGAAATCGTGTACAGGTGAACAGCCTGGATGACGCACCGAAGAAGTTTGTGATTGATCCGCACAAGTTGTTTAGCGCGACGTAAGCGGCAAAGGGCAAGACGGAAAAAAGGACGACAGTGATGTCGCCGTTTTTTAGGGGGGGGGTCTCCAGTGGAAACGTAGCAACTAATAAATTTCGATTCTATTTTGCTTGGTAAGATAAGATTTAAGTTTAATTGCGTATTTGTCGTGAGTGCTGCTCTGCCCACTCGTAAGTTGGAGGGGCACCAGGAGAGGTAAAAAAGAACGATGTTGGTTGGAAGGCCTCGTCAGTCATCTGCTTGATTCCCGCTTCATACCTGTGCAGATTAGCTTTGTGAACTGTTCTAGATTTTAGTGTTTTTTGAATGCTTTCGTGAATGTCTTCTATTTCGGATGTGAGGTTGGTGGAGTTTTTTAGGTGTTGAGCTAAGAGTCTTTCTTGTTTGATTATTTTGTTGCTGTCTTTCCATAGTTTGGATTCGAATCTGGAAATGCGTGGAACTTCATGTTCAGGGCCTATAGATAATATTAGAAATTCCTCTGTAGGGGATTTGAATATATCTATATTTTTTATGTCGGTCGGTGCATGAAATGTTATGCCATGAACGTCTATGATCGTAGCCGGATCCGGTCTTCTTATGATTTTTAGGTGTCTTAGTACAGGCTTTAAAAAGTTAGGTAAATGTCCCGTCGGATCGCTTCGATTCACCGGGTCCCCAACGCAGTATCCATACGCATTCAATCCACCCTTTCCAAATGGACTCAAACTGTCTGGGCTGTTGAACCGCATCAACATCGGATTGAACGCTCGATAACCATTGCCCAATAAATAATGCCCGGTCACTGGATCCGGCCGTTCGCCGTTGAAGCCGAGCAGGCTGAGCAAGCCGCTTTGCGCAGGGCGGTGGCCGTAGGGGGTGTAGGCGAGGGGATGAGGCTGCGTGGCATCGAGCGCGTGCAGCACTGAGCGTTGCTGATCGGTGGCGAGCAAGGTGGTTTCGACGGCGGCGTCCTGGCGCTGTTGTTGCGCCAGGAGTTGGTCGTTCTGTTGGAATATCGAGCGCTGTACCGAGCCTTGGATTTCGCTGGTCAGGCGTTCTTTCAGGTAGAAGCGCTGGGTGCGGGCCTGGGCCGAGGGTGTGCAGTCGGCCAGGCGATCCAGTGGGTCATAGTGGTAACGGCAGAGCAGCGTTTTGCGGTTCGCCGACATCGGTTGACTCCTGCGTGAGCCGAGGGTTACTCCGGCGTCACTCTCGTGGCCTGCATGCCTTTGTCGCCCTTTTCGATTTCAAAAAAGACCGTCTGCTTCTGTTTCAACGTTTTGTAACCCTCGCCGGCGATGGCCGAGTAATGAACGAACAATTCCTCGCCTCCTTTGCCGCAAGTGATGAAGCCATAGCCCTTTGCATCGTTAAACCATTTAACGGTTCCTTTGATTCGGTCGTTCATTTTTATTATTCCTGTCTGCCCGAATGAAGAAAGGCACAGGGACTGTGGATTGCCCAGAGCCTTGTTTTCGTTGTCACGGCTGCAGCTTAGAACCCGTGTGAACAGCTGCCTACTGTCAAGATTGACAGTAGGCAATACCAAGAGGGAATAACGGCTTGCGCGTTGATAGTCGGATGACTGGCGCC
Organism: Pseudomonas sp. RL_5y_Pfl2_73; assembly: GCF_963970515.1. Lineage (NCBI taxonomy): Bacteria > Pseudomonadati > Pseudomonadota > Gammaproteobacteria > Pseudomonadales > Pseudomonadaceae > Pseudomonas > Pseudomonas sp. RL_5y_Pfl2_73. Next base: position 114,726 of record NZ_CAXAPD010000004.1, on the reverse strand, counting down.
GCGGTCAGGCCATGGCGTGTGCCTGCAAGCGGCGGCCGATCACGTCCAGCACGTCGCAACCGTCGCGTAACGGAATCGCCAGGAGCAGGGCGAAGTCGTGGAGGACGACGGCGTCGGAGCTGAGTTCTTCGCGAAAGGCGATGTTTTCCAACAGTTGGGTCACGGCGCGGATGCGGTAGGCGGCGGTTTCGTGGAGGACGTCGAGGGGGGCTTGGGTGTCGATGAGCAGGGCGGCGGGGGAGCAGTCGACGCCGGTGAGGGGCATGTATCGGTTCATGGCTAGAGCCTTTATTGATTAATAAAATTAGGACTTCAGGCCGTGGTGTATCGAGTCGCCAAACCCGAGTCGCCATGTGGACGACGGGACAAACTATAGGCATCGCGGATTGGCTGGGGCAAGGCTCGCTATTGCGGGGGATTTCCCAAGTAGTTGTAAGATTTTTAGTCGACGGTGATCGAGCGCCGGTTGTGGCCAGAAATTGCACGCGTCGGGCTGTGGACACTGTGTAGGAGCTGCCGAGTGAAACGAGGCTGCGATCTTGCCCCAGACACTTGAGTCTCAAGCGAAAGATCAAAAGATCGCAGGCTTCGCCAGCTCCTACGGGGCTGTTGCGGTCTCGACCCGCTCGCTCATTGACGCCCAAGGACGATGAGCATGCCGGTCAGGATGACCGCGACGGTGGCGCCGCCGATTATGGACACACTCTGCTGGAGGACGCCGAACTGTACGGTAAATGGCACAGGGGATGGCAGGGGGGCTGTGCTGGAACAGTGAGACGGTTGCCATGACCGATCAATAAATCAAGTTGAAGTAGTCGGCGTCCATCAATCTGCACATTCGGGTATCCGCGCTTTCGCAGCGATTGCTCATCCACTTCGAAAAGGTCGGTTCCAGGATTTGTTGATAGTCCAACTTCAGATTGATCGCCCCGTACCTGCATGTGATGGTCGCAAGGGCGGGTGTCTGCTCGTTCCCATCGTCCTCATGGATAACGTACTCGGCGCCTTCAAATTGCAACGATGCCGGGTCGACCACGTCCACCAGGCTTTCGCTCTCCCATTCGTAGTCGTCCTGTACCTCGACGAAGAAAATATCTTCCACCGATTCAATGTTTCTATGGATATCAGGGACGGCAGGGCAGGTGATTTCACCGGCATGGGCGTGGCCGATGATCAGCAAAAGCAACACCGCACCTCCAGCCAGTTTTTTCTTCATGTGCCAGGCTCCAGGGCTCAGTTCAACTATTCACGGCTTCGCTCGGGCGGGCTACTGTCAACGTTGGCAGTTATTTATGTCAATTTAGAACTGTATAGGAATGTTTGGTAACTTTTAGACATATTAAAAAGCGCAGTTTTCGTTGAATCAGACACTTCTGACGGCCTTTGGAGAATTTTCTGTAATGGCTATCGGCCATTTATGTAATGCGTTTAGGAACAATCTGCGTCCGCGCCAGTCCAACGCACGCTTTACGCCGCTCTTCATGGGCGGCTTTTTCATGCTCAAGAGGATGTCCCGGATGAAGGTTTCACGCGGTTTTGCACTGTCTTGGCTGTTGATACTGGCCGCCAGCCCGGCCTTCGCGCAGTTCAGCCTCAGTGATGCAGCCAATGTGGTGTCGGCGATGCAGGGCAACCAAGGCGAGCAGGGTGAGGGCGCCGTGGCCGCCGCGCCGAAAGCCGCCGGCCTGCTCAACACCTTGGGATCGGAACTCAAGATCACGCCGGAACAGGCCATCGGCGGTGCCGGTGCGATGCTGGGGCTGGCGAAGAACCGACTCAGTGAGCCGCAGTTTTCCGAGTTGAGCAAAAGTGTCCCGGGCCTGGATCAGATCGCTGGGAACAGTGCCATCGGCGGGCTCAATGGCCTGGGCGGTTTGCTCGGGGGCGGGTCGGACAAGAATGCATTGCTCGACGGCTTGCTGGGCAACGTCAAGGACACCGGCGACCTGAACAATGCCTTCAGCGCGCTGGGCATGGACAGCGGCATGATCGGCCAGTTTGTCCCGATCATCTTGCAGTACCTCGGTCAACAGGGTGTTGCCGGTTCGCTGTTGCAGAACTTGGGCGGTATTTGGGGGAGTGGTGCGGGGGTTTGATGAGGGTGTGGCGACATCGAAAATCCGCCACGCAACCATCAGAATCTCAAGCTGAAATAGTCGGTGTTCACTCGTCTGCAGGTGTTGGTGTCCCGGCTGACGCAACGGTCGGCCGCCGAGGGCAAAGACATCGGCTGATAATCCAGCGTGAGATTGTTCTCGCCGTAATTGCAGGTGATGGTCACCCTCCTCGTTACCTGCTCATCTTCGTCGGGCTCATGGACCGCGAACTCGGCGTCGTTGAAGGGCAGTGCCGCCGGGTTGAGCTCCTGCACGAGGCTCTGGCTTTGCCATTCGGGATCATCCTGCATTTTTATCGTCGCAGTGTTGTCATGGAGTTGTGCCACGGCCGGACAAGTGACTTCTCCGGCGTGGACATGGCCGATCATCAGCAGAATTATTCCGCCGCCGCCCGTCATGAAGTTTCGCATGGGTGTGCTTCCGTATGATGTCCCGGCGACATGGTTACGGCTGGGGCTGGTGAGGGGTACTGTCAGGGTTGACAGTTTTTTAGGTTGATTTGGAATTGATTTTTGTTTAACTGACATCTCTGGCGATAAAAAATCAATGTTCAGAGATTGGCCATTTGCCTTTGTCCAATCCTTTCAAGAGTCAGGGCGACGCAAAGCTCTAGGATCCCCTTGCATTGGAATTACGAGGCAACAACGTTTCAGGAGGGCGAGGGGGGACAGGCGGAGGTGGTCCGTCTGGACGTGTAGCGGATGAAACTTGCCGATTTTGGTAACGAGGCGCAGGCCGATTGAAATAAAGCGGTGGCGCTTCTCGACTCATCCAAAACTGCTCAGCGTCATTAATAAACTCCGGAAGAGAATATTGTGGCGGCGATATTGATATCGCCTCCTCATAACTTGGTAGAGCAGGTTTAGGTTGAGGTCGTTTTAGATATAAGGTCTCAACCGCATTAGCCATAGGGTTTCGATTGGTTGGTCGGATTGCATTTGAAATGCTATCTGTCCTTCGTGATACGGTACTCAAGGTTTCAGATGCCAACGTCTGGACCTTCCTAACTGCGGTTGACATGGGCGTTCGAGATCTGCCAATAAGACTCAGAAATTTCTGAACTGCTTTAGAAACCGTAAAAAAATTATGTCCATTTGGGTCCGTTCGATTGACCGGCTCTCCCTCGCAATATCCATAAGTATTCATCCCCCCCTCCCCAAACGGACTCAAACTATCCGGACTATTAAACCGCATCAACACCGGATTAAATGCCCGATACCCATTCCCCAACAAATAATGCCCCGTCACCGGATCCGGCCGTTCGCCGTTAAATCCCAGCAAACTGAGCAGACCGTTCGCTGCCGGGCGATGGCCGTAAGGGCTATAGGCAAGGGGATGAACCCGGTTCGCATCGAGCACATTCAACACCGACCGCTGCTGATCGGTCGCCAGTAGCGCAGTCTCAACCTTCACATCCTCGCGCCGAAGTTGCGCCAGCAACTGGTCGTCGTGCTGAAAGACGCTACGTTGCACCGCGCCCTGTATCTCCGTCGCCAATCGGCTCTTGCAGTAAAACCGCTGAATTCCAGCCTCAGCGGAAGGCGCACAATCGACCAGGCGATCCAGCGGGTCGTAGCGGTAGCGGCACAATACGGTTTCGCGAGGGGCGGTAGGCATGCTCCTGGCTCCGTTCAAGGTCCAAACATCCGCGCCTCTAGCATCGGAGTTTTTTCAGCCGCTGCCTACTATCAGAACTGTTAGGTTCCACTCCCTTCGTTGCGCAATTGGGCGATGCGCCGGTCCTTTTCAGTCCAGAGCCGGTTGACCCAATCCTGCACCTGTTGGCGAAACACCGGGTCGTTTTCGTAGTCGCCTTGCCACAGTGCCGGGTCCAGTTCGCGGGTCTGGATGTCGATGATGACCCTGGGCACCGCGCCGCTGATCAAGTCCCAGAACCCGGGGATGCGGTCTTGCGGATAGACCACGGTCACGTCCAGCACCGCGTCCAGTTGCTCGCCCATGGCAGCCAGCACGAACGCCACGCCACCGGCCTTGGGCTTGAGCAGGTGGGTGAAGGGCGATTGCTGTTGTTGGCTTTTGGTGGCGGTGAAGCGGGTGCCTTCGAGGTAGTTGACCACGGTGACCGGTTGGCGCTTGAACAGCTCGCAGGCGGCCTTGGTGATTTCCAGGTCCTTGCCGGCCAGTTCCGGGTTCTTCGCCAGGAACGCCTTGGTGTAGCGCTTCATGAACGGGTAGTCCAAGGCCCACCAGGCCAACCCCAGGAACGGCACCCAGATCAGTTCTTTCTTGAGGAAAAATTTGAAGAACGGCGTGCGCCGGTTGAGGGTCTGGACGAGGGCGGGGATGTCCACCCAGGATTGGTGATTGCTGATCACCAGGTAAGACGTATCGCCGCGCAGGTCCGCGCCGCCGCGGATGTCCCAGCGGGTGGGGATGCACAGGGCAAAGATCAGCTTGTCGATTTCGGCCCAGGTCTCGGCGATCCACATCACCGCCCACGAGGCATAGTCGCGAAAGCGCCCGGGCAGGACCAGTTTGAGCAGGGCGAACACCATCAGCGGCCCGAACAGCACCAGGGTGTTGAGCAACAGCAACAGGGTGACGAAGCAGCCGGTGAGCAGGCGGCGCATAGATGACTCTTGCAAACAGGTGGGCGGGCCATGATAAGCAAGCTTCGGGCGGCAGGCCAAATCGGTGTGGACGAAAGTTTCACCTGGGCTAGGGTAGGTTGGGACTGCTTTTGTGGCCAGAGATTGCTCCCGCTGGGCTGTTGTAGGAGCTGCCGAAGGCTGCGATCTTTTGATCTTTCGCTTTGGACTCAAGTGCCTTTGGAAAGATCGCAGCCTCGTTTCACTCGACAGCTCACAGGGCCGAGCGGGAGCAAGCGCCCTCGCCACAGGTGTGCGATCAACCGAACGAATTCATCAGCCACGGTCTAAAAAACCACGCCCACAATGGAAGCCCTAACTACATGAAATCAGTCCTCGCCCTGCTTTCCCTGATGGCCCTTCCAGTGCTGGCCGCCGAGCCGACCCTGTACGGGCGCTATGAATACATCGCGTTGCCGGATATCGGCGGTGAAGTGCTCAAGGCCAAGATGGACACCGGCGCCCTGACCGCGTCGCTGTCAGCCAAGGACATCGAGACCTTCACCCGTGACGGCGACGATTGGGTGCGGTTCCGCCTGGCGACCAAGGATGCGAGCAACAAGGTCTACGAACACAAGATCGCGCGCATCAGCAAGATCAAGACCCGTTCCGAAGAGGATGAGGACGACGACGAAAAGATCGCGCCCACCAAGCGCCCGGTGGTCGATCTGGAGTTGTGCCTGGGCAACGTCAAGCGCACGGTCGAGGTCAACCTGACCGACCGCAGCAGTTTCAATTATCCGCTGTTGATCGGGGCCAAGGCGTTGCGTGAGTTTGGCGCGGCGGTGAACCCGGCGCGGCGGTTTACGGCGGATAAGCCGGATTGTTGATGCAGTAGACGAATTCGTATTGTTCTCAAAATTATTTGCATGAGCCGCTCGTTATTCGCGTATGAGTTTGGCAGGTGTATGCATGCTTATATAACGGGCGCGAGCGTATTTAGCTTGGGTAATTTGACTACTAGATGTTCGTTTTAAAGGATCCAGTCCCAGTTCGCTATACCTAACATTTACCTCGGATAGTTTTTTAGGACTACTCAGATTTCGCGCAACATCGACCCTGGTATCGTAAGCTATGGTATTAAGCATTCTGGTTCCGTCAGGTTGGAGCAAAAAAGATGGTTTTGTTATTTTTGGATGTTTTTCAAAATTTTGTAACATTCTAAAAAATTCATACCGCAGCACGCTTTGGTAGGCATCGGTTAATGGTGGGTTGACGGAAAAATCACTGTGCTGCCCTAATGCTTTTTCGCGTTTTTCCGCGACTGTTACTAGGTTTTTGATTTTTTTCTGGTTCCTCATTACATGAGCAGATCTAGCAGACGTTCTCTTTAAACTGTTTTTAGCTACCCGGCCACTCTGGCCAGCGATAGATTTTGATGCACTTGCCGGTCTAATAATCTGTTTTAGGACACCACTAACAGGTGGAATTGGAGTATGCCCCGTAGGGTCCGTCCAATTAATCGGATCTCCCACGCCATACCCATATGCGTTCAATCCCCCCTCCCCAAAGGGACTCAAACTATCCGGACTATTAAACCGCATCAACACCGGATTGAACGCCCGATACCCATTCCCCAGCAAATAATGCCCCGTCACCAGATCCGGCCGTTCGCCGTTAAACCCAAGCAAACTGAGCAAGCCGTTTTCCGCCGGGCAATGGCCGTAGGGGGTGTAGGCAAGGGGGTTAGGCCCGGTGGCATCGAGCACATTCAACACCGACCGCTGCTGATCGGTCGCCACCAGGGCGGTATCGACCTTTACATCCTCGCGCCGAAGTTGCGCCAGCAACTGGTCCTCATGCTGGAAAACGCTACGCTGCACCGCGCCCTGTATCTCCGTCGCCAAGCGGCTTTTGCAATAAAAGCGTTGGATGTTGGCGACCTCGGAGGGCGCACAATCGGCCAGGCGATCCAGCGGGTCGTAGCGGTAGCGGCACAATACGGTTTCGCGAAGGGAGGCAGCCATCGATTCATCTCCATCTGGAGTCCAAAAAACCGGTTTTCAGCATCTGCCATTTTCCAGTGCGTGCCTACTATCAGAACTGTTAGTCCTGACCGCCAACCACCGGTCAACTCGACTGCCGATTGACTCCCCCCAAACCTTGCGGCACCGTTCCGGCAACTTTACTGCCGGGCCCGCAAGCCATGCCTCATATCCTGATTGTCGAAGACGAAGCCGCCATCGCCGATACACTGGTGTTTGCCCTGCAAGGGGAGGGGTTTGACACCACCTGGTTGAGCCTTGGCGCAGCCGCTCTCGAACACCAGAAAAACACCCCGGCGGACCTGATCATTCTCGATGTGGGCCTGCCGGATATCAGTGGATTCGAGACTTGTAAAAAAATCAGACGTTTCAGCGACGTTCCGGTCATCTTTCTTACAGCTCGGGATGGCGAGATCGATCGGATCGTGGGTCTGGAGATCGGTGCCGACGATTACGTGGTCAAGCCCTTCAGCCCCCGCGAGGTGGCGGCCAGGGTCCGGGCGATTCTCAAGCGCGTGGCTCCGCGGCCGGCGGCGGAGGTGGGCATGGCGTTGTTTCAGGTCGATTCCGACCGCGTGCAGATCAACTATCGCGGCACCCCGCTGAACCTCACCCGCCACGAATTCCGCCTGCTCAATTGTCTGCTGGAGCAACCTGAGCGGGTCTTCAGCCGTGAGCAATTGCTCGATGCCCTGGGCGTGGCCAGCGATGCCGGCTACGAGCGCAGCATCGACAGCCACATCAAGAGCGTGCGCGCCAAGTTGCGCCTGATCCGGGCTGAGGCCGAACCGATCCAGACACATCGGGGCCTGGGCTACAGCTACAGCCCGGGGCACAGCTGATGTCGTTGGGGATCCGGATTTTCCTGGTGTATGTGCTGTTTATCGCCTTGACCGGTTATTTCGTGCTCAACACGGTCATGGAGGAAATCCGCCCCGGCGTGCGCCAGTCCACCGAAGAAACCCTGGTGGACACCGCCAACCTGATGGCCGAGATCCTGCGGGACGATTTCAAGGCCGGCACCCTCAACCAGAATCGCTGGCCGCAGTTGCTCAAGGCTTACGGCGAGCGCCAGCCGGCGGCGACGATCTGGGGTTTGCCGAAAAACCAGGTCAGCCATCGCATCTATGTCACCGATGCCAACGGCATCGTGGTGCTCGATTCCAGTGGCGTGGCGGTCGGGCAGGATTATTCGCGTTGGAACGACGTTTACCTGACCTTGCGCGGCCACTACGGCGCCCGTTCGAGCCGCAGCGATCCGGACGATCCGGCGTCGTCGGTGATGCACGTCGGCGCGCCGATCCGCGACAACGGCCGCATCATTGGTGTCGTCACGGTCGCCAAGCCCAACAGTTCATTGCAGCCTTATGTTGATCGTACCGAGCGACGGCTGCTGGCCTATGGCGTCGGTTTGGTGGCCCTTGGCTTGTTGCTGGGCGGCTTGCTGTCGTGGTGGCTCAGCGCGGCATTGCGGCGTTTGACCACTTATGCCCAGGCGGTCAGCCAGGGGCGGCGGGTGGAAGTGCCGCATTATCGTGGGGGCGAGTTCGAGCAACTGGCGGGCGCTGTGGAGCACATGCGCACGCAACTGGAAGGCAAGGCTTACGTCGAGCGTTATGTGCATACGCTGACCCACGAGCTCAAGAGCCCGCTGGCGGCGATTCGCGGGGCCGCCGAGCTGCTGCAAAGCGACATGCCCGCCGCCCAGCACCAACGCTTCGTCAATAACATCGACAACGAAAGTGTGCGCATGCAGCAGTTGATCGAACGGTTGCTCAACCTGGCCCAGATCGAGCAGCGCCAGGGGTTGGAAGAAGAAGTCGCGGTGCCGCTGGCGGCGTTGATGGACGAGCTGCTGGAAGCGCGTGGCGGCTGGATTGAAAGTCGCCAGTTGATGGTTGAGCAGCACATCGCTGCCGACCTGACGCTGACCGGTGAGCCGTTTCTGTTGCGCCAGGCCTTGGGCAATCTGTTGGAAAACGCCCTGGACTTCACCCCCGTCAACGGTCGGCTACGTATCAGCGCCGAGCGCAACGGGAACCGCGTCGAGATTCGTTTGTTCAATCAGGCCGCGCCAATTCCCGACTACGCGCTGCCACGCCTGAGCGAGCGCTTCTACTCCCTGCCGCGCCCGGACAGCGGCCGCAAGAGCACTGGCCTGGGGCTCAACTTCGTGGAGGAGGTGGTGCAGTTGCATGGGGGGCAATTCAGTATTGGCAATGTCGCGGGTGGGGTTGAGGTGGTGTTGAGCTTGCCTTGAGGGAATTTGGTTAATCTTGTTATTGATTAATTTACATAACCATTTTTTAGGTTTAATTTCCCCTCAGCACCGGCGAACAATTTTGTAGACCTGTCAGCAAGCCATGCCTTACGGCGAGATGACTTTCGGTCGGCTGGTCCTATTCGTGGATACACAACCGGGAGCATGAGCATGGTGAGCCTCTGGCAAAAACTGCAGGCCAAGTTGTTGCGCGCCTTCGCCAAGAGAATGAAAGCGAAGTTTACCTACGACGCTGCGCTGTTTGCGTTGCGCGCCGTTGTCGTGCAGACCATTCCGACCCCTTGGGGGGATGCGCGGGCGCTGTTCTACTGGCCCCATTCGCAGCCCTCGGTGAAGCTGGCGGTGTACCTGAATTTTCATGGCGGTGGCTTTGTTGCGGGGACCCCCGAACACGATGACAGCTATTGCCGTCGACTGGCCCATAACCTGAACTGCCTGGTGGTCAATCTGGACTACGTGCTGGCGCCAGAGCACGCCTTCCCCGCAGCCCCGCGACAGTGCTTCGCGGTGCTCGAATGGCTGGCCAGCGAAGCCGAAACGCTGGGCATCGATCCTCAGCGTTTCGCCGTCGGCGGCCATAGCGCCGGCGGCAATCTGGCTGCCGTTGTAGCGGGTCTGGCGCGAGGGCATCAAGGGTTGAAGGTGGTGCATCAGTTGATCGACTATGCGGCGCTGGATCTGCACCAGGACCCTGCCTTGAAGACGTCCACCAGTGCCCGGCCACTGCTCAATGCCGGCCTGATGCGCTTCTTCAACAACTGCTACCTGAGCGATCCGGCACAGGCTCGCGATCCGTTGGCCTCTCCCCTGTTGGCGCCGGTCGACGCGCTGGTGGGGATGCCGGCTGCCACGGTGATCACGGCGCAATACGATATCTTGCGTGCCGAAGGCGAGGCCTATGCCGAGAAGTTGCGCCAGGCCGGCGTGCCGGTGCGCCAGCGAATGTTTGAAGGCTGCGACCATATGTTCACCCACTTGGGACCGGACGAGTCGGCCGAGGAGGCCTGGCAGCTGATGGAGGATTCCCTGCGCGAAGCTTTCCAGACCGTGGACGTGGCGAATGCCGGGGTTCGTGCTCGACACGACGATGGCAGTCTCCACACAATCTCCACAATCGCTCCATAAGCCCAGCACACAACCACCCCAGACTCTCCCTCATTCGAACAGGGAGAGCCCCACATGAACCGCAGCCTCGCCATAAAACTGGGCATGATCGCCCTTTTGATTCTCTTGCTGATGATCCCGCTGTTGATGATCAACGGCCTCATCGACGAGCGCCAGGAGCTGCGCGACGGCGTGCTGCAGGACATCGCCCGCAGTTCCAGCTACAGCCAGCAACTGATCGGGCCGATGATCGTGGTGCCGTTTCGCAAGAGCGTGAAGGTCTGGAATACCAACGAGAAGACCGGCGTGCGTTTCCTGGAAACCGTCGAGCGAACCGGCGAGTTGTATTTTTTGCCGGAGCAGTTTGAGCTCGACGGTCAGGTCCGCACCGAAACCCGTGCCCGGGGTATCTACGAAGCGCGGATGTTCCACGCCGATAACCGGATCGATGGCCGCTTCAAGGTGCCTGAGCGCTACGGTGTTGCTGCCAAGGATTTTGCCGATTACCGTTTTGATGAGCCGTACCTGAGCGTTGGCATCAGCGATATTCGTGGCATCGAGAATGCGCTGACCCTGACGCTCAACCAGCAGACCGTCGACTTCCTGCCTGGCTCGCGGCTCGGCTGGCTGGGGCAGGGTGTGCATGTGCCGCTGCCGATGATCACCGCCCAGGGCGGCCCTGAGTTGACCTTCGGTTTCGACCTGCGCCTGCAAGGCACTGGCAATTTCCAGATTCTGCCAGTGGGCAAATCCACCAAGGTGCACCTGTCGGCCGACTGGCCACATCCGAGTTTCATCGGCAACTACCTGCCCACCCAGCGTGAGATCAATGAGCAGGGTTTCAGTGCCGACTGGCAGACGTCGTTTTTCTCCACCAACCTCCTGGAAACACTGCAGGCCTGCGAACCGCGCGATGGTTGTGACGCGTTCCGCAGCCGGGCCTTCGGGGTGAGCTTCATCGATCCGGTGGACCAGTACCTCAAGAGCGACCGGGCGATCAAATATGCGCTGCTGTTTGTCGCCCTGACCTTCGCCGGCTTCTTCCTCTTCGAGGTGCTCAAGAGCCTGGCGGTGCACCCGGTCCAGTACGCCTTGGTGGGCGTGGCGCTGGCATTCTTTTACCTGCTGCTATTGTCGCTGTCGGAGCACATCGGCTTCACCCTGGCGTACCTGGTGTCGGCCAGTGCCTGTGTCGTGCTGATCGGGTTTTATGTTTGCCATGTGCTGCGCAGCGTGAGTCACGGTCTGGGGTTTTCGGCGGGGCTGGCGGGCTTGTACGGTTTGCTCTACGGCCTGTTGAGCGCCGAGGACTACGCGCTGTTGATGGGCTCGCTGTTGCTGTTCGGCCTGCTAGGCGTGTTCATGGTCCTGACCCGCAAGTTGGACTGGTACGGGGTCGGGTCGAAGCCAGCCGCGGCGATGAACTTCGAGTTGGGAGAGGTGAAATGAGCCGGTCGTTGGGGTTGCGTGAGGACCGGCAATGGCGAGAAGTGTTAGTGATGCAGGTTGCTGGGTTGTTTCCTTTGGATCCGGTGTGCCCCTATCGCGAGCAAGCTCGCTCCCACAGGGGATCCCGGTGGTCCAAACAAAACAACCCAATGTGGGAGCGAGCTTGCTCGCGATGAGGCCGGAACGTTCAATGCAGAGCTAAACCCTGGGCACCGTCTCGACCATCGAAGGCCGCACGCTCACCTCGGCAAACCACTGCGCCAATTGCGGGTTGGCCTCGCGCCATTCCAGATCGGGATGGCGCAAATCCAAGTAGCCCAGGGCGCAGGCCACGCTGATGGAGGCCACGTCGAAATGGCAGGCCAGTTCGGCAATCGCTTCGGCTTCGAGCTGGCCCAGGGCACGGCGAATCTTGTCCCGCTGCGCATCGAGCCATTCGTCCCAGTGCTTTTCCACAGGGCGCAGCGCGGTTTCGTAGCGGATCATCACGGCCGCATCCATGATCCCATCGGCCAGGGAGGCCAGGGTCAGGCGCCGCCAGCGGGCCGCGCCGTCCCGGGGGATCAGCGGGTTGCCGACGTGCTGGTGATCGAGGTAGTCGAGGATGACGCGGCTGTCGTGGATCACCGTCCCGTTGGCCAGGCGCAGGGCCGGGATCTTGCTCAACGGGTTGTCATCGATGAGCGCCCGGTCCGGCTTGACCGGCGAGAGCTGGCTGAGCTGCAACGCCACGCGGTCTTGCTGGCCGGTTTCGTGCAGCAGCACCAGGACCTTGCGCACGAAAGGGGAAGCGGGGTTGTGGAACAGCGTCATGCTGGGGGTGGACATGCGGATATCCTCGATAAACGGCCAGGGGCTTAGCCTAGCCAGTTACGGGGTGGCTGGCGAGCGGTCGGGTGACCAGTTGGATTCCAATGTGGGAGCGAGCCTGCTCGCGAAAGCGGGGTGTCAGTCAACTTCAATGCAACTGACTCACCGCAATCGCGAGCAGGCTCGCTCCCACATTGGGTTTGCGTCCGGTTGGAGTTATCCGCGCTTGATCAATCCCCAAGCCCCCAGCACCGTCGGTATTCCCAGCCCGACCCAGCTCACCGCATCCCAGGCGCCGTCACCGAGTAATGCGCTGACCAACCCCGCCGCACTGAGCGCACCAATCATCAGGGGAATACCAAACACTTTCCAGAAACTCGACTGCCGAGGCCTCACGAGAGGACCTGCGTGCCGATGGTCGCGCGCTTGGCCGCTTTGCGCCGCACCAGCCACAGGTAAACGCCGCTGCCGAGGATGATGATGGTCAGCACATCGAGGGTCGCCCAGAAGATCTGCATCGGCCGGCCACCGTAGTCGCCGAAGTGCAGGGGCAGGGACAGGCTCATCATGTCCATGTACCACGGTCGCTCGGCGACGGCGGTGACGTCCAAGGTGGTGGCATCGATCAACACGGGGGTGAGCAGGTGCGAGGTCAGGTGGGTGTCGCCCTTCATGAAGACGCTGTAGTGGTGCTCGCTGGAGAACAGCGTGCCGGGGAAGGCGATGAAACTCGGCGCCATGCCAGGCGCGACGCCCTTGGCAATATCCAGCAAGCGGGTGGCCGGGGCCAGTTGGGTCAGCGACGGGACGTCGCGGTAGGGTTCGACCATGGCGCTGAGGCTGTCGTTGCGCCACGCGGCGATGATCAGGTCGGCGCAGGCGGCGATCACACCAGTGATACCCACGGTCAGCGCCCAGACCAGCGTGACCACGCCGATCAGGTTGTGCAGGTCGAGCCAGCGCAGGCGCGTGGATTTGTCCTGGCGCACCGTGGCGAACTTCAAGCGACGCATGAACGGCAGGTACAGGACCACCCCGGAGACGATAGCGATCACGAACAGCAGGCCCATGAACGCCAGCAACATCTTGCCCGGCAGCCCGGCGAACATGTCCACGTGCAGGCGCAGCATGACCATCATGAAACCGCCATTGGCCGAGGGCATTTCCAGGGTCTCGCCGGTACGCGCATCGAGCATGAAGGTGTGGGATGAGTTGGGTTCGGTACCCGGCGTCGGCGCCATGATGGTGATGACACCATTGGGCTCGTCATCGTCCCAGCCAAAATACTGGACCACTTCCCCCGGGCGATGGGCCTTGGCTTTTTCCAGCAGTTGTTGCAGGTCCAGTGGCGGCGTGTCGGCGGGCATTTCCCGAAGCTGCGGAGCGTCGCCCAGCAAGTGTTCGATTTCATGGTGGAAGATCAACGGTAGCCCGGTGATTGCCAGCATCAGCAGGAACACCGTGCAGATCAGGCTGGTCCAGGTGTGGACGAAGGACCAGCGGCGGATGGTTTTGCTTTTCATGATCGATTCGGATGCAAAAGGGCACCTTGTGGCGAGGGGTATCTGTGGGAGCAAGGCTTGCCCGCGAAACAGGCGATGCGGTCTTTCTGAAACCGAGTCGCCTCCATCGCGGGCAAGCCTTGCTCCCACAGGCGAACCACCCTAGGAGCAGAGAATTTAGAGTGAGGGCGCCTGCTGCCGTCGTTTCCACTGGCTCAGGCGCTGTTGCAGGTCAAGTGGGCTGTGGAGCTGCTGCTGACGGGCGCGGCTGAACAGGATCAGCGCCAGTTCCGCCGTGGCCAGGGCGTCGGCACTGGCGTTGTGGCGGTCGAAGACTTGCAGCTTGAACCAGTCGATCCACTCGTCCAGGCCGGATTTGCGCAGGTGGGCCTGGGGGCAAAGCATCGGGGCCAGGTCTGCCACGTCGAGGAACGGATGCTGCAGGCGATAGCCCAGGTAATCTTTCAAGGCGCGCCCGAGCATGTGGGAATCGAACGGTGCGTGAAAGGCCAGCAGCGGACTGTCGCCGACAAACTCCATGAACGCCAGTAGCGCCTCGGCCGGGTTGCTGCCAGCGGCGATGGCACTGGGCGCCAGGCCATGGATCAACACACTCGGCCCGAGTTTCTGCTTATCGCATTGCAAGGTGCGTTCGAACTGTTGGCTGAAGTCGATGGCGCCGTCTTCGATGACCACCGCACCGATGGACAGCACCTGGTCCTTGTTCAGGTTCAACCCGGTGGTTTCCAGGTCCAGCACGACCCAGCGTTGTTCCCGCAGGTCGCATTCACCCAAGGCTGAAGCCGCCGGCAGGCGTTCCAGGTGCTTTTGCATTTCTTCGGGCAACATGGGTTGGGCTGGGCGCAACCAGGAAAAAATGCTCACAACTGATACCTCAGCGTTAGGCTGCTTTGCAGACGTTGGGCCTGGCGCAGGGATTCGCGCAGGATGCGTCGGTCCAGATGGTTGAGGCTGTCAGGGTCTACGCGGTTGGAGTAGGGCAGGTTCTCGCGGGTTTGCAGTTGGTGTTGCTGCATGCGGGTTTGCTGGATGAAGTGATAGGCCTCTTCATAGGCTGCGCCATCGAGCGGTTCGATGACTTGTTTGTCGACCAATTGCCGCAAGCGTTCCAGGGTATTGTTGGCTTCGATGCCGTTGGCCAGCGCCAGCAGACGGGCGCCGTCGACGAAGGGCGTCAGGCCCTGCACCTTCAGGTCTAGGGTGGCCTTTTCGCCATTCTTGCGGCTCAGCACGAAATCCCTGAAGCGTCCCACGGGCGGGCGGTGGCGTAAGGCGTTTTCGGCCATCATGCGCTGGAACAAGCGGTTATCGGCCACTTGGTCGAGGAGATGCCGACGCAATTGATCGCAGCCTTGCTCATCGCCCCAGACCACCCGCAAGTCGAAATAGATGCTCGAGCCCAGCAGGTTTTCTGGCGTCGCTTCGCGGATGAATGCCGAAAAGCGGCGCGCCCATTCGGCGCGGGACAGGCACAGCTCGGGGTTGCCGGCCATGATGTTGCCCTTGCACAAGGTGAAGCCGCACAAGGCCAGGTTCTGGTTGATCTGCTGGGCGATGGGCAGCAGCAGGCCACGAATCTGCGCGGCATGGGCGGCGTCCCGGGCTTCGAACAAAATTCCGTTGTCCTGGTCGGTGTGCAGGGTTTGTTCACGTCGGCCTTCACTGCCGAAGCACAGCCAACTGAACGGCACGCCTGGGTCACCCTTGTCGGCCAGGGTCAGCTCGATGACCCGGCACACAGTGTGATCGTTGAGCAGGGTGATGATGTGGGTGATCTGGGTCGACGACGCGCCGTGGGCCAGCATGCGCTCCACCAGTTGGCCGATCTCGCCGCGCAGGGCCACGAGGTTTTCCACTCTGGGCGCGTTGCGGATGGTCCGGGCCAGGTGCACCAGGTCGACGCGCTGCAAGGAAAATAGATCGCGCTCCGATACCACGCCACACAGGCGATGGTCCTTGACCAGGCAGACGTGGGCGATGTGCCGTTCGGTCATGGCGATGGCTGCGTCGAAGGCGCTGTGATCCGGCGAGAGAAAAAACGGCGCCTGGGTCATGTGCCCGACGATTGCCTGGGAAAAGTCCCCGGTACCATCGGCCACCACGTGCCGCAGGTCGCGCAGGGTGAAAATCCCCACCGGGGCTTTCTGCTCGTTCACCACCACGATGCTGCCGACCTGCTGCTCGTGCATCAGCTTGACGGCTTCGCGCAGCGGCATATCCGGGCTGCAACTGACCGGATGGCGCATCGCCAGTTCACCCAGCCGTGTATTGAGGGAGTACTGGGTCCCCAGGGTTTGTGCGGACTTTTGCTGGACCTGCTGATTGACCTGATCGAGCAAGCTGCTGACCCCACGCAGGGCGAAGTCGCGAAACGGGCCGGACAGGGCGAACAGCTTGATGAAGGCCTGCTTGTTCAATTGCAGGCAGAACGTGTCTTCGCCGGCCCGGTGTTCGGTGCGTGTGGCCCGTTCGCCCAGCAGTGCGGCGAGGGGGAAACATTCGCCGGTGGTGATCTCGAAGGTGGTCTCTGTACCCCCCTTGGCCGTATGCGGACGTTCGCCTACCACCCGGCCTTGCTTGACGATGTAGAAGTGTTCCACCAGGCCGTCGGCCGGTTTGATGATGGTGTCGCCCGGCGCATAAAAGCGCAGCAGGCATTGCTCCACCAGATAGGCCAGATGAGCGTTTTCCATCTGGTTGAATGGGGGAAAGCGCTGGAGAAACTGCAGTGTCCCCTGGATGTTTTGCAACACCGCGGTTTTCCCTGCCTGGGTGAAGGCGTCCGCTTTTTTCATAACCATTGCGCAGTCTTTTTTGATTGTTTGTGGTCGGATCCGTTATTGCATGGTCGGCCCCTCAGCGTGGGGTGCCCATTGGACGTAAGTCTAGGTCGCTGAATAGGGGTGGGCTTACGGAAAAAGGCTACGCTAGGTGGCAGAAAAGTCTTCATTAATGTTCTTGGTAAAAAATCCGACGAAGTGCACATTGAAGCGCAGCAGAACGATGTCTGACCACTGTGCCAGGGGATTGATTTAAAGAACGTAGAGAGCACCATGTCCGACCACGATATTTTGAGTGACGCCGAGCGCGAGGCGCTGAGTGCCGCCATGCTGGAACCTGACCTGCCGCCGCAGCGCGTCTTGATCGTCGATGACGACAAGGACGCTCGTGAGCTGCTGTCGGAGATCCTGGCGTTGGACGGGATTCGCTGCATGACCGCTGCCAGTGGTGAAACGGCACTCAAGATGCTGGAAACCAAGCCATCGATCGGCCTGTTGATCACCGACCTGCGGATGCGCAACGTCGATGGCCTGGAACTGGTTCGCCTGGTGCGCGAGTCCGAGCGGGCGGCGTTGCCGATCATCATCGTGTCGGGTGATGCCGACGTGAAGGACGCCATTGAAGCCATGCGCCTGAGCGTGGTGGACTTTTTGCTTAAGCCGATCGATACCGACAAGCTGTTGGGGTTGGTCAAGCGTGAGTTGGGGATGGAGCTTTAAGATCATCTGTGGGAGCAAGCCTTGCTCCCACAGATGAATACCGTCGCCATAAAAGCGCTATGAAAGCGGTCGAGTACTGGAAAATGAAAAAACCCTGATCTTTCGATCAGGGCTTTTTTTTGTGCCGCTGTTTACCGCTCAATCACAACCCATTGGCGGCCTTGAACTCGCGCCGACGGCGGTGCAGTACCGGCTCGGTGTAGCCGTTAGGCTGCTTCGTGCCTTCGATCACCAGCTCGACTGCCGCTTGAAAGGCGATGTTGCGGTCGAAGTCTGGTGCCAGCGGACGGTATAGCGGGTCGCTGGCGTTCTGGCGGTCGACCACCGGCGCCATGCGCTTGAGGCTTTCCATCACCTGGTCCTGGGTGACGATGCCGTGGCGCAGCCAGTTGGCAATGTGCTGGCTGGAGATACGCAGCGTCGCACGGTCTTCCATCAGGCCGATGTCGTTGATGTCCGGCACCTTGGAGCAGCCGACACCCTGGTCGATCCAGCGCACCACGTAGCCAAGGATGCCCTGGGCATTGTTGTCCAGTTCGTTCTTGATTTGCTCCGGTGTCCAGTTCGGGTTGACGGCCAGTGGGATGGTCAGGATGTCGTCCACCGATGCGCGAGCGCGTTTGGCCAGTTCGGCTTGGCGAGCGAACACGTCGACCTTGTGGTAATGCAGCGCGTGCAGGGCCGCGGCGGTCGGCGAGGGCACCCATGCGGTGTTGGCGCCGGCCAGCGGATGAGCGATTTTCTGTTCGAGCATCGCCGCCATCAGGTCCGGCATCGCCCACATGCCTTTGCCGATTTGTGCGCGACCTTGCAGGCCGGTGCTCAAACCGATGTCGACGTTCCAGTTCTCATACGCGCCGATCCACTTCTCGGCTTTCATGTCGGCCTTGCGCACCATCGGGCCGGCTTCCATGGAGGTGTGGATTTCATCGCCGGTACGGTCGAGGAAACCGGTGTTGATGAACACCACGCGCTCGCTGGCGGCCTTGATGCAGGCCTTGAGGTTGACCGTGGTACGACGCTCCTCGTCCATGATCCCGACCTTGAGGGTGTTGCGCGGCAGGTTCAGCACGTCCTCGACGCGACCGAACAGCTCGTTGGTGAACGCGGCTTCTTCCGGGCCGTGCATCTTCGGCTTGACGATGTACACCGAGCCGGTGCGGCTGTTGCGACGGCTGGTGTTGCCGTTGAGGCTGTGGGTCGCGGCCAGGCTGGTGATCAGACCGTCGAGAATGCCTTCTGGCACTTCGTTGCCATGCTTGTCCAGGATCGCGTCGATGGTCATCAGGTGGCCGACGTTACGCACGAACAACAGCGAGCGGCCGTGCAGGGTCACGCTCGAGCCGTCGACGGCGGTGTAGACACGGTCGGGGTTCATGGTGCGGGTGAAGGTCTGGCCACCCTTGGCGACTTCTTCAGCCAGGTCGCCTTTCATCAGGCCGAGCCAGTTGCGGTAGATCACCACTTTGTCGGCTGCATCGACGGCGGCGACCGAGTCTTCGCAGTCCATGATGGTGGTCAGCGCGGCCTCCATCAAGATGTCTTTGACGCCGGCGGCGTCGGTCTGGCCGACCGGGGTACTGGCATCGATCTGGATTTCGAAGTGCAGGCCATTGTGCTTCAACAGCACGGTGGTCGGTGCCGAGGCATCGCCCTGGAAGCCGATCAACTGGGCATCGTCACGCAGGCCGCTGTTGCTGCCGCCCTTGAGGGTGACCACCAGTTTGCCATCAACGATTTTGTAATTGGTGGAGTCGACATGGGAGCCGGCCGCCAGGGGCGTGGCTTCGTCGAGGAAGGCACGGGCGAAGGCGATGACCTTGTCGCCGCGGACCTTGTTGTAGCCTTTGCCTTTTTGCGCGCCATCGGCTTCGCTGATGGCATCGGTGCCGTACAGCGCGTCATACAGCGAACCCCAGCGGGCGTTCGATGCGTTGAGGGCGAAGCGGGCGTTCATCACCGGCACCACCAGCTGCGGGCCGGCCATGCGGGCGATTTCGTCATCGACGTTTTGGGTCGTGGCCTGGAAATCCGCCGCTTCTGGCAGCAGGTATCCAATGTCTTGCAGGAAGGCTTTGTAAGCCACGGCGTCGTGGGCCTGGCCGACACGGGCCTGGTGCCAGGCATCGATCCGCGCCTGGAAATCATCGCGTTTGGCGAGTAGGGCTTTGTTCTTCGGTGCCAGGTCGTGGATGACCTTGTCGGCGCCGGCCCAGAACGCGTCGGCGGTGAGGCCGGCTCCGGGAATGGCTTCGTTATTCACGAAGTCGAACAGGACTTTGGCGACCTGCAGGCCACCGACTTGAACGTATTCAGTCATTGCTTGCCTCACTCTGCTCAGCTATTTCGCTTTTCAGCTCTTCGATTTTGACAATGAAGCCTCGGGACATTTAAAGCACAAACCCCGGAACCAGTGCATGCCATCGCTGGCGGCTGGGTGGTAAGCCTTGCTGACGGGGCTTTTCAGGGATGCGACTGCGCCTTAAGCAGACATCGGTACAGCGTTATGTAGTGCTAGCTGCGGCATACTACATGATCAATTGCGGTTGTGAAAATTAGACTAATTGCGTCGTTCCGCGACCGACTAAAGTGTTACGGTCACGTCGAGACACGGGATGTTCTCAAAAAATAGATGAATTGTTCCATATAATTTTAGTGTTCGTACACAAATCACTGTGAGGAGGGAGCTTGCTCCCCTGTGGAGCTGCCGAAGGCTGCGATCTTTTGACCTTTCGCTTTAGACTCAATTGATAGGGACAAGATCGCAGCCTCGTTGCACTCGACAGCTCCTACGCAGCTCTTACACAGTCCAGCGGGAGTAAGCTCCCTCGCCACAAAAGCGCGAACGTGCTGATTGTCTCTCTTGCCTATACTGTCCCTTCCCCAACAAGAGGACTGCGCCATGGACCACCTCGTCATCACTGTTTTTGCCCCGGACAAGCCCGGGCAGGTCGAGCGCATTGCCGATTGCATCGCCGAACACGGCGGAAACTGGCTGGAAAGTCGCATGTCGCGCCTGGCTGGGCAGTTTGCCGGAATTCTGCGAATCAGCGCCCCGGCCGAGGTCCATGAGGAACTGATCGAAGCCTTGCAGGGGCTATCGACTCACGGCATCCGCGTGTTGATCGCTGAAAGCGCCCTTGAGGAGTCCTGCGCCTGGAAACCCATCACCATGGAGCTGGTGGGCAACGACCGTCCCGGCATCGTGCGGGACATCACCCGGTTGTTGAGCGAGCAGGGCGTCAATGTCGAGCGTCTGGTGACCTACGTCCGGCCGGCGCCGATGAGCAGCGAGCTGCTGTTCCACGCCGAAGCGACTCTGGGGGTGCCGTTGACCTTGTCGCTGGAGACGTTGCAGGAACACCTGGAGACCCTGGCCGATGAGTTGATGGTGGAGCTCAAGCTCAGCGACGAAGCGTAATCAAGGTTATCCAAGGAAAAACGGCGCCTGCCTGTGGATAACCTGTAGAGACCCGGCTCCAGCCCAAGCCCGCCGGGGCTTAGCGGTTAATGATCAAAAAAGCACCAGTTTTCAAGGGCTTGTGCACAAACGGCGGGGATCACGCTGTGGATAACCTTGGGAAGGATACGTGCAGGCCACGGCAGGCGTGGCCTGGAGAACTTTGTGTGTTTTTTGATCAGTTGCGCCGACGCATGCTGATCATCGCATCGACGCTGTACACCGCCAGACCGGCCCAGATAAACAGGAACGCCACCAGCGTGCTGGACGACAGGTGCTCACCGAACAGCATCACGGCGAGCAACAGCACCAGTGTCGGCGCGATGTACTGGAGAAAACCGATGGTAGTGTAGGGCAAATGCCGTGTTGCGGCGTTGAAACACACCAACGGCACCAGCGTCACGGGGCCGGCCGCCACCAGCCACCAGGCTTCGGAGGTGGTCCAGAAGGCCGCCTGGGCACTGGTGGCCGTGGGATTGAACAGCAACCAGGCAATGGCGATCGGCACCAGCATCCAGGTTTCCACCACCAGCCCCGGCAACGCCTTGACCGGTGCCTGCTTGCGGATCAACCCATAGAAACCGAAGGTCAGCGCCAGTACCAGCGACACCCACGGCAGGCTGCCCACTTGCCAGACCTGCTGCGCCACACCGACCGCCGCCAATCCCACCGCCAGCCATTGCATGCGGCGCAGGCGCTCGCCCAACAGCAACAGGCCCAGCAATACGTTCACCAGCGGGTTGATGTAGTAACCCAGGCTGGCTTCGAGCATGCGGCCGTGGTTCACCGCCCAGACGTAGGTCAGCCAGTTGGCTGCGATCAGGGTCCCGCTCAGGGCGAGGATCGCCAGGCGCTGTGGATTGTCCCGCAGTTCACGCCACCAGCCCGGGTGCTTCCAGACCATCAGCAACGCCGCGCCGAACAAGGCCGACCACAGCACCCGGTGGATGATGATCTCCACCGACGGGACGCTGGCGATGGCCTTGAAGTAGATCGGGAACAGACCCCAGATGATGTAGGCACTCAGGCCCAGGATGTACCCGCGACGTGGGTTGGCGGCTTGCATGCAGAATCCTTGCTTAGGCAGCTAACAGAAGGGTGATTGTAAGGAGATTTGTCTGGTTGTGCTGTGAGTATTGTGCACAATCACCGCAGATCCCACAGGGTGGTTCTGCGGTACATCAGAACAGCTTCAACGGCTCTTCATTGAGCGCCGCCAATTGCTCGCGCAACGCCAGCACCTGGTCGCCCCAGTAGCGTTCGCTGCCGAACCACGGGAAGCTACGGGGGAAGGCCGGGTCGTCCCAGCGTCGCGCCAGCCAGGCGCTGTAGTGCATCAGACGCAAGGCCCGCAGTGGTTCGATCAGCGCCAATTCCCGCGGGTCGAAGTCGTGGAACTCACGGTAGCCGTCCATCAGTTCCGACAATTGCCCCAGGCATTCCTGGCGATCGCCGGCGAGCATCATCCACAAGTCCTGCACCGCTGGGCCCATGCGACAGTCGTCGAGGTCGACGATGTGGAACACCTCGTCGCGGCACATCATGTTGCCCGGGTGGCAATCGCCGTGCATGCGGATGTTCTGGTGGGGCGTGGCGGCGTAGACCTCTTCAACGCGCTTGAGCAGGTCCCGGGCGACCGACTCGTAGGCCGGCAGCAGGCTACGCGGGACAAAGCCGCTTGCCAGCACGGTGGCCAGTGAATCGTGGCCGAAGTTCTTCACGCCCAGGGCTTCACGGTGTTCGAACGGGCGGGTCGCACCGACCGCGTGCAGGCGCCCGAGCAATTGTCCCAGGCGATAGAGTTGATCGAGGTTACCCGGCTCCGGTGCACGGCCGCCGCGACGGGGGAACAGGGTGAAACGAAACCCGGCGTGTTCGTGCAGGCTGGTGCCGTTGTGGATCAGTGGTGCGACGACGGGCACTTCGTATTCGGCCAGTTCAAAGGTAAAGCTGTGCTCTTCCAGGATCGCTTCGTTGGTCCAGCGCTGAGGGCGATAGAACTTGGCAATCAGCGGCTCGGAATCTTCGATGCCCACCTGGTAGACGCGGTTCTCGTAGCTGTTGAGGGCCAACACGCGGGCGTCGCTGAGGAATCCGATGCTTTCAACGGCATCGAGCACCAGGTCGGGCGTGAGGGTTTCAAACGGATGGGACATGCTGACTCCTGCGCAGCGGCAGGGCTGCCGCGTCCGGCCCAGCATGGTAGCGCAGACAGAGGCAGATAGGTGGTGGCTGTTGAGACCATCGCGAGCAAGCTGACCCGAGCCCTGTGGAAGCGGGCTTGCTCGCGATGAGGCCTACTCAGGCGCCGATCACCCCGCCATCTTCCCGGGTAATCACCATCACCGAGGACCGTGGCTTGCCGTTGGGCAAGTGCTCAGGAAAGGTCGAGCCGCCGTTTTCCCCAGGATGCTGGATCCCGACGAACAAGGCCTTCTGGTCCGGGGCAAAACTGATCCCGGTCACTTCGCAGCCCACCGGCCCGACCATGAAACGGCGAATTTCACCACTGTTAGGGTCGGCGCAGAGCATCTGGTTGTTGCCCATGCCGGCAAAGTCCCCGGCGTTGCTGGAGTCACCGTCGGTGAGGATCCACAGCCGGCCGGCTTTGTCGAAGCCCAGGCCGTCGGGGCTGTTGAACATGTTCTGCGCATTGATGTTGGACGAACCGGCTTTCGGCGTGCCGGCGTGTACCGTCGGGTTGCCGGCGACCACGAACAAGTCCCAGTCGAAGGACTTGGACGCGTGGTCGTCGCGGTCGGTGCGCCAGCGCAGGATCTGCCCGTAGACGTTCTTGGCCCGAGGGTTCGGCCCATCCACCGGTTGGCCGTCTTCGCCACGCTTGGCGTTGTTGGTCAGGGTGCAATAGACCTGGCCGTCTTTGGGGCTGACCACGATCCACTCAGGGCGGTCCATGCGGGTGGCGCCCACGGCACTGGCGGCCAGGCGCGCATGGATCAGCACTTCGGCCTGGTCGGCGAAACCGCTGCTGGCGTCGAGGCCGTTCTTGCCGTGGGTCAACTCGATCCACTGTCCCTTGCCTTTTGGGTGGTCCGGGTTGCCGTCGCCGGCATCGAAGCGCGCCACGTACAAGGTGCCATCGTCCAGTAGATGACGGTTGGCCTGGGCATTGCGCGGGTTGATGCGCTCGCGACTGACGAACTTGTAGATGAACTCACCGCGCTCATCATCGCCCATGTACACCACGGCACGACCGTCATTGGTTTGCGCCAGGGCGGCGTTTTCGTGTTTGAAACGGCCCAGGGCGGTGCGTTTCACGGGAGTGGATTGCGGATCGAACGGGTCGATTTCCACCACCCAGCCGTGGCGATTGAGTTCGTTGGGGTTCTTCGCCAGGTCGAAGCGCGGATCGTACAGGTGCCAGTTGATCTCGCGGCTGGTGACGGTCGCGCCATAGCGTTTTTGCGCTTCATCGAACTGCAAGTCGGACTTACTGCTGCCGAAGCAGTCGGTGAAGTTTTCTTCGCAGGTCAGGTAAGTGCCCCACGGCGTCATGCCGTTGGCGCAGTTCTGGAAAGTCCCCAGTACATTTTTGCCGCTCTGGTCGGCACTGGTTTTAAGCAGGTCGTGGCCGGCGGCCGGGCCGCGCAGGCGAATCGGCGTGTTGCCGTGGATCCTGCGGTTGTAGCGCGATTGCTGGACGAACTGCCATTGGCCGCGACGACGCTGGACCTCGATCACCGACACCCCTTCGCTGGCCTGGGCCTTGTGCACGTCTTCGGCCGACTGCGGCTGGCCGCCGTGGGGGAAGAGGTAGCGGTAGTTGGTGTATTCGTTGTTGATCGCCATCAGCGCCCGGTTATTGTCGCCGGGGAAGGGGAACAGGCTCATGCCGTCGTTGTTGTCGCCGAACTGCTCTTCCTGTGCGCGGGCGGTGCCGTTGCCACTGGGGTCGAAGGCCGGTGCTTTTTTCTGCAGTGGCTGGCCCCAGCTGATCAGCACCGAGGACTTGTAGCCTGGCGGCAACGTGATGGTGTCGGCCGTGGCGGCGGCGATGCTGTTGAAGCCCAGCAGGCGGCTGTTGCCTTCGCTCACGGCGGCGGCCAGGACGCTGCGGCTCAGCAGGTTGCCGCCCAGGAACATCGCCGCGCCGCACAGGGCGCCGGCGCTGATGAAGCTGCGCCGGCTCAGGCCGACGATCTTTTCCAGGTCGGTGGATTGGTTTTCTTCTAATAGGCTCATCTGAGGCTCCCTGCTGGTTTTGGCAGTCACCTTAGAGCGGGTCGATGAAACTATTGTTGCAACACGCTACAGCGGTGTGCCGAGCAGCACATTTGTCGCTGAAAACGTCACTTGCACCGGTGAGCCGGTTTCCAGATGCTGCTTGTGTAGCTCAAGCGGGTCGGCCAGGGCGCACAGCGTCTGGCCGTTGGGCAGGCCGATGCGCACTTCGCTGGGGCCGTCTTCGGCGGCGTCGACCTGTTCGATCAGGCCGCGCAGCGTATTGGTCCCCGGTTTTTCCGCTTGTTCGATGGGGTGCAATTGCAGCCAGCCAGCCTTGATCAGCGCCACCACGTCGGTGCCGACAGCCAGCTCCAGGCGCAGCGTGCTGTCATGGGTAATCTGGGCTTCGATGAGCAGGCCCCGGGCCAGCTCCAGGCGTACCCGGTCGTTGTGCCCCTGGGCCTCGATACTCAGGACCTTGCCATGCAATTGATTGCGGGCGCTGGTGCGCAGCATCAGGCGACTGAGCAGGCCCAGGTCGCCGGCATCCTCGCTTGCTTCCAGCAGTTGCGTCTGCAGCATTTGCAGGCGCAGATACAGGCGCAGCACGCGTTGACCTTCCTCCGACAACTTGGCGCCGCCACCGCCCTTGCCGCCGACACTGCGTTCCACCAACGGTTGGTCCGCCAGGTTGTTCAACTCATCGATGGCATCCCACGCCGCCTTGTAGCTCAGGCCCGCGCTCTTGGCTGCGCGGGTGATCGAACCTTGTTCGGCGATATGCTGCAACAGGGCGATGCGTTGCGGGCGCCGAACGATGTGCTGGGTCAGAAGCGTGGGCAAGGACATGGCGGAAACTGCGTGTAAAGGTCGATGAGCGGACGTTGGCGCCTTGGGCGTGGCGCGTCAAGCCGACTCTCCGGGTTTCGGCGTGCGAGCCAGGCAGTACACATCGACCCGCGCAGCGCCGGCATCGAGCAGCAGGGCGGCCAGTGCCTGAGCGGTGGCGCCAGTGGTGAGCACGTCGTCGACCAACGCCAAGTGACGGTTGCGCAACGATGCCTGGGGCGCGAGGGCAAAGGCCTGACGCAGGTTTCGCCGCCGGGCCCTGGCATCGAGAGCCTGTTGGGCGGGGGTGTCCTGGGTGCGTCGCAGCAGGTGTTCTTCGCATGGGATCGCCAGCGGCCCACTGAGCCAGCGGGCCAGCAACGCTGCCTGGTTGAAACCGCGCTGGCGCAAACGCCGGGCCGCCAGTGGCACCGGCACCAGCGCGTCGGGCCGCTCCAGCCCTTCGTCGAAATGGTGTTGCAGCGACTGCGCCAACAATTCGCCCAGCAGCCTGCCCAGGGGCCATTTCGCCTGATGCTTGAAACGGGTGATCAGACTGTCCATCGGGAAGTCGTAGGTCCAGGGCGCCAGGACCCGTTTGAAGGCCGGCGGTCGCGAGGCGCACTGTCCGCAACGCAGTCCGGCCATGGGCAGCGGCAAGGCGCAGACGCTGCATTGATCGCCGAGCCAGGGCAACTCGCTTTCACAGGGTGTGCAGATGGGTTGTGGCGTATCGGTGCTTTCGCCGCACAGCAGGCAGGGTTGTTTGTTTTTTAACCAGATGTAAACCGGTCCTTTGTATCGTGGTTGACAGCGCATGGCTCTTCCTTAAATATGCCGAACATCCGTGTCGCGCCTGTGGGTATTCCATGCCCCAGGCGCTAGCCAAGCATAATCAAGGAAATGCCCATGAGCGCCAGCACCACTGCCAACCTGCGTCATGACTGGTCTTTGGCCGAAGTCAAAGCACTCTTCGTCCAGCCATTCAATGACCTGCTGTTCCAGGCGCAGACCGTGCACCGCGCGCACTTCGACGCCAACCGCGTCCAGGTTTCCACGCTGCTGTCGATCAAGACCGGCGCGTGCCCGGAAGATTGCAAATATTGTCCGCAGTCCGGTCACTACAACACCGGGCTGGATAAAGAGAAATTGCTCGAAGTGCAGAAGGTCCTCGAAGAGGCCGCGCGCGCCAAGTCCATTGGTTCGACACGCTTCTGCATGGGGGCGGCCTGGAAGCACCCGTCGGCCAAGGACATGCCCTATGTGTTGGAAATGGTCAAAGGCGTGAAGGCCATGGGCCTGGAAACCTGCATGACCCTGGGCCGACTCGACCAGGAGCAGACCGAAGCGCTGGCCCTGGCCGGCCTGGACTACTACAACCACAACCTCGACACCTCGCCGGAGTTCTACGGCAGCATCATCACCACCCGCACCTACAGCGAGCGCCTGCAAACCCTGGCCTACGTGCGTGATTCGGGGATGAAGATCTGCTCCGGCGGCATCCTCGGCATGGGCGAATCCCTGGACGACCGCGCCAACTTGCTGATCCAACTGGCGAACCTGCCAGAGCACCCAGAATCGGTGCCGATCAACATGTTGGTCAAAGTTGCCGGCACGCCGTTGGAGAATGCCGAGGACGTCGATCCGTTCGATTTCATCCGTATGCTCGCTGTGGCGCGGATCATGATGCCCCAGTCCCATGTGCGCCTGTCCGCCGGCCGTGAAGCGATGAACGAGCAAATGCAGTCCCTGGCGTTCCTGGCCGGAGCGAACTCGATTTTCTACGGCGACAAGCTGTTGACCACCGCCAACCCGCAAGCCGACAAGGACATGCAGTTGTTCGCACGCCTGGGCATTCAGCCCGAAGCCGGCGAAGAACATGCCGACGAAGTGCATCAGGCGGCGATTGAACAGGCGCTGGTGGAGCAGAAGAGCAGCGAGCAGTTCTATAACGCCGCTGTTTGAGTTGACGCAAAACCCAGTGTGGGAGCGGGCTTTGTGGGAGCCAAGCCGGCTCCCACAGGGGATCTCATCCCGTCTTAAATCAGTGGTTCACCCCGAGGCCTGCATGCCCTTCGATCTCGCCGCACGCCTGGCTGCCCGTCGTGCCGACAACCTCTATCGCCAGCGCCCGCTGCTCGAAAGCCCGCAGGGCCCGGAAGTGGTGGTGGACGGCCAGCCGTTGCTGGCGTTCTGCAACAACGATTACCTGGGCCTGGCCAATCACCCGCAAGTGATCGAAGCCTGGCGCGCCGGGGCGCTCCGTTGGGGGGTCGGGGGTGGCGCCTCCCATTTGGTGGTCGGCCACAGTGGCCCTCATCACGCCCTGGAAGAAGCCTTGGCCGACCTGACCGGCCGCCCGCGGGCGTTGTTGTTCACCACCGGTTACATGGCCAACCTCGGCGCCGTCACTGCGCTGGTGGGGCAGGGCGACACAGTGCTGGAAGACCGCCTCAATCATGCTTCGCTGCTCGACGCTGGGCGGTTGTCCGGTGCGCGTTTCAACCGGTACCTGCACAACGATGCCTCGAGTTTGGCCAGCCGTCTGGAGAAAGCCACCGGCAATACTCTGGTGGTCACCGACGGCGTGTTCAGCATGGACGGCGACATTGCCGACCTGCCGGCCCTGGCCCGTGAAGCCAAGGCCAAGGGCGCCTGGCTGATGGTCGACGATGCCCACGGTTTCGGTCCGCTGGGGGCCCATGGCGGCGGTATCGTCGAGCATTTTGGCCTGAGTCAGGATGACGTGCCGGTGCTGGTGGGCACTCTGGGCAAGGCCTTTGGCACCGCCGGGGCTTTTGTCGCCGGCAGTGAAGAATTGATCGAGAGCCTGATCCAATTCGCTCGCCCCTATATCTACACCACCAGTCAACCGCCGGCCCTGGCCTGCGCCACGCTCAAGAGCCTTGAACTGCTGCGCAGCGAGCATTGGCGGCGCGAGCACTTGCAGGTGCTGATTCGTCAGTTCCGCCAGGGCGCCGAGCAGATCGGCCTGCACTTGATGGACAGCTTCACGCCGATCCAGCCGATCCTGATTGGCGATGCGGGGCGGGCCATGCGCTTGTCGCAGATGCTGCGTGAGCGCGGGTTGATGGTCACGGCGATCCGCCCACCCACCGTACCGGCCGGCAGCGCCCGTTTGCGCGTGACCCTGACCGCCGCCCACAGCGAGGCCCAGGTGCAGCTATTGTTGAATGCACTGGCCGAGTGTTTTGCCCTATTGGGACCGGAGCCAAGCGATGCGTGATCGACTGATACTGCTGCCGGGCTGGGGGTTGGGCGTTTCACCACTGGAGCCGCTGGCGGCGGCATTGCAAGGGCTCGACGAACACTGGCGAGTGGAAATCGAACCGTTGCCGGCGTTGGTATCGAACGACCCCGATGAATGGCTCGAAGAGTTGGACGCCACCGTGCCTCAGGACGCCTGGCTGGGCGGTTGGTCCCTGGGCGGGATGCTGGCCGCGGCGCTGGCGGCGCATCGGGGTGAGCGCTGCCGCGGTCTGCTGACCCTGGCGAGCAATCCGTCCTTTGTCGCCCATGAGCAATGGCCGAGCGCGATGGACGGCCAGACCTTCGATGGCTTCCTCGCTGGCTGTGCGGCCGATCCACGCCAGACCCTCAAGCGCTTCAGTTTGTTGTGCGCCCAGGGCTGCAGTGATCCACGCGGGTTGTCGCGGTTGTTATTGGCCGGGGCGCCGAGTACATCGCCCGAGGTCTTGATGGCCGGGCTCGAACTGCTGGCTCAATTGGACACTCGCGCCGCATTGCAGCGCTTTGGTGGCCCGCAACTGCATCTGTTTGCCGGGCTCGATGCGCTGGTGCCGGCCGAGGCCGCGGGTGAATTGCTGGCCTTGCTGCCGGATGTCGAAATCGGTCTGATCGAACAGGCCGGCCACGGATTCCTTCTGGAGGACCCGCACGGTGTAGCGGGGGCGATCCAGGCTTTTTTGCATGAGTCCGGCGATGACTGATCTGTCTCTTCCCCAATTGCCCGGTGCCTTGCCCGACAAGCGCCAGGTGGCAGCTTCGTTTTCCCGGGCGGCAACCAGCTATGACAGCGTGGCCGAACTGCAACGCGACGTGGGCCAACAGTTGCTCGGGCGCTTGCCGTCTTCGTTTGTCCCGCAACGTTGGCTGGACCTGGGTTGCGGCACCGGCTATTTCACCCGGGCCCTGGGCGCGCGTTTTGGCGTGACTTCCGGTCTGGCGTTGGACATCGCCGAGGGCATGCTCAACCATGCTCGTCCCCAAGGTGGCGCCGCGCATTTTGTCGCTGGCGACGCTGAGCGGTTGCCTTTGCAAGCGGCCAGCTGCGACCTGGTGTTCTCCAGCCTGGCGGTGCAGTGGTGTGCCGATTTTACCGCGGTGCTGAGCGAGGCCCATCGTGTGTTGAAACCGGGCGGGGTGTTTGCCTTCACCAGCCTCTGCGTAGGCACACTGTACGAGTTGCGCGACAGTTGGCGTCAGGTGGATGGCTTGGTGCACGTCAACCGTTTTCGTGGGTTCGAGACGTATCAACACCTTTGCGCGGACAGCGGGCTGAATGTCGTCAGCCTTGAAAACCGTCCCCATGTGTTGCATTACCCCGACGTGCGCAGTCTGACTCACGAATTGAAGGCCTTGGGCGCCCACAATCTGAACCCCGGTCGCCCCGGCGGCTTGACCGGCAGGGCGCGGATCCTGGCGCTGGTTGAAGCCTATGAGCCGTTTCGTCAGGCGCAAGGGCTGCCGGCGACTTACCAGGTGGTCTACGCCGTTTTGGAGAAACCGCTATGAGCCTAGCCTATTTCATTACCGGCACTGACACCGACGTGGGCAAGACCACCGTCGCGGCGGGGCTGCTGCACGCCGCGCGCCAGGCCGGCATGAGCACCGCCGCCGGCAAGCCCTTGGCCTCCGGTTGTGAGGTCACGCCCAAGGGCCTGCGCAATGCCGATGCCCTGGCGCTGCTGGCCGAGTGCTCGGTGCCGCTTGAGTATGCCCAGGTCAATCCGCTGGCATTCGAGCCGGCCATCGCGCCGCACCTGGCCGCCCGGGAAGCCGGCGTGGCGCTGACGGTGCAGTCCTTGTTGGGGCCGATGCGTGAGGTGCTGGCCCTGGAGGCCGATTTCACCTTGATAGAGGGTGCGGGCGGCTGGCGCGTGCCGTTGGCCGATCAGGATAATCTTTCGGATCTGGCGATGGCTCTGGGCTTGCCGGTGATCCTGGTGGTGGGCGTGCGCCTGGGTTGTATCAGCCATGCGTTGCTGACCGCCGAGGCCATCGCCCGGGACGGCCTGCAACTGGCCGGTTGGGTGGCGAATATCATCGATCCCAAGACCTCGCGCCTGGAAGAAAATCTCGCCACCTTGGCCGAACGCCTCCCGGCGCCGTGTCTGGGGCGCGTGCCGAGGGTCAAAGGCATTACGGCCGATATCGTGGCTGAGCATCTGCACCTGGATTTGCTGGATTAATCATCCAAGGGAAGGTTTTTACTATGACAAGGCACTGTGCCATTAGTGTTTTTGTCGGGTCTTTTCCTTGGGGTTCTGATTCAATAGCCATTGTCGACCCTTCAAGAAGACGAGCCCTGCCATGGAAATCTCAGGAAACACCGCGTTCTATGCCGGTCTGAGCACGATTCAGACAGGGCAGAACCGTGTCGATCAGGCGGCCGGCCAGATTGCCAACACCACGATCGAGCGTTCGGTCACCAGCCAGTCGTCCGAAGTCCAGGTTGATCGCCTGCGGTCAGTGGATCGTAGCCAGCAGTCGGACCTGACCAGCAACATGGTCGAACTGTCCCAAGGCAAGTCCCAGGTGCAGTTGGGCGTGAACGTGGCCAAGGCATCCGACGAAATGCTCGGTACGTTGATCGATACCTTCGCCTGATCCTGCTCTTCAGATTTTCGAGAACGCCGCGATTATTCGCGGCGTTCTTGCCTCTAACGTCTTATTGCTCAACTAATATTTTCCTACGCACATCGCGGATTCTTCAGCGCGATGGATTTCCCGTGTCCGACATTTTTTTCGGCTGATGATGAACGGCAAAAGATCGGCGCTTGACAAGATTTGGGCGTAAACGTATGTTTCAAACAACTGTTTGACCGCTACAACAAATCCACGCGGTCGTTCATTCCCGGTTACATCAGCAGAGGTTTATCGCTATGCCTGACTACAAGGCCCCCTTGCGTGATATTCGCTTCGTTCGTGACGAACTGCTTGGCTACGAAGCGCATTATCAGAGCCTTCCGGCTTGCCAGGATGCAACTCCGGACATGGTTGACGCCATTCTCGAAGAAGGCGCCAAGTTTTGTGAGCAGGTGCTGGCTCCGCTGAACCGCGTGGGCGACATCGAAGGTTGCACCTGGAGCGAGTCCGGCGTGAAGACCCCGACGGGTTTCAAGGAAGCCTACAAGCAATTCGTCGAAGGCGGCTGGCCAAGCCTGGCCCACGACGTCGAGCACGGTGGTCAAGGACTGCCGGAATCCCTGGGCCTAGCGGTCAGCGAGATGGTCGGTGAAGCCAACTGGTCGTGGGGCATGTACCCGGGCCTGTCCCATGGCGCGATGAACACGATTTCCGAGCACGGTACGCCCGAACAGCAAGAGGCCTACCTGACCAAGCTGGTTTCCGGCGAATGGACCGGCACCATGTGCCTGACCGAACCGCACTGCGGCACCGACCTGGGCATGCTGCGCACTAAGGCCGAGCCTCAGGCCGACGGTTCCTACAAAGTTTCCGGTACGAAGATCTTCATTTCGGCCGGCGAACACGACATGGCTGACAACATCGTCCACATCGTGCTGGCGCGCCTGCCGGACGCACCGGCTGGCACCAAGGGCATTTCGCTGTTCATCGTTCCCAAATTCCTGCCTAACGCGGACGGTTCCATCGGCCAGCGCAATGCGGTGAGCTGTGGTTCCCTGGAACACAAGATGGGCATCCACGGCAACGCCACTTGCGTGATGAACTTCGACGCGGCCACCGGTTTCCTGATCGGCCCGGCGAACAAAGGCCTGAACTGCATGTTCACCTTCATGAACACCGCACGCCTGGGCACCGCGCTGCAAGGCTTGGCCCACGCCGAGATCGGCTTCCAGGGCGGTCTGAAATATGCCCGTGATCGCCTGCAAATGCGTTCCCTGACCGGCCCGAAAGCGCCAGACAAGGCCGCCGACCCGATCATCGTGCACCCTGACGTGCGTCGCATGCTGCTGACCATGAAGGCTTTCGCCGAAGGTAACCGGGCGATGGTCTACTTCACCGCCAAGCAGGTCGACATCGTCAAGTACGGCGAGGATGAAGAAGAGAAGAAAAAAGCCGATGCGCTGCTGGCGTTCATGACGCCTATCGCCAAGGCTTTCATGACCGAAGTCGGCTTCGAATCGGCCAACCATGGCGTGCAGATCTATGGCGGCCACGGCTTCATCGCCGAGTGGGGCATGGAGCAGAACGTTCGCGACAGCCGTATCTCTATGCTGTACGAAGGCACCACCGGCATCCAGGCCCTCGATCTGCTGGGTCGTAAAGTGCTGATGACCCAGGGTGAGGCGCTCAAGGGTTTCACCAAGATCGTCCACAAGTTCTGCCAGGGCAACGAAGGCAACGAAGCGGTCAAGGAGTTCGTGGAACCCCTGGCTGCGCTGAACAAGGAATGGGGCGAGCTGACCATGAAAGTCGGTATGGCGGCCATGAAGGATCGCGAAGAAGTCGGCGCGGCGTCGGTGGACTACCTGATGTACTCCGGTTACGCCTGCCTGGCCTATTTCTGGGCCGACATGGCGCGCCTGGCGGCGGAAAAACTCGCAGCCGGCACCACTGAAGAAGCCTTCTACACTGCCAAGCTGCAGACCGCGCGTTTCTACTTCCAGCGCATCTTGCCGCGTACCCGTACCCACGTGGCAACCATGCTGTCGGGCGCCAACAACCTGATGGACATGAAGGAAGAGGACTTCGCGCTGGGCTACTAAGCCTAACGCGGTTCTTCCAAGCCGCTGTTTCTTCGGGAGCAGCGGCTTTTTCATGTCCGCCGTAAATCACCTTGTGGGAGCGGGCCCGCTCTCACAGGGGGATCTCTAAACATTTCGAAAAAACATTCATCCAACTCGACCCTAAGAAAACCGTCCCCTCTGCCGTTACAGCGATGGCAGTGTGACATCTGTCACGTCTCGCGTGCCTTACTGCTCCAGTTGCAGGCACAATGCCATCCTTGATCAGCCGGGTCGGAGCTTTACCCTTGCCGCGTTCTTCCGCTGTACGTCTAAGCCATTTCCTACCGTCATTGCTGTTGTTGCTAGCGGGGCTTGCAGCTGCCTACGTCAAGGATCTCAACGTTTTCTTCACCTCGCTGTTCAACGTCCTCCCGACACTGGTGTTATTGCTGGGCGGGGCGTATTGCGCGGTTTACCGACGTCAACGTGAGCTGTTTCTGATGGTCACGGTGTACATCGCCTATTTCTTGCTGGATACCCAGACTGACTTCTACCGCGATAACGGCAAGGTGCGCGAAGACGCGGCGGTGGTGTTCCATCTCGTTTGCCTGTTGCTGCCACTATTGTTCGGGCTGTTCGCCGCCTGGCAGGAGCGCACCCATCTGTTCCAGGACATGGTGGCGCGGTTCGCGGTGTTGTTGGTTTTTGGCAGTGTGGCGCTGGCCCTGGAGCAGAGTTTTCCCCAGGCCCTGCTGTTGTGGCTTTCTGAGATCCGCTGGCCGGCGTTGCACGGCGCCTGGATGAGCTTGATCCAATTGTCTTACCCAATGTTCGCCACCGCGTTCCTGCTGCTGGCCTGGCAGTATTGGCGCAACCCCCGGCCACTGCATGCTGCGCAATTGGTGGGGGTGCTGGGGTTGTTCTGGATGCTGCCGAAAACCTTCATCCTGCCGTTCACCCTGAACATCATGTGCAGCCAGGTGATGCTGATGATCGCCGCGGCGGTTGCCCACGAGGCCTATCAAATGGCCTTCCGTGACGAGCTCACCGGCCTGCCCGGGCGTCGGGCGCTGAACGAACGCATGCAGCGCCTGGGTCGCAATTATGTGCTGGCGATGAGCGACGTGGACCACTTCAAGAAATTCAACGACACCCACGGCCACGATGTGGGTGACCAGGTCCTGCGCCTAGTGGCCAGCAAATTGTCGAAAATCGGCGGTGGCGGTAGGGCGTATCGCTATGGCGGTGAGGAATTTGCCCTGGTGTTCGCAGGCAAGACCATCGACGAGTGCATGCCCCATCTGGAAGTCATCCGTCAGTCCATCGAGACGTACGCCATCCAGCTGCGCAACCCCGACAGTCGTCCCCAGGACGATCAGCAAGGCCGCCAGCGCCGTTCCGGCGCCGGAACGTCCAGCGTCTCGGTGACGGTGAGCATCGGCGTCGCGGAGCGCGTTGAGCAACGCACGCCTGAAGAAGTGCTCAAGTCCGCCGACCAGGCGCTCTATAACGCCAAGGGCGCGGGGCGTAACTGTGTGATTGCCTTCGGGCAGAGCCGCCGCGGCGCGGTGCGCATGGAGGCTGCCGCGGGTTGAGTGATGACGGCGCATTCAGCGTCTGGACTGTGATTGTGGGCCTGGGTGGCCGGCAGTAGGTTGAAACGATCTGCTACCGGAGAAGACCACCATGCCCGAGTACAAAGCCCCGCTGCGCGACATGCGCTTTCTGATCGATCACGTCTTCGATTTCCATGGCCGCTATGCCGAGCTGGGCGCCAGCGATGCCAGCCCGGACATGGTCAGCGCGATTATCGAGGAAGGCGCCAGGTTCTGCGAGAACGTGCTGGCGCCGCTCAATCGCTCCGGTGACGAAGAAGGTTGTCATTTCGACAACGGCGTAGTCACCACACCGACAGGCTTCAAGCAGGCTTTCGCACAGTACGTGGAGGGCGGCTGGCATGGGCTGGCGGTGGACCCGGCGTATGGCGGCCAGGGCTTGCCCAGCTCCCTGGGCCTGGTCATCAGCGAGATGATCGGCTCCAGCAACACCTCCTGGGGCATGTACCCGGGCCTGACTCACGGCGCCATGTCGGCGATTCACGCCCACGGCACGGCAGAACAGAAACAGGCCTACCTGAGCAAACTCACCGCCGGCCAGTGGACCGGCACCATGTGCCTGACCGAAGCCCACTGCGGCACCGACCTGGGTATCATCAAAACCCGCGCCGTACCCCAGGCCGACGGCAGCTACGCGATCTCCGGCAGCAAGATCTTCATTTCCGCTGGCGAACACGACATGAGCGATAACATCATCCACTTGGTGCTGGCCAAGTTGCCAGATGCTCCCGCCGGGACCAAGGGCATCTCGCTGTTCATCGTGCCCAAGTTCCTGCCCGACGCCACGGGTGAGGCAGGGGCGCGCAATGGCGTTTCCTGCGGTTCGATCGAACACAAGATGGGCATCAAGGCATCGGCCACCTGCGTGCTCAATTTCGATGGGGCCAAGGGGTTCCTGATCGGCGAGCCGAACAAGGGCCTCAATTGCATGTTCACCATGATGAACCACGCCCGGCTCGGCACCGGCATGCAGGGCCTGTGCCTGGGCGAGGCGAGCTTCCAGGGCGCGATCAAGTACGCCAACGACCGTTTGCAGATGCGCTCGCTGACCGGCCCCAAGGTGCCGGAAAAGGCCGCCGACCCGATCATCGTCCATCCCGATGTGCGCAGAATGTTGCTGACCATGAAGGCCTTCAACGAAGGCAACCGGGCGCTGACGTATTTCACCGCGCAACTGCTCGATACCGCGCACCTGAGCCCGGACGAATCCGCCCGCCAGGAGGCCGATGACCTGTTGGCATTTCTCACCCCGATCTGCAAGGCCTTCATGACCGACACCGGGCTGGAAGTGACCAACCACGGCATGCAAGTGTTCGGCGGTCACGGCTTCATTCGCGAATGGGGCATGGAACAATTGGTGCGAGATTGTCGCATTGCGCCGATCTACGAGGGCACCAATGGCATCCAGGCCCTGGATTTGCTGGGGCGCAAAGTGCTGGGTAGCCAGGGCAAGTTGTTGCGAGGCTTCACCAAAATCGTCCACACCTTCTGCGCCGCGAACGCCGGGCATCCGCAGCTCAAGGAGTACGTCGCCCAACTGAACGGACTCAACCAGCAATGGGGTGAACTGACCACCCAGGTCGGTATGGCGGCCATGAAGAATCCCGATGAGGTGGGGGCCGCCTCCGTGGATTACCTGATGTACAGCGGCTACATCATCCTGGCCTACCTGTGGGTGCGCATGGCCTTGGTAGCCCAGGCGCAGCTTGACAGCGGCCACGGTGATGGGGATTTCTGTCAGGGTAAATTGGCGACGTGTGAGTTTTACTTCAAACGTCTGCTACCGCGCACGACCGCCCATCGGGCTGCCGTCGAGGCGGGGAGTGATTGCCTGATGAAGCTGCCGGCGGAGTTGTTTGCGCTTTGATTGAGGGTGAATGCCAACGATCGCAGGCTTCGTCAGATCCTACATGGAAATGCGTATTCCCCGTAGGAGCTGGCGAAGCCTGCGATTTTTGTTGGTGACTAAAAATAACAAAACAGTCATGGGTTGACCCTATGTGTCGCAAAAGTTGTTGAGGTACACTCAGGTCATTGCGAAAACCGTCTTTTACGAACCAACTGTTTAGATCCTGCGAGGTTTGCCATGGCTGACTACAAAGCGCCCCTGCGCGATATGCGCTTCGTCCTCAATGAAGTGTTCGAGGTCGCGAAACTCTGGGCCCAATTGCCGGCGCTGGCCGACACCGTGGATGCCGAAACGGTCGAAGCGATCCTTGAAGAAGCCGGCAAAGTCACCAGCAAAAGCATCGCGCCCCTCAACCGCTCCGCTGACGAAGAAGGTTGCCACTGGGCCGACGGCGCCGTCACCACGCCGGCAGGTTTCCCACAGGCCTACAAGACTTACGCTGAAGGCGGTTGGGTCGGTGTCGGGGGTGACCCGGTGTACGGCGGCATGGGCATGCCCAAGGCCGTGTCGGCCCAGGTCGAGGAAATGGTCAACTCCGCCAGCCTGTCCTTCGGTCTGTACCCGATGCTGACCGCCGGCGCTTGCCTGTCGATCAATGCCCATGCCAGCGAAGAACTGAAAGCGGCGTACCTACCGAACATGTACGCCGGCATCTGGGCCGGCTCCATGTGCCTGACCGAGCCTCACGCCGGTACGGACCTGGGGATCATTCGTACCAAGGCTGAGCCCCAGGCCGATGGTTCCTACAAGGTCAGCGGCACGAAGATTTTCATCACCGGCGGTGAACACGACCTCACCGAGAACATCATTCATCTGGTGCTGGCGAAACTGCCGGACGCGCCGGCAGGTCCCAAGGGCATCTCGCTGTTCCTGGTGCCCAAGTTCATGGTCAATGCCGACGGCAGCTTGGGCGCGCGCAATGCAGCCAACTGCGGCTCTATCGAACACAAGATGGGCATCCAGGCGTCCGCCACCTGCGTGATGAATTTCGACGAAGCCGTGGGTTATCTGGTAGGCGAGCCGAACAAGGGCCTGGCGGCGATGTTCACCATGATGAACTACGAGCGCCTGGGGGTTGGCATCCAAGGCCTGGCCTCCGGTGAGCGTTCCTACCAGAACGCCATCGAATATGCCCGTGACCGCCTGCAAAGTCGTTCGCCAACCGGTGCGCAGAACAAGGACAAGGTCGCTGACCCGATCATCGTCCACCCCGACGTGCGTCGGATGCTGCTGACCATGAAAGCCTCGAACGAAGGCGGTCGGGCCTTTTCTACCTACGTGGCGATGCAACTGGATACCGCCAAGTTCAGCGAAGACCCAACCACACGCAAGCGCGCCGAAGACCTGGTGGCGTTGCTGACACCGGTGGCGAAGGCCTTCCTGACCGACCTGGGCCTGGAAACCACCGTCCATGGTCAACAGGTGTTCGGCGGCCACGGTTACATTCGTGAATGGGGCCAGGAGCAACTGGTGCGCGATGTGCGTATCACCCAGATCTACGAAGGCACCAACGGTATCCAGGCGCTGGACCTGGTGGGGCGCAAGATCGTCGGCAGCGGCGGTGCGTTCTACAAGTTGTTCGCCGATGAAATCCGTCACTTCACGGCCACCGCGAACAGCGATCTGGCGGAGTTCATCAAGCCGTTGAACAGCGCTGTCGGCACGCTGGACGAATTGACCGACTGGCTGTTGGACCGGGCGAAAAGCAACCCGAACGAAATCGGCGCGGCGTCGGTGGAGTATCTCCAGGCGTTTGGCTACATCGCGTATGCCTACATGTGGGCACTGATGGCCAGGGCGGCCTTGGGCAAAGAAAACCAGGATGATTTCTACGCGAGCAAACTGGGCACGGCGCGATTCTATTTCGCCCGCCTGCTGCCGCGTATTCATTCCTTGAGCGCTTCGGTCAAGGCGGGCAGCGAGTCGCTGTTCCTGTTGGAATCCGGCCAGTTCTGAAATGATGACGATGTGTAAGCATTCTCTTACACGTCGTGCTGGCGTTTTCCCTCTATCGACGGATTGGATCCAGGGCTAATCTAGCTTCCATGGATGTCGCGCAGGACGCGCAGAGTAACAACATGGATACGTAGGATTCTGCCAGGACGGCAG
Organism: Pseudomonas sp. RL_5y_Pfl2_73; assembly: GCF_963970515.1. NCBI lineage: Bacteria > Pseudomonadati > Pseudomonadota > Gammaproteobacteria > Pseudomonadales > Pseudomonadaceae > Pseudomonas > Pseudomonas sp. RL_5y_Pfl2_73. The sequence continues at coordinate 75,328 of NZ_CAXAPD010000004.1, read as the reverse complement.
AGTGAAATGGATGTCAGGGAAACAGTCTGCAAAGCCCCGCTTCGGCGGGGCTTTCTTTTTGTGCGCGTTTTTTGTTCCTGTCAGGCACCCACCATCGGGGCTGCTTCTGGTTGCGATTCACTGAACCCTGGCGAGCGGCATGGGGTCAATGAGCTATAGGGCAATTTGGCCATCGTCGATCAGGGAGTCATCCATGGATTTCATTCGCATCATTATCGCCATCCTGATACCGCCACTGGGAGTGTTCCTGCAGGTCGGCTTCGGCGGGGCTTTCTGGCTGAATATCCTGCTGACACTGCTGGGTTATATCCCCGGCATCGTGCATGCGGTGTACATCATCGCCAAGCGCTGAATTCATCGGTTATAGAACCCCCTGTGGGAGCGAGCAAGCTCACTCCCATAGTTTTTTGGTGTCCTATAGGTCGCTATCCATCACCTTGCGATAGAACAACCACTCGTGCTCCAGCGCATGGGCCTGGTTCGCGGCCTTGCGAAAACCGTGGCGTTCATCGGGATAGTAGTGCGCCTCGACCGCCACGCCGTTGGCCTGTAGAGCACTGGCCATGTCGCGGGTTTGTTGCGGTACCACCACAGCGTCCAGTTCACCCTGAAAAAAGATCACCGGCACCCGGATGTTCCCGGCGTGCAGCAGTGGGGTGCGGGCGCGGTAGCGTTCGAGGTCCTGTTGCGGATCGCCGATCAGCCAGTCCAGATAGTCACCTTCGAACTTGTGCGTGGCACGGCCCAGGGCGACAGGGTCGCTCACGCCATAGAGGCTGGCGCCGGCCCGGAATACATCGTGGAATGCCAGGGCGCAAAGGGTCGTGTAGCCACCGGCACTGCCGCCTCGAACGAACGCACGACGGCCGTCGATCAGGCCTTGCTCGTCCAGATAGGCGACCACCGCGCAGGCATCCTCGACATCCACCACGCCCCAATTCAAATGCAACGCCTGCCGATAGGCCCGGCCATAGCCGCTGCTGCCGCGGTAGTTGAGATCGGCGACGGCAAAGCCACGCTGGGTCCAATACTGGATACGCGGGTCGAACAGGGGATAACAGGCCGAGGTGGGGCCGCCGTGAATGAACACCACCAATGGCGGTTTTGCGGGTGCGTTCATGGCCGGGTAAAAGAACCCGTGGGCCTCCCCTGACGCGGATGGATAGCGCAGGGTTCGAGGGCGGCTGATCTGTTCGACGGGTAATGGCGTGATGCCGCCGGCCAGCACGGCCACTTCGTGGCTATGCCGCTCAATGGCAATGATCGCCGATGGGTGGGTCGGCGAGGCTGCAACGGCGTAGATGAACTGCTCATCCAGCGTCAGGCTGCGAAAGCGGGTGTAGGTGCCGGTGAAGTCCTCATCGGCATCGTCTCCTTGGCACAGGCCCAGGCGTCCGAAGCCCGCGTCGGTCCAACTGGCCAGGTACGTGTGTTCACCCAGCGGCAGCCAGGTACAACCACCCAGTTGCCAAGGCGCTGGGGCATGATCGGCTTGGGCGGCGGGCAGCGGTTTCAGGCCCTGGGCCGACTCCATCCAAGGCTGCCAATAACCACCGCGATCAGTCAGGCAATAAAGACGACTGGTCGCGTCGAAGCGCGGTTGCTGGATGGACTCTTCTTCACCGTTGCCCGCGACACAGCGCGGCTCACCCCAACCCGTAGCGTTGCGCTCGGCGAGCATCAAGCGCGTTGCGGTCCATGGTTGATGCGGACGGCTCCACTCGATCCAGGCGAGCCGCTGACCGTCCGGGCTCACGGTCGGCGAAGCATAGAAATCAGCGCCTTCGGCCAGCAGATGCCGTTGATGATCCGCCAACCCAATCGACACCAGGCGATGCTGATTGGCGTGTTCTTCCACCGCCAATACCTGGCCGTCGACGAAGCCTAGATCCCCATAGCGGCAGTCACCCGAGGTCAGCGCCACGGGGCGTTCGTCATTCAGGGATTGGTGGTACAGCTGCTGGTCGGCCTCATTGACGAACAGCACACCGTCATGACTCAGGCAGAATGATCCGCCGCCGTATTCATAGATCCGGCTGCGCGCGCTGAACCCGTCCGGTGTCAGGCAGCGAGGCATGGCGTCTTGCCAATGCCAGATCCGGCAGGCGCCGTCTGCGGGGCGGTATTCATTCCAAAACAGACCCAAAGGCCCCAGCTGCAGTTCGGCGAAGTCGGTGCCGGCGGCAACGGCCTGGGCGGCGCTGAAAGGCTCAACCTTTGGCGATGAGGCGCGAGTTTCGTTCATTGCGAAAGGCCAATTGTTCAATGGTTTGCGTGGCGTGCTCGGCGTCTTCACGCGCCTGCAGAATCACCCCGTGATGTTCGGACTTGCTGCACACAGGGTCGGCGTTGCTGGCGTCGCCTGTGAGCATGAACGCCTGGCAGCGGCAGCCGCCGAAGTCCTTTTCTTTTTCATCGCAGGAGCGGCACGGTTCGGGCATCCAGTCATAACCGCGGAAGCGGTTGAAGCCGAACGAGTCGTACCAGATGTGCTGCATGCTGTGGTCGCGCACGTTGGGAAATTGCACCGGCAGCTGGCGGGCACCGTGACAGGGCAATGCCGTGCCGTCCGGCGTGACGGTGAGGAAAATACTGCCCCAGCCGTTCATGCAGCCCTTGGGGCGTTCTTCATAGTAGTCCGGCGTAACGAAAATCAACTTGCACGGGTTGCCTTCGGCTTCCAGCTTGGCGCGGTATTCGTTGGTGACGCGCTCGGCGCGCACCAGTTGCTCCCGGGTGGGCAGCAGGCCGGCGCGGTTGAGCTGCGCCCAGCCGTAGAACTGGCATGTGGCGAGCTCGACGAAGTCGGCTTCCAGGGCAATGCACAGCTCGATGATGCGATCGATCTTGTCGATGTTGTGCCGATGGGTCACGAAGTTCAGCACCATCGGATAACCATGGGCCTTTACCGCCCGGGCCATTTCCAGTTTTTGCGCGAAGGCTTTCTTCGAACCGGCCAGGAGGTTGTTCACCTGCTCGTCGCTGGCCTGGAAACTGATCTGGATATGGTCGAGGCCGGCCTTCTTGAAGTCGCTGATTTTCTGCTCGGTCAAGCCGATGCCGGAGGTGATCAGGTTGGTATAGAACCCCAGCCTGCGTGCCTCGCCGATCAACTCGGCCAGGTCCTGGCGCACCAACGGTTCGCCGCCGGAAAAGCCCAACTGCGCGGCGCCCATCTCGCGGGCTTCGCGAAAGACCTTGAACCACTGCTCGGTGCTCAACTCCTGGCCCTGCTCGGCAAAGTCCAGCGGGTTGGAGCAGTACGGGCATTGCAGTGGGCAGCGATAGGTCAGCTCCGCCAGCAACCACAGCGGTAAGCCGACTTCAGGCTTGGGCGGCAGACCGCTGCTCTCAGGCAAGTTCGATCCAGTGCTGTGCACGGGCGACCTCCATGAATTGCTCGATGTCGTCACCGAGTTCCGGCACGTCGGGGAACTGCTTCGCCAACTCGCCGATGATGGCCACGACATCTCGTTCACCATCGATCAGGCCACCGATCAACGCCGCGCTGTCGTTGAGCTTGATCATGCCTTCAGGATAGAGCAGCACGTGACCTTTCTGGGCCGGTTCGTACTGGAAGCGATAGCCGGGGCGCCAGTGCGGGGTTTTACTGCGGTCGAAACTCATAAGGCGATCCCTTTGTGCCACACCCGTTGTTCGGTCACGCTGTGGTAGGGCGGGCGGTTCAATTCATAGGCCATGCTCATGGCGTCGAGCATGCTCCAGAGGATGTCCAGTTTGAACTGGAGAATTTCCAGCATGCGCTCCTGCCCTTGGCGGGTGGTGTAGTGCTGCAAGGTAATTGCCAGGCCATGCTCTACATCACGCCGGGCCTGGCCCAGGCGGGTGCGGAAGTATTCATAGCCGGTCGGGTCGATCCATGGGTAATGCTGGGGCCAACTGTCCAGGCGCGACTGGTGGATCTGCGGGGCGAACAGTTCGGTCAGCGAGCTGCTGGCGGCTTCCTGCCAGCAGGCCCGGCGGGCGAAGTTGACATAGGCATCCACGGCGAAACGCACACCGGGTAGCACCAGCTCCTGGGAACGCAGTTGATCGGGGTCCAGGCCCACCGCCTGGCCCAGCCGCAACCAGGCTTCGATGCCGCCGTCTTCGCCGGGAGCGCCGTCGTGGTCGAGCAGGCGCTGGATCCACTCGCGGCGGATTTCCCGGTCCGGGCAGTTGGCCAGGATCGCGGCGTCCTTGAGCGGAATATTGACCTGGTAGTAAAAACGGTTCGCGACCCAGCCCTGGATCTGCTCGCGAGTGGCACGGCCTTCATACATCGCCACGTGATACGGGTGATGGATGTGGTAATACGCACCCTTGGCACGCAGGGCGGCTTCGAACTCGGCGGGGGACAGGGGGGTGTTAGTCATTGTGGTTCTCCGGGCAATTCCCGTGGATTCTGTGGCGTCAGGGTTGGCCCCATCGCGAGCAGGCTCGCTCCCACACTCGATCTGTAACGCATGAAATATCCGGTACGACTCAAATTACTGTGGGAGCGAGCCTGCTCGCGATGGCGTCTCATCAGCCAGCAGCGATTGGCTGACACAGCGCACACCCACTCCCACAATCGTCGCGTCCTTCCTACAACTCAATACTCATTCCGTCGTAAGACACTTCAATCTTTCGACGTACAAGCTCAGCTCGCTCGGGCGAGTCTTCGTCCAGGATCGGGTTGGTGTTGTTGATATGGATAAGGACTTTGCGCGGTCCAGGCACTTGTTCCAGTACTTCCAGCATGCCGCCGGGGCCATTCTGGGCCAGGTGGCCCATTTCCCGACCGGTGCGGGTGCCGACGCCACGGCGCAGCATTTCATCGTCGTCCCACATCGTGCCGTCCACCAGCAGGCAATCGCAGCCGGCCATGAGCGCCAACAACGACGCGTCGACCTTGCCCAGGCCTGGGGCATAGAACAGCTTGCCGCCCGTGCGCAGGTCTTCGACGATCAACCCGATGTTGTCACCCGGGTGCGGGTCAAAGCGATGCGGTGAGTAGGGCGGTGCGGCGCTGCGCAGGGGTAGCGGGGTGAAGCGCAGGTTCGGGCAGGCGGCGATGGTGAAGCTCTGGTCGAGTTCGATGCGATTCCAACTCAACCCGCCGTTCCAGTGGGTCAGCATGTTGAACAGCGGAAAGCCGGTGCTCAGGTCTTCATGGACCATGTCGGTGCACCAGACTTGATGCGGGCAACCTTCACGCAGGCTGAGCAGGCCGGTGGTGTGGTCGATCTGGCTGTCCATCAGGATGATCGCGCCAATGCCGGTGTCGCGCAGGGCCCGGCCCGGCTGCATCGGGGCAAACGCCTGGAGCTGGGCGCGGATGTCCGGGGAGGCGTTGCACAACACCCAGTTCACACCGTCATCGGACAGGGCGATGGACGATTGGGTGCGCGCCTGGGCCCGCAGGCTGCCGTCGCGAAAACCTGCGCAATTGGCGCAGTTGCAGTTCCACTGGGGGAAACCGCCACCGGCGGCAGAACCTAGAATCTGGACGAACATGGCTGCTCCATCTGCAAACCGAAATAAAAACGCCTCGGCTGACCGAGGCGTAGTGCTGCGTGCTTAATCGCCTGCAGCATTCAACGGCTGGCGAAGTACATGGTGACTTCGAAACCGATACGCAGGTCGATATATGCGGGTTTGGACCAGGACATGGGAATACTCCTTTGGTTGGGATGCTTTCGTTAGATAGAACGGTTGAGACCTATACATATAGTCCACCTCCTTTCGGAGATGTTCAGATGCTTAGGCGCCTATGTTACTAAATCTGACATGTTCGTTCGCCGTGATTCTCGAAGAAAGCTCATTACACCCCCTGTAATGATCACTACGCCGCTTGCCAGCGCTCTCTCGGGCAGGTTCCGTTGCTCAGGCAATACCATCCCCCTTCAGCCTCGATCAAGTGTTGGACGGCCATTTGCAGCTGCGTGCGATCCAGGCACACGATGGCAGCGGACAGTTGCTCAAGATAATCCGACGGGTGGCCGGCCAGCGTGCCCTGCCAGAGTAGCTCAGCGGCCTGGGCGCAGGGCAGGGCGGTGCTCTGGAGTTGGGCGGCGAGCGCCTGCTGCTGGCCGGTCAGGGATGAGTCATCGAGCTGCTCGATCAGCGCCGGTAACCCGGTCAGGAATTGCTCGATGTGGGCGCTCAGTTGCGGCGCCGAGAGGCTGGGTGATTGGACGCCGAACAACATTCCGGTTTGCCCGTCGATCTGTTTCAACCCACTGAACACCGCATAACCCAACTGCAACTCCACGCGCAGGCGCTGGTAGAACGGCGTCTGACACAGCTGCGCCAGCAACCGCCAGGCGGCTTCGTCGGCCAGTGTCGAGGTGGCTGTCGGGCAAAACAGCAATACGGCCGGTTCTTCGCCGTGAGTCTGGAGTGTATGCCAGGTGCGTTGCCCGCGAGGTGCCGGTACCTGGCTGGCTTGATCGCCGACGATGCCCGGCACCCGGGCCAACGCAGGGCCCAGCGCCCCTTGGGTGGCGGCCGACAGGCCGATGGACAGCCCGTCCCATCGGGCCGTTGCCCACACACTTTGGTCGCAGTCGGGCACTGGCAGCGCTGATGATTGCCGGTTGTGCCGGCAGTGATTCGGCAGCGCCTTCAACAGATGTCGAATCGGTATCGGCGGGGTTTCGTGAACGGTGCGGGCCATTGGCAGTGGTTGCGCAAGCTTTACCAGCAGGTGTTCGAGCACCAGCGGTATCGGCGACTGCAAGCCGACCAGTTTCAGCAGCCATTGATGACCGGAGGGTTCGAAGCTGACGTCCACGCCAGCCTGGCGAGCATCCTCACGCACATCCTGCAGGTGCCGGTCGAGCCTGAATGGAAAGTCGAGCGGTGCCTGGGTCGTCAGTTGCCAACGCAGGTACACCGCGCCTTCACGAGCGTTGTCCGGCAGCGCCTGGCTGAACTGCATCGGCGAGCGTTCCCGGCGACCCCGGGAGCGGTCCTGGGCGAAGGTTCGCAAGCCGCGGTGGGCGCTGGTCTGGCCGCGTATCAGTCCGGCGCGGGGCGCTTCGCTTGGCATTTGCAAGAACGGGTTGGGCGCGGGCAATTGCCATTGTTCGATGATGTTATCGACAGGGTGCAGTTGCTTGAGAATTTCCCTGAGCCTCACGAGGTCGTTCGCCAGCAGCGGCGCGCCACACCCGTCACCGTCCCCGCGGGCCACCTGCAAGGCCGACCCTGTCTCCTGCCGACGCACCAGCTGTGCGGTGAACTCCTGGCGCAGCGGCGCCCAGTCGTCCTGGGCGGCAAAGAACCCCAGCCAGTCGTGCAGCAGCGGCTGGATCTGCGCCGCTGCCTGAGCGTCGGCATGCTTGAGTTCGATGTGCAGCAGCGCCTGCCCGGTAAATTCATACAGCACGGTGGCTTTAAGGCTGTCAGCCAGGCCGCGCTGACGCAGCGTGGCGAGCAGGCCGCCTGGTTTGCTGGAGTTCAGCCACGTACAGAGAAAGTCCAGGGCTTGAGGCGAGGCGGCGGGCAAATCTTCGAAGGCGAACAGCAGATCAAGGCAACCCTCGTGGCCCTGTTGATAACTCGTCTGGGACGTTGCCATCAGCTTTGGCGGTGCCGGCCTGGCAAGCGCTTCGCCGGCCGGTACATGGCTGCCAAATTGTTCAGCCAATGCTTTCAAGGCGTCGATGCTTTGCGGGCCGACCAGGCTCAGGGTCATCTGGCCGCTTTGGTAAAAGCGGCGATAGAAGTCGTGCAATGCGCTTTGGAACTCGGCTTGCGTCACCGCGAGGCTGTCGCGATTGCCAGCATGAAAACCGCGCAACGGATGGGCCGCCGACAGGCCGTCAAGCAAGGCAAGCTGTCGCTGGGCCGCAGCATCCTGGGACCAGGCGACGAACTCGGCGTGCAGCACTTCCCGTTCGCGCAACTGATCGGCTTCATCCAGGCGTGGGTGGGCGAGCATGTCCCACAATCGTTCCAGTCCGTCGACGAAGGTTGCGGGTGGCAATTCGAAGAAAAAATCCGTGGTGCGTTCGCTGGTGCGGGCATTGAGCTGGCCGCCGTGGCGCTGCACGTAGGCCATGAGGTTCTCCCCAACGGGAAAACGCTCGGTGCCGAGGAAGAACAGATGCTCGAGCAAGTGCGCCAATCCCGGCCAGGCCAAGGGCGCATCATGGCTGCCAGCCGCGACTCGCAGTACCGCAGCGCTGCGCTTGAGGCCTGGGACATGACGCAATGTCACCCGCAAGCCGTTGGCCAGGGTTTCAGTGTGGGGGTGGAGGGAGTCGGGGGCCGGCATGAGCGCTTCCAGAACAAAGATGCGCTCATGCTAGCGGATTAGGCCGCGTTCTCAATCCTCAATCAGTGTTTGTGCAGGTCGTCGTAAAGCTCAGGGCGTCGATCGTGCAGGTAGTTGTAGGCCGCGCGGGAGTCTTCCATCAGTTGTCGATCCAGTTCTCCGACGATCAAGGTCTCATCCAGCCCAGCAAGGGCCGGGCGGCTGCCATTCGGTGCGGCGATGCTGCTTTGGCCGCAATACTGCAATTCACCTTCCTGGCCGCAGTAGTTGGCGTACGCCACGAAACACTGGTTCTCGATGGCCCGGGCCCGCACGGTGACGTCGGCGATGAACGTGTAGGGTTGCATGTTGGCGGTAGGCACCAGGATAAGCTCGGCACCGGCCAGGGCCAGGCGTCGGGCATTTTCCGGAAACTCCAGGTCGTAGCAGATCAGGAGGCCGAGCTTCCAGCCATTGAGCTCCACGATGGGCAATGCGGCGTCGCCGGCGCTGAACATGGCGTGATCGAGGTCACCGAACAGGTGGCTCTTGCGGTAGTTGGTCAGGCGCTCGCCCTGGGCGTCGATCAGCTGCACGGCGTTGTAGATATGTCCGTCTTCGTCGCGCTCAGGGTAGCCATAGACAATCGCCAGGCCTGCGGCCTTGGCAATGCGGGCGATCTGTTGCGCCCACTCGCCGTTGTAGACCTCGGCCAATACATTCACCGCGTCGACGCCGATGTTGTAGCCGGTCATGAACATCTCCGGCAGCACCAGCACATCGGCGCCCCTGGCTTCCAGTGCCACCTGGTGCAAGCGTTGCAGGTTGCCGGCTGGGTCCAGTGGCAGCGGCGGGCATTGGTAGAGGGCTACACGCATCAATAACTCCTTTTATTCGGGCAGAGCGATCGGACCGATCTCATGGAACACATCACCTGGGCCCGGGTTCTCGGCGTGAGTTTCACCGCCGAAGTGCTTCATGATTCCCCACACGGCATTGAGTGAGGTCTGTACCGCGCCTTCGACCCAGGCCGGTGTCCATGAGACGTCATCACCGGCGATAAAGATCCCGCGCTGTTCGGCTGGCATGTCGTCCTGCATGAAATGCGCATACATGCGCTGGTTGTAGCGATAGTGGCCGGGCAGGGCGCCCTTGAAGGCCCCGAGGAAATGCGGGTCGGCTTCCCAGGATACGGTGATCGGGTCACCGATGATCCGTGCGGCGATGTTCACCTTGGGATAGATTTTCTTCAGGGCATCGAGGGCCAGCTTCACGCGTTTTTCCACCGGGTGCGGGAGCATTTTCAGCGCGTCGCTCATCCAGGAATACGACAGGCAAATCACCCCTGGCTTGTCGTCCCCGTTATCGAACAGATAGGTACCACGGGTAAGACGGTCGGTCAGGGTCATGCTCATCAGGTCGCGGCCGGTCTGCGGGTCCTTGTCCTTCCAGAATGGCCGGTCGACCATCACGAAGGTCTTCGACGATTGCATGTAGCGGGTGCGGTCCAGGGCCATCCACATTTTTTGCGAGAACAGTGCTTCTTCACACTCGATCTGGGTGGTCAGCAGCCAGCTCTGGCAGGTGACCAGCACCGCGGCGTATTCGCGGGTGTTGTCCCAGACGTCGGTCACGCTGAACCGGCCATCAGATGCGCGGGCAATGCGCTTCACGCCGCCGCGTGGGGCGCCCAGGTGCAAAGCATTCAGGCTGGTACCTGCCGGCCAGTGTACGCAGCGTTCGGGCACGTGGTTCCAGATGCCGTGGGGCACCTGCTCGACGCCGCCGACCACCAGGTGCTGGTGGTCGTCGCAGTTGGTCATTACGACACGGAAGATTTCCAGCATCGAATTGGGGAAGTCCGAATCCCAGCCGCCCGTACCGAAACCGACCTGGCCGAATACTTCGCGGTGTTGGAACGACAGCTTGGCGAAGGCCTTGGAGGTGGCGACGAAGTCGTAGAAGGTGCGGTCGTCCCAAAGGGGCACCAGGGTGTTCCACAGCGCCTTGAGGCGTGGCACGTCGCGGTCGCGGATGGCCTGCTGGATGTCGCCGAAGCGCGAGCCATCTTCCAGCGCATCGGCCCAGGCATCGGCGACTTCCTGGAACAATGCAGGTAGGTCCGCCAGCTTCTGTGCGTAGTAGGTCTGGCCTTCCAGGTCGATGACCGTGCTGCCGGAAGCCGGGGTCAGCGGGTTGGGGAACGGCTTGGTCTCCAGGCCCAGCTTGTCGACGTAATGGTAGAACGCGGTGGATGACACCGGAAAACGCATGCCGCCCAGCTCGGCAATCACCCCTTCGGCGCCATTGAACGCTTGTGAGCGCAGGCGCCCACCCATCTTCGATGCCTCGTAGACCACCGGCTTGAGGCCCAGCTTCATCAGCTCGTACGCCGCCACCAGACCGGCGATCCCGGCACCGACAATCGCCACTTCGGTACCGTGGTGGTGGGCGGGAATGCTGCCCAGGCCGGCCGGATGCTCGATCCAGTCGTCAAAGGCGAAAGGAAAGTCCGGCCCGAAAATGGTGATGGGCTTCTTACCGTCTGCTGGGTGGCGATTGTTCTTGTTCATGGCTGACCTTGGTGGGCGACTCGACGCAGTGTTCGCGTCTGAGTATAGGAAAGATGCCAGCCATTCTAGGGAGGGTGGAGCACGTTAATAAGACACAATATGTCGTCGTTTTGAGTGCATTTCAGTCATTTTGATCTATTTATAAATCATAGTGACGAAACGGGTCCCCTGTGGGAGCGTGCTTGCTCGCGATAGCGGTATGTCAGTCCATGAAGGTGCTGAGTGAATTAACGCCATCGCGAGCAGCCTCGCTCCCACAGGTTAAGTGATGCAGGGTTTAGACTGGTTGGCCTCGATCGATCTTGCTGCTGAGGATGATCGAGGTGGTGGTCTTCTCCACGCCGTCCACGCTGCCAATCTGGTCCAGCAACTGGTCCAGCTGTTCCGGCGAGTCCGTGCGCAACCAGGCGACATAATCGAACTCTCCACTGACGGCGCACAGCTGCTGCACCTGGGCCATGGCGCTCAAGCGTCGCAGCACGTCCTTGCCGGAGCGCGGTTGGACCTTGATACCGACGTAAGCCTGCAAGCCGCCGTCAATCACTCGTTGCCCCAGGCGCACGCCATATCCGGTAATCACCTTGGTCTTTTCCAGGCGCGCCAGCCGCGAGGTCACGGTCGTGCGGGCGATACCCAGCTGCCGGGCGAGCATGGCGATGCTTTCCCGGGCGTTGATTTGCAGCGCCGCGATCAGTTGACGGTCGATTTCGTCGAGGACGGGAGGGCGGGTGTCAGTCAAAGTGGGGCTCCGGCACAGGCATTCGATGGCGAGCATGTTACAGGCTCTCACGTGCGAAATAGCCAATGGCAGGTAAAGCCAGTGTGCGCCAGGCGGGGGCCAGAGACGGCACCGAGAAATCGTGCCAGGGCTTCAGTGCGCCTCCGTGAACCGCCGCCGCGTCAGGAAAAGCACCACGCCCAGCGGCACGGCCAGCAGTGCTAGCAGCTCCAGGTCAAAGCCCAGCACCTGCTGCTCACCAACCTTGAAGATGCTGACCAAGCCCGTTGCCAGCAGCGCCAAACCCAGCCACTTGCGCAGCGGGTATGGTTTCAGAAACTGAACGAGGATCGCGCCCAGCACCAGAAGGACGACAGTTTGCATGATGTAGGGCATGTGCAGTTCCTCAGACCTTGATGACCAGCGTCACGACAGAGCGCTGTGGGCCAATCCCGCCATGGACCTCTCCCTCGATGCTGGCCAGCACGTCACCTGCATGCAGGGTCGGCAGGGCCCCTTTGAGGTACCAGTTGACACCTGCCGTCACGACTGTACCTGAAGCCCAGCCAATGAGCGGCCCGCCCAACGCACCTACTTTCCCGGCAACGCCACCTGAGGCCGCAGCAATTCCCTTGGCGACGTTGCCGCGCATAGTGGTGATAGCATCGGCTTGCTGCCGGATGAGGGGATTGGAAATGCAGACTGTCAGCAGGCATGGCAGGTTTCGAGCCTGCATTCGGTCGTACATATCGACGACCATGCTGTTGACTTGGTAATGGGCGCGTTTCGCTTCGCCAAAGTGCAGCTCGCGCAGGCGACCTCGGTCGCTTTCCATGAGGGTGATTTGAGACAGATTGAAGACGATCCCTTGCTCGGACCTGTACTGCGTGGTCTTCTCGAACTTCATGCGCGTATCCATTCATGCAAAAAGCCGATGATTTTCTACAAGCGGTGACTAAGATGCAAACGGTCTTTGATGTGAGGCCCCGGGGAATTTGACGTCTGCACGGGGCTCATCGCCAGTAAGCCAACTCCCCGGTAACAACACCTCGAGCGCGTCGGTTATGGAGACGTTAGGCCGAGGCGCCTTCGCACGAGGCACTGGCCGGGGAATGCTGTGACCGTGTAAAGCTCCGTCGACAACTTCTGCATTGCGCTGAGGGTTAAGGGCGTGCAATCAAACTGCAATCGCGGAATCCCGCCGCACCTCTCTCGCGAGCCTGAAGGCGGCGGATGATAGTCGGGATGCCCCTCGGTGCGCTCACCACGTGCAGAAGCCCAGAAGTATTTCGCGTGATGCTTGTAGACGTCGGTGACTTCCGATAGGTCTAAGCGACTGTATCTGTGGTGGTCCATCCAGAAACACGAAAGCCGCGCAATGCGCGGCTTTGGAGTTGGTGGGCCCACACGGACTTGAACCGTGGACCAAAGGATTATGAGTCCTCTGCTCTAACCAACTGAGCTATAGGCCCTCAGTAGGTCGCGGATTATAACGGCGGTTTCTCGGCTGTGCTATCCGAAAAATCCGAAACGGTCATGCGAAGAAACGTTGCGGCAAACTCATCGGCGCACAGGGGCAGGCTGACGATGTAACCCTGGATCTGTTCGCAACCTTCTTCGGTCAGGAATTGCTGCTGGGCCAGGGTTTCGACGCCCTCGGCGATGACGGTGAATTGCATGCTGCGGCCCAGGGCGATGATTGCCCGCACGATGGCCGCGTCGTGGGGGTCGTCGGGCAGGCCGCGGACGAAGGATTGGTCGATCTTGAGGATGTCCAGTGGCAGGCGCTTGAGGTAACTCAGGGAGGAATAGCCCGTGCCGAAATCGTCGATGGCCAATTGCACGCCGAGTTCTTTCAGCTGGTGCAGCACCGTCAAGGCCTCTTCGGCCTGGCTCATGATGAAGTTTTCGGTAATTTCCAGTTGCAATAAGCCGGGTTCGAGCTGGTGCTCGCGCAGCAGTTGTTCGATACGTCCCAGTAGATTGGGTTGGCGCAGCTGGGCCCCGGCCAGATTGACCGAAAGGGAGCCGAGGCTGTCGTAGGCGTCATTCCATTCGCATAACTGCCGGCAGGCGCGCTCCAGCACCCAATCGCCGATTTGCAGGATCATGCCGTTTTCTTCCGCCAGGGGGATGAAGTGTTCCGGCGGGACGTCGCCAAACGTGGGGTGAGTCCAGCGGATTAATGCTTCGGCCCCCACCAGTTGGTTGTCGACGAGGCTGATTTTGGGTTGGAAGGACAATGATAACTCGTTGCGTTCAATCGCCCGCCGTAGCTCATGCTCCAGGGCCACTCGCTCGCTGGCCTGGGCGGTGAGGTCGCGGGTGTAGCTTTCCACCCGGTTGCGTCCCTTGGCCTTGGAACGGTACATCGCCGCGTCGGCATTCTTCACCAGTGTGGCGACGTCGCAGCCGTCCTGCGGGTAGAGGCTGGTGCCGATGCTGGCACTGATGAAGAACTCGTGCTCGCCGGCCTGGAACGGCGCGCCAAAGCAGTTCAACAGCTTTTGGGCGATGTGCTCGGCATCGCTGGGCTGTTGCAGGCCCGGCAGCAGGATGATGAACTCGTCGCCGCCCAGGCGCGCCACGGTGTCGATGTCGCGCAACTGCTCGCGCAAGCGTACGGCAATACCCTTGAGCAACAGGTCGCCGACCGGGTGCCCGAGGCTGTCATTGATGTGCTTGAAACGGTCCAGGTCCAGGAACAGCACGGCACCCTGGCCACCGTTTTCCTGCTGGCCATTGAGAGCCGCCAGCAAACGGCTTTCGAACAGCGTGCGATTCGGCAGGCCCGTCAACGGGTCGTGGTGGGCCTGGTAATCGAGCCGGGCCTGGGCGTGTTTGAGGCTGGAAATATCGGCGAAGACTGCGACGAAATGGGTGATCTGTCGGTCCCGATTGCGCACCGCGCTGATGGTCAGCCAACTGGGGTACAGCTCGCCGTTCTTGCGTCGGTTGGAGATCTCTCCTTGCCAGTGCCCTTCGGCCGTCAGCTGGTGCCACATCGCGGCGTAAAACGCGCTGTCGTGCAGGCCGGAAGCCAATAAGCGAGGTGTATGGCCCAAGGCTTCGGTTTCGCTGTAGCCAGTGATTTCGGTGAAGGCTCGGTTCACTGCGCTGATGTGCTGTTGCGTATCGGTGATCAGCACGCCTTCGGCAGTGCTTTCGAACACGGTGGCGGCTTGTTGCAGTTTCTCCTGCATCAGATGGCGTTCGGTGATGTCCCGGGCGATGGTCAGCATGCAGTCATCGTTGCCGATGGGCAGCGGGCGACTGGAGACTTCACAGAGTCGGATCTGCCCGTCGTTGCGCCGGATATGGCAGCTGAAGTCCTTCACGAAGCCGTCTCGCTTCAGCAGGTCGAGCATCTGCGTTCGCTCATTGAGGTTGACCCAGATGCCCAGGTCCAGGGTTGAGCGGTCCACCGACAGGGCACTGTTGAAACCGGTAATGCGACTGAAGCCTTCATTGACTTCGATCAGCAGGCCGTCGCTTTGCCGGGACAACAGCAGGCCATCGGGCGAGGCGTGGAACGCCTTGGCAAACTTCTCTTCGGATGTCTGCAATTGCTGCTGGGTTTCTTTGAGCTGGCTGATGTCCCGCACCACCACGACCAGGGCTGGCGTCGTGTCGAGATCGAAGGGCTCGGCGGAGATCAGCCCGGTGAACATCTGGCCATTGCTACGACGGAAGGGCATTTCCAGGTTGCGAATGCTGCCGGCCTGCAAGCGCTGCAACAGGCCCGGACCCACGCCCGGGATGCCCCATATATTCAGTTCGGTTGCGCTGCGCCCCACCACCTCGGCGGCACTCAGGCCGATCTGCTCTTCGAAGGCCTTGTTGACCTCCAGCAGGCAACCGTCAAATAACCGTGCCATCACCAGGATGTCCGGGCACTGGCGGAATACTGAGGCGAATTTCTGCTCCGAAAGGCGCAGTGCTTCCTCGGTGCGCTTGGCTTCGCTGATGTCGATCATCAGCCCACGCATCAGCGGTTCGTGCCCGTGTTCGATCAGGCTGACAATGTCGCGCACCCACAGGCAGCGGCCATCGGCGGTGATCACGCGATAATCGACGCAGTGGTCGCGACCCGCCAGCACTTCTTGATCGCAGTAGTTCTGGGCACGGATCAGGTCGGCCGGATGAATGATGTTGCGCCAGAAGCCCGGTATCAGCCAATGGGAAAGGGGATAACCCAGCAAGTCTTCGGCGTGGGGTGACACGTAGCTGTAAGTGAAGTCGCTGACCCTTGCCTCCCAGGCAATGGCTGACAGGCTCTCCACCAGCCCACGGTAATGGTATTCGCTGCTTCGCAGCTCCTGTTCCAGCTCGACCCGCCGGGCGATTTCCGAGCTCAATCGGCGGTTGATGCGAATCACCACCGCCAGTATGCCGACCAGGAGCAGCAACGCAGGCAGGCCGTAAAGCAGCAAATCTGACCAGAGCTGGCGGTAGTCATGCACATTGCCGACCCACTTCTGCTGGATCTCGGCAACTTCGGCCGGGCTCATGTCCGCCATGACCTTGTCCAGGATGCCGACCAATATTTTATTGTTTCGAGGGACGGCCATTGCCAACTGATAGCGGTACGGCGTTTCCCCGCTGACATAAAGGCCTTCGAGCTTGAGTTGGCGCAGGCTCCAGACACTGGAAGCCAGATCGCCGACTACCGCGTCTACTTCGTCGGTGGCCAGGGCTTGCAGGGCTGAACTGACGTTGGGCAGCGCCACCAGGTTCAGGTCGGGGTGGTGGTTGCGCAGTAATTCATGGGGGGCATAGTTCTTCACCACGGCGATTTTCAGCCCATACAGTTCCTTGAGGTTGTGCGGCTGGGCGCCACCGCGGTGGGCCAGGATGACAATGGGGAAGTCCAGGTAAGGCCGGCTAAACGCCAGGTAATTCTGGCGCTCCGGCGTGGACATGATGCCCGGCAAAATATCGATTTTTCCCTGAGCGACCTGCTCCAGCACGGCGGTCCAGCTGGCTGGCTCGATGGGGGTGAGCTTGATGGCCAGCCGTTCACGAATGATGTCGACGTAGTCGGCAGCCAGGCCCTGATAGCGGCCCTGGTCGTCACGAAACTCAAACGGCGGCCATGAGGCATCGACACCCAGGTGCAGGTCGGGGTGGTCCTTGAGCCAGCGGCGCTCCTCGTCGGTGAGCGTCAACGCGCCAGCTGTTGCGGTCCAGGTTATTAATGACAGCAAAAGCGCGGCCGTCAGTCTGGG
This sequence comes from Pseudomonas sp. RL_5y_Pfl2_73, assembly GCF_963970515.1. Classification (NCBI taxonomy): domain Bacteria; kingdom Pseudomonadati; phylum Pseudomonadota; class Gammaproteobacteria; order Pseudomonadales; family Pseudomonadaceae; genus Pseudomonas; species Pseudomonas sp. RL_5y_Pfl2_73. Next base: position 58,564 of record NZ_CAXAPD010000004.1, on the reverse strand, counting down.
CATCACTGTCTCGTCATGGCTTGGTGAGGATGATTCGAGTGTAGACGGGCAACAGGGTGCAGGGGAGCGTAACGAAAGGGATTTTATCTGGGCATAGCAAAACCCCCGGCAGGGCCGGGGGTTTTGAAGGTCACTCGTCGAGGAAGGAGCGCAGATGCTCGCTTCGCGTCGGGTGGCGCAGTTTGCGCAACGCCTTGGCTTCGATCTGACGAATCCGCTCACGGGTTACATCGAACTGCTTACCGACTTCCTCAAGGGTGTGGTCGGTATTCATGTCGATGCCGAAGCGCATGCGCAGTACCTTGGCTTCACGAGCAGTGAGGCCGGAGAGTACTTCGCGAGTTGCTTCCTTGAGACTCTCGACAGTGGCGACATCGATCGGAGACTGCATGGTGGAGTCTTCGATGAAGTCACCCAGGTGGGAGTCTTCGTCATCACCGATCGGGGTTTCCATGGAGATCGGCTCTTTGGCGATCTTCAATACCTTGCGGATCTTGTCCTCAGGCATCTCCATGCGTTCGCCCAGCTCTTCCGGCGTCGGTTCGCGACCCATTTCCTGCAACATCTGCCGGGAAATACGGTTGAGCTTGTTGATCGTCTCTATCATGTGCACCGGGATACGGATGGTGCGGGCCTGGTCGGCGATCGAGCGAGTGATCGCCTGACGGATCCACCAGGTGGCATAAGTCGAGAACTTGTAGCCGCGACGATATTCGAACTTGTCCACCGCCTTCATCAGGCCGATGTTGCCTTCCTGGATCAGGTCGAGGAATTGCAGACCGCGGTTGGTGTACTTCTTGGCGATGGAGATCACCAGACGCAAGTTCGCTTCGACCATCTCTTTCTTCGCGCGACGGGCCTTGGCCTCGCCGATCGACATGCGACGGTTGATGTCCTTGATCTCTGCGATGCTCAGGCCAGTCTCGGCCTCCAGCGCACTGAGCTTCTGCTGGCAACGAATGATGTCCGGTTGCAGGCGGGCAATGGCTTCAGCGTATTTGCTCTTGCCCTTGGCCAGTGCATCGCTCCAGCTTTCGTCGACTTCGTTGCTAGGGAACTGGCGCAGGAAATCGGTGCGCGGCATGCGGGCGTCACGCACGCAAAGCTGCATGATCGCGCGCTCTTGCTGGCGCAAGCGATCCAGGGCACTGCGAACACGCTCGACCAGGCCTTCGAATTGCTTCGGTACCAGCTTGATCGGCATGAACAGCTCGGCCAGTGCCAACAGCTCGGCAATCGCCTGCTTGTTGTTGCGGCCGTGCTTTTTCAGCGCCTTGCGGGTGATTTCCATCTGGTCGGCCACAGCGCCGAAACGCTGTGCTGCGATGACTGGATCGGGACCGCTTTCGGCTTCTTCCTCGTCGTCGCTCGCTTCTGCGTCGTCGTCATCGGTCTCGTCGTCGGCCTTGACGGCTTTCGCGTCGACCGGCGGCGGCACTTCGGCGGCAGGCGGCGCAATGCCGTCGTCCGGATCGATGTAGCCGCTCAAGACGTCGGACAGGCGACCACCTTCGGTGGTGACGCGGGTGTACTCGGAGAGAATATGGTCAACCGTGCCAGGGAAGTGCGCGATTGCGCCCATCACTTCACGGATGCCTTCTTCAATACGCTTGGCGATTTCGATTTCGCCTTCACGCGTGAGGAGCTCTACCGTACCCATTTCACGCATGTACATGCGCACGGGGTCGGTGGTGCGACCAATGTCGGTCTCGACCGCTGCCAACGCTGCGGCCGCTTCTTCAGCGGCCGCCTCGTCGGTATCGGCGTCGGCCAGCATAAGGGCATCCTTATCTGGAGCAACCTCGAATACGTTGATCCCCATGTCGTTGATCATGCGGATGATGTCTTCCACCTGTTCCGGATCTGAAATATCCTCCGGCAGGTGGTCGTTGACCTCCGCGTAAGTCAGGTAGCCCTGCTCACGACCCAATAGGATCAACTCTTTGATACGAGACTGCTGTTGCGCTTTTCCGGACATAACACCCTATCCACTGAAGGTCTTGGCGGGCAAAAAAACAAGCCGAGGATTATACCTGAGCTGTGACCTCACGCGCCAGTTGAGGTCGGGTTTGATGCGCAAACATTGCGGCTGAGTAAGTCGCGCAATTGGTTTTTCTCTTCGCTGGTTAGCTCGCTCTGGCGAGCTTTTCGCAGAAGTTGTTCCAGGTTTCGCTCGCGTTGGCGGGCGGACAAGCTAGTAATGGTGTCGAAAAACTGTTGTTCAAGGTTGTCTCCCTCAATCAGCCATTCTTTCTCGGCCAGGGCCTTCAACAGGCGCCCCTGTTCGGTACCGTGCCACCGTGCAATCAACTGGAAAGAGTTTAGCTTGGGGTTCTTCTGCACGGCTTCAAGGAGTGCAACCAGCAATTGCGTATTGCTGTGGTCCTCGGCGGCGAAGTGCCCGGCGTCCTCTACTTTTTCCGCCAGTTGTGGGTGATGCAGCAAGGTGCGCAAGGCGGCTAGTGTTGGTGGTTCGACGGCGGCCGGGACGCGCGGGGCACGTGGTTGGTCGCGATCACCGCGCTTGCCGTTCTTGTCCCAGGGTTTCTTGTCCCATTTCTTGCCGCCGCTGCCGGGTTTTTTCGGTGTCCATTCCTGCTGGGGGGCGTAATCCTGCTGGGGTTGATGATAGTCGGCGAAATCCGGCATCGCGTCGTAATCGATGCCCGGGTCATAAGCGGGTGGCGCCTCCTGGGGGGCGCTGTGCACCAGTTGATTGACCGCTTCGCTGTTCAGGCCGGTGATCTCGGTCAGGCGCTGGCGCATGAGTGTGCGCAGGTTGGCGCCGGGCACCTTGTCGATCAGCGGTGCCGCGAGGGTGGCCATGTGGGCCTTGCCTTCGAGGGAGCGTGGATCGGCTTCTTCGGTCAACTGCTGGAAAAAATAGTCGGCCAGCGGTTGTGCGTGCTGATTGATCCGCGCACGGAATGCGTCGGTACCTTCGGAGCGCACCAGGGTATCCGGGTCCTCGCCCTCGGGCAGAAACAGAAAGCGTGCCCGGCGTCCGTCCTGCAGGCATGGCAAGGTGGCCTCCAGTGCCCGCCAGGCGGCGTTGCGGCCGGCCTGGTCGCCGTCGAAGCAGAACAGCACGTTGGGCACCACGCGAAACAGGCGCTTCATGTGCTCTTCGCTGGTGGCCGTGCCCAGGGTCGCCACGGCGTTGCGCAGGCCTTGCTGGGCCAGGGCAATAACGTCCATGTAGCCTTCGACGACGATGATTTCGTCGAGGTTGCGGTTGTTCTTGCGTGCTTCGTACAGACCGTAGAGTTCCTGGCCCTTATGGAACACCGGGGTTTCCGGGGAGTTCAGGTATTTCGGCTTGTCGTCGCCCAGCACCCGGCCACCAAAGGCGATGATCCGCCCGCGTGTGTCGCGGATCGGAAACATGACTCTGTCACGGAAGCGGTCGTAGCGCTTGCCGGTTTCGGCATTTTCAATCAGCAGGCCGGCGTCGATCATGGCGCGCTGTTGCAGCGTATCGCTGCTTAGGTGCTTGTACAGGTTATCCCAGCCGGGCGGGGCAAAGCCGAGGCCGAAGTCTCGGGCGATTTCGCCGGTCAGGCCGCGGCCCTTGAGATAATCCACCGCAGCCTTGCGTGCCGGATGGCTTTTGAGGGCCTGGCGATAGAAATCCGCTGCCGCCGTCAACAGTGGGTAGAGCGGAGAATCGGTCGGTTGGCGTGGCTTGTGCTGCCGACCGCTTTCCTCGCGGGGTATTTCCATGCCGGCGGCTTTGGCCAATTCTTCGACGGCCTGGGGGAAGTCCAGGTTGTCGTGGTCCATGATGAAGCCGAGAGCATTGCCGCCAGCGCCGCAGCCGAAGCAATAGTAGAACTGCTTGTCGGGGCTGACGCTGAAAGAAGGCGTTTTCTCTTTATGGAACGGGCAGCAGGCCGTGTAGTTCTTGCCCGCTTTCTTCATTTGCAGGCGAGAGCTGACCACGTCGACGATGTCGGTGCGGTTCAGGAGGTCGTCAATAAAGCTCTGGGGAATCAGCCCGGCCATGGCGTTCTCATCATCACTGCGCGAAATATGGACCCGAAATCGGCAGGCGTAACCGGGTTTGGGTTTGAGGCACGCTAAATCGGTGGCTCGACCGGGTCGTCTGCATTATCGCTGTCGGGAAGTGTATCTGCCGAAAATCCACTGACGTTAATAACTATCAGTATTCGACTGTTTGAATGTGTTGTGCGGGCTCCGGTAACGGCCGTTCAGGCCTCGGATAGCTCATGAAGCGGACACGCAGGCAGGTGCCTTGGGCTGATCGTCGTTAGAGGAATCAGGGTGTGCTCGTCGGTAGCCTTGGAAGGCTCGTCAGGAAAGACGTGCACCGCTGGCAAAAGAGCCAGGTCTGACGCGGTGAAGCGGGTTGTCTTGGTCGCGTCTGCGGCTTTGACAGTGAAGCATCAAGCGTTATTCCGCAAATGCCATTAGCCCGGCTTGAAGGCCGGGCTTGGCAGAAGCTTGCTACGGACGTCTGTGTATTAGTACAGACGTACGGCGCGGCGCTGTTCGCGCTGAACTTTCTTGGCGTGACGCTTAACAGCGGCTGCTGCCTTACGTTTACGCTCAGAAGTCGGCTTCTCGTAGAATTCGCGGCTACGAACTTCAGCCAGAACACCGGCTTTTTCGCAGGAGCGCTTGAAACGACGCAGAGCTACGTCGAAGGGTTCGTTCTCTTTTACTTTGACGGCTGGCATCCAGAGCTACCTTCATTCATTACCGGGGTCAACATCCTCGCGGCAAAAGAGCACTTGAAGACGTCGGTTTTTAAGGGTTGCGGATGTTAACCCCTCAACGCTCGGAATGCAAAGCCTCTGATCGAAAACCGCTGGTCGGGGCACAACGCGGCGACTATTATGCGCGCCTTCGAATTCAGCCTCTACAAGGCGCAAACCCATGCTAGTACTGGGATTAGAAACTTCCTGCGATGAAACTGGTGTCGCACTTTACGACAGTGAACGCGGCTTGCTGGCCGATGCGCTGTTCAGCCAGATCGACCTGCACCGCGCCTATGGCGGGGTGGTGCCCGAGCTTGCCTCCCGCGATCACGTCAAGCGCATGCTGCCCTTGATCCGCCAGGTTCTGGCCGAAGCTGGCTGCGTGCCGACCGAGATCGACGGCATCGCCTATACCGCCGGCCCGGGCCTGGTGGGCGCGTTGCTGGTGGGCGCCTCTTGTGCCCAGGCGCTGGCCTTTGCCTGGGGGATTCCAGCCCTGGGCGTGCATCACATGGAAGGCCACCTGCTGGCGCCGATGCTGGAGTCGCAACCGCCGCAGTTTCCGTTCGTCGCTTTGTTGGTCTCGGGCGGCCATACGCAGCTCATTCGGGTCGATGGCATCGGCCAATACGCGTTGCTCGGCGAGACGCTCGACGATGCTGCCGGCGAAGCGTTCGACAAAACTGCAAAAATGATGGGCCTCAATTATCCCGGTGGGCCGGAAATCTCCCGACTTGCGATGCAAGGGGTCGATGGGCGTTTCGTGTTCCCGCGGCCGATGTGCGACCGTCCCGGCCTGGATTTCAGTTTCAGCGGGTTGAAGACCTTCGCCCTGAACACCTGGCAGCAGTGCGTCAGCGCCGGGGACGACAGTGAGCAAACCCGTTGCGACATCTCGCTGGCGTTCCAGCAGGCTGTGGTGGAGACTTTGACCATCAAGTGCAAGCGTGCCCTCAAACAGGCCGGGCTTAAGCGTCTGGTGATCGCTGGCGGCGTGAGCGCGAACAAGGCCTTGCGGACATCGCTGGAGAAGATGCTCGGCGACATGAAGGGCGACGTTTACTACGCACGGCCGGAGTTCTGTACAGATAACGGCGCGATGATTGCCTTTGCCGGTTGCCAGCGTTTGCAGGCCGGCCAGCACGAAAGCCTGGCGATCAGCGTCCAGGCGCGCTGGCCGATGGAGCAGTTGGCGCCCCTGTGAGGCGTCATTTAAAAATGCCGTTCGCGCCCGGCGAACAGGTCGCGTAGATTGCCTCGGTGACGCCAGACGATCAGCGCAACCAGTGCGGTCATTGGCAGCAAGGCCGCAGGTTCCTGCCAGGCCAGCAGCGGCAGGGTCAGCGGTGTGGCGATCAGCGCGGCCAGGGAGCTTGTGCGGGTCAGGTAGAACGTCAGCAGCCAGGCACAGACAGCCAGCAGGGCGGCGGGCGGGTAGAGGCCCAGCAGCATGCCGGCGGCGGTGGCGACACCTTTGCCGCCACGAAAGCGAAAGTACAGCGGGAATAGATGGCCGATGACGGCGCAGACGCCGATCCAGGCCTGTTGCTGCAACGAGAGCCCTGCGAGGCTGGCGATCAATACCGGGACAAGGCCTTTGCAGAGGTCGCCCAGCAGGGTCAGGATGGCGAGTTTGCGTCCGGCCAGGCGCAGCATGTTGGTGGCGCCGGCATTGCCTGAACCACTCATTCGCGGATCCGGGCGACCGGTCAGGCGGCTGAGCAAAATGGCGAAGGACAGCGAGCCGAGCAGGTAGGCGAGAATCGCCAGTAACCAAAACATGCTAACTATTCCGGGCGAGGACGCCCTGATTCTAACGGCGCATTGCGCCCTTGTCGTGCTGCGGAGAAGAGTGCTTGGACAGAGTGTTTATCGAGGGCCTGGAAGTCGATACGGTAATCGGGGCCTACGACTGGGAGCGAGGCATCCGACAGTGCCTGCGGCTCGACCTGAGCTTCGCCTGGGACAACCGCCCAGCCGCGGCGGGTGACGACCTGACGCTGGCGCTCGACTACGCCAGCGTATCGTCGCGTATCCAGGCATTTGCCGAACAGGCGCAGTTCCAATTGGTGGAGACCTTTGCCGAGCGACTGGCCCAGGCGCTCATGGACGAGTTCAAGATCACCTGGCTGCGTCTGAAATTAACCAAGCCTGGCGCCGTACCGGCGGCCAGCGGCGTTGGTGTGGAGATCGAGCGCGGATGTCGCTGACTCAGGTTTTTCTCGGGCTCGGCAGCAATATCGAGCGCGAAACCCATCTGTGCGCTGGTCTTGAAGCCTTGGCCGGTTTCCTGGTGGACATGCGCTGTTCGGCCGTGTTCGAGAGCCAGCCGGTGGGTATCAAGAGTGGGCCATTCTTCAATTTTGTCGTCTCGGCCTTCACGGATCTGCCGCTGATGGAGCTGGATCGTCGGCTCAAGTTCATCGAGGCGGACAACGGTCGCTATGCGCCGGACCGTAAGGGACTGCCGCTGGATATCGACGTGTTGTTGTACGGCGAACTGGTCGGCAACTTCGATGGGTTGATCCTACCGCGCGCGGAAATCCTCAAGAACGCCTTCGTCCTGTGGCCTTTGTCGCTGATCGCACCGGATCGAATTCATCCGGGGGTGGGCAAAAGTTTTGCCACGTTGTGGAAAGAATCGCAGATTGACCAGGTGCTGGCGCCGGTGGCTTTCGAATGGCGCGGCCAGCCGCTTACGCCGTCGAATCTGTTGTGAGGCGGCTGCCGCGATCGTGAGCCAGCTCGCTCTCACAGTGGATCTCGGTTGAACACCAGATATGTGTTCGCTGAAATTCTGATGTGGGAGCGAGCTGGCTCGCGATAGCGGCGTTACATCCAGCTGAAATGCTGAGCCAAAACGCCCGTCAGCTCGCCGCTTCCTTGTAGGCCTTCAACGCCCTGAGACGCTCACGCTTGATCGCCTCACCCAGTTCCGGTCCCTTGAAGCCCTTCTCCAGCAAAGGCTGCACCGCCACCGTGCGGGCTGCTGCCGCTGCGCCTCGCAGATAATCAGCCTGTGGATAACTCCGTTCTTCAAGCCCTTTGCGCCCTCGCGCATCCATCTCACAGGCTGCGATGAACTCCTCGAAGCGCTGAGGTCGACGGTACACATCGAAACTCTGCAGCAGCTCAAGCAAAGTAGACGCCTTCAGTTCAAGCGCGCGATGGCCATGGGTGTGGTACTGGCCAACCAATAGCGCCAGTTCCTGACAGTCGCGTGGCGCCTTGAAGCGCTCGTTGACCGCTTTGATCAGCTTCAGTCCCGTGTGCTCATGGGCGATGTGTCGCGGCCATTCGTGCTGGGGGGTCAGGCCTTTGCCCAGATCGTGGAGCAGGCAGGCCCAGCGGACCGTCAGCGGTTGCTCATGCAGGGCGGCCTGCTCCAGCACGCTCAGGGTATGGACGCCGGTATCGATTTCCGGGTGATGGGCTTGAGGTTGAGGCACGCCAAACAGCGCATCGACCTCGGGCATCAGGACTTTCAGGGCCGTGCAGTCGCGCAAGACTTGGACAAATACCTGTGGCTGCTTCTCCATGAGGGCGCGAGAAATTTCTTTCCAGCTGCGCTCGGCCGTCAGCGCTTCCAGTTCGCCGGAGTCGCTGAGTTGGCGCATCAGGTCAAGGGTTTCGTCCGCCACCTTGAAACCCAGCGGCGCATAACGCGCGGCGAAGCGGGCAACCCGCAGGACTCGAAGGGGATCTTCGGCGAAAGCGGGGGAAACGTGGCGTAACACGCGGGCTTCCAGATCACGCTGGCCATGGTACGGATCGGTCAGGTTGCCATGGTCGTCTTCGGCCATGGCGTTGATCGTCAAGTCCCGACGAACCAGGTCTTCTTCAAGGGTCACTTCAGGGCTGGCATGGAACACGAAGCCGCCATAGCCGCGGCCGCTTTTGCGCTCAGTGCGGGCGAGGGCGTATTCTTCGCCAGTCTTCGGCTCGAGGAATACCGGAAAGTCGGCCCCCACGGGGCGAAAGCCCTTGGCGAGCATTTCCTCGGTGGTGGCCCCCACCACAACCCGATCAATGTCGGTGACGGGAATGCCGAGCAGGCGATCGCGAACGGCACCGCCAACTTTATAGATCTGCATAAAAAACCTCCATTGGTCCGACAGGATAACCTTTGCGTCGGACGTCCGGAGGCGAAAACGGGATCAGAGATGAATGACGGCCAGATCCAGGCGACCGTAGTCGCCTTCCGCTTGTTCGCTCCTGGGGGGCACATGATGGGTTTTCATCACTTGGTCGCCCTGCAGGGTTTCCAGGTGGATGTCGAAACCCCAGAGGCGATGCAGGTGTTTGAGTACCTCATCTGTGGAGTCACCGAGTGGTTTGCGGTTGTGCGCCTGGTGACGCAGGGTCAGAGAGCGATCCCCGCGGCGGTCGATGCTGTAGATCTGCACATTGGGTTCGCGATTGCCCAGGTTGTACTGCGCCGCCAGGGTTTCGCGAATGATGCGGTAACCGCCCTCATCGTGAATGGCCGGTACCAGCAGGTCATCTTTCTGATCATCATCGAGGATGCTGAACAGTTTCAGGTCGCGGATCACCTTGGGGGAGAGGTACTGCAAGATGAAGCTTTCGTCCTTGAAGCTGCTCATGGCGAATTTAATGGTGGATAGCCAGTCCGAGCCGGCAATTTCCGGGAACCAGCGACGATCTTCCTCGGTGGGATTTTCACACATGCGTCGGATGTCGCGGTACATGGCGAAACCCAGTGCGTAAGGGTTGATGCCGCTGTAGTACGGGCTGTCGAAGCCGGGCTGGAATACCACGCTGGTGTGGGACGTCAGGAACTCCATCATGAAGCCATCGGTGACCAGGCCTTCGTCGTACAGGTCGTTCATCAGCGTGTAGTGCCAGAACGTGGCCCAGCCCTCGTTCATGACCTGGGTTTGGCGTTGTGGATAGAAATACTGGGCGATCTTGCGCACGATGCGCACGATTTCCCGCTGCCACGGCTCCAGTAACGGCGCATGTTTTTCAATGAAATAGAGAATGTTCTCCTGGGGTTCGGCAGGGAAGCGGGCATTGTCTTTTTCGTTGTACTTGTCTGCACCCTTGGGAATGGTGCGCCACAGATCGTTGATCTGTTTTTGCAGGTGCTCTTCACGGTCCTTTTGGCGCCGGCGTTCTTCTTCGGCGGAAATCGGATACGGCCGTTTGTAGCGGTCCACGCCGTAGTTCATCAGGGCGTGGCAGGAGTCCAGCAGGTCCTCTACCGCGTCGATGCCATGGCGTTCCTCGCATTGCATGATGTACTGCTTGGCGAACACCAGATAATCGATGATTGAGCTGGCATCGGTCCAGGTGCGGAACAGGTAGTTGCCCTTGAAGAAACTGTTGTGTCCGTAGCAGGCATGCGCCACCACCAGGGCCTGCATGCAGATGGTGTTTTCTTCCATCAGGTAGGCGATGCACGGATCGGAGTTGATCACGATCTCATAGGCCAGCCCCATCTGGCCGCGACTGTAGGATTTCTCGGTGCTGAGGAAGTGCTTGCCGTAGGACCAGTGGTGATAGCCCAGCGGCATGCCGACGGACGCGTAGGCGTCCATCATCTGCTCGGCGGTGATCACCTCGATTTGGTTCGGGTAGGTGTCGAGGGCATACCGGTCCGCGATACGGCTGATTTCGCGGTCGTAGGCCTTGATCAGCTCGAACGTCCATTCGGAGCCGGTGGAAATGGGCTGGCGTTTCTGCTCTTTTTTGGCGGTCATGTCACTAACCTGCGCTGGAAGAGTTCACGGAAGACCGGGTAGATATCCCCGGCCGAGACCAATTGCTGTTGGGCAAATGTGTCGGAAAAAGCTTCGGCAATCCGTTCGTATTCGTACCATAAGGCCTGATGTTCGCGTGGAGTAATTTCCACGTAGGTGTAGTACTGGACGAACGGCATGATCTGGTTGATCAGGATGTCACGGCAGATCGGTGAATCGTCGTTCCAGTTGTCACCGTCCGACGCCTGGGCCGCATAGATGTTCCATTCGTTGGCGGGGTAACGTTCGGCCATGATCTCCTGCATCAGCTTCAGGGCGCTGGAGACGATGGTGCCGCCGGTTTCCCTGGAGTAGAAAAATTCCTCTTCGTCCACTTCCTTGGCGCTGGTGTGATGGCGGATGAATACTACATCGATCTTGTCGTAGTTCCGTTTCAGGAACAGGTACAACAGGATGAAGAAGCGCTTGGCGATATCCTTGGTGGCCTGGGTCATGGAGCCGGACACGTCCATCAGGCAGAACATCACCGCCTTGGAGCTAGGGTTTGGCTGTTTCACCAGCAGGTTGTACTTGAGGTCGAACGTGTCGAGGAACGGTACGCGGTGGATGCGGGCGCTGAGTTTCTCGATTTCCGCTTCAAGGTCCTGAATGTCGCCGAAGTTGTCGGGTTCTTCGCGTTTTAGGCGGGCCAGCTCTTCCTTGGCTTCACGCAGTTTTGCCCGACTGCTGCCCGACAGCGCGATGCGCCGGGCATGGGCTGAGCGAAGGGTACGGATGATGTTGATGCGTGACGGATTGCCTTCGTTGCTGATGCCGGCACGCACGGTCTTGAAGGTGTCGGTACCGGTCAGGTTGCGCTTGACCAGGTTCGGCAGCTCCAGGTCCTCGAACATGAACTCCAGGAATTCTTCCTGGGTGATCTGGAACACGAACTCATCCATGCCCTCACCGGAGTTGCTGGCTTTGCCGGGCCCCTTGCCCGCGCCTCCACCCTGAGGGCGGGGGATGTGCTCGCCGCTGGTGAATTCCTTGTTGCCGGGGTGTACGACGGTCTGTTTGCCGCCGCGACCATGGTGAAGCACCGGCTCGTCGATGTCGCGGCCGGGGATACTGATCTGTTCGCCGTGTTCCATGTCGGTAATGGAGCGCCGGCTGACCGCCTCTTCGACGGCCTTCTTGATGTGGTCACGGTAACGCCGCAGAAACCGCTGACGGTTCACCGTGCTCTTGTTCTTGCCATTAAGGCGTCGGTCGATCACATAGCTCATAGGCCCCTCCGGGGGAGCTTCAAGTCGTAAGCCTCAAGCTGCAAGGGGCGTGGCGTCGAGCCATGGGCTCAACGCCGTTCCCTTACAGGCTGTAGCTAGAAGCTTGCCGCTGCTTACTGCGATTTCCGGACCCGCAGATACCACTCGGAGAGCAGTCGTACCTGTTTGTCGGTGTAGCCACGTTCGACCATGCGTGTGACGAAATCGTTGTGTTTTTGCTGGTCCTCCTTGCTGGCCTTGGCGTTGAAACTGATGACTGGCAGCAGGTCTTCGGTGTTGGAGAACATTTTCTTCTCGATGACCACCCGCAGCTTTTCATAGCTGAGCCAGGTTGGGTTCTTGCCATTGTTGTTGGCCCGGGCGCGCAGTACGAAGTTGACGATCTCGTTGCGGAAGTCCTTCGGATTGCTGATGCCCGCCGGTTTCTCGATTTTTTCCAGTTCCTCGTTGAGGGCCACGCGATTGAGTATTTCGCCGGTTTCCGGGTCGCGGTACTCCTGGTCCTGGATCCAGAAGTCTGCGTACAGCACGTAGCGGTCGAAGATGTTCTGGCCGTACTCGCTGTAGGACTCCAGGTACGCCGTCTGGATTTCCTTGCCGATGAACTCGATGTAGCGCGGGGCCAGGTATTCCTTGAGGAAGCGCAGGTAGCGCTCGCGGGTCTCGGCCTGGAATTGCTCCTGCTCGATCTGCTGTTCCAGCACGTACAACAGGTGAACCGGGTTGGCCGCGATCTCGTGAGGGTCGAAGTTGAAGACCTTGGACAGGATCTTGAACGCGAAACGTGTGGACAGCCCATTCATCCCTTCATCGACCCCCGCGTTGTCGCGGTATTCCTGGATCGACTTGGCCTTCGGATCGGTGTCCTTGAGGTTTTCACCGTCGTACACGCGCATCTTCGAATAGATGTTGGAGTTTTCCGGCTCCTTGAGGCGCGACAGCACTGTGAACTGGGCAAGCATCTTCAGGGTGTCGGGCGCGCAATGAGCCTTGGAAAGCGAACTGTTGAACAACAGTTTGTCGTAGATCTTCACCTCATCGCTCACTCGCAGGCAGTACGGCACCTTGACGATGTAGATCCGGTCGATGAAGGCCTCGTTGTTCTTGTTGTTGCGGAAGGTATGCCATTCCGACTCGTTGGAGTGGGCCAGCAGGATACCGGTGAATGGAATGGCCCCCAGGCCCTCGGTGCTGTTGTAGTTGCCTTCCTGGGTGGCGGTCAGCAGCGGGTGGAGCACCTTGATAGGCGCCTTGAACATTTCGACGAATTCCATCAGCCCCTGGTTGGCCCGGCACAGCGCACCCGAATAGCTGTAGGCGTCGGCGTCGTTCTGTGGGAATTCTTCCAGTTTGCGGATATCGACCTTACCCACCAGGGCGGAAATATCCTGGTTGTTTTCGTCACCGGGTTCGGTCTTGGCCACCGCGATCTGGTTGAGGATCGATGGGTAGAGCTTGACCACTTTGAACTGGCTGATGTCACCGCCAAACTCGGCCAGGCGCTTGGTCGCCCATGGCGACATGATGGTACTGAGGTAGCGGCGCGGAATGCCGAAGTCTTCCTCGAGGATCGCGCCGTCTTCGGTGGCGTTGAACAGCCCCAGGGGCGATTCGAACACTGGCGAGCCCTTGATGGCGTAGAAGGGCACTTTTTCGATCAGTTGCTTGAGCTTCTCGGCCAGGGACGATTTACCACCACCCACGGGGCCGAGTAGATAAAGGATTTGTTTCTTCTCTTCCAAGCCTTGGGCGGCATGGCGGAAATAGGACACGATCTGTTCGATGCATTCCTCCATCCCGTGGAAGTCTGCAAAGGCCGGATAGCGGCGAATCACCTTGTTGGAGAAGATTCGCGAGAGCCTCGAGTTGGCCGAGGTATCCAGCAGCTCCGGTTCTCCGATTGCCAGCAACAGACGCTCCGCAGCCGATGCATAGGCACTGCGGTCCTGCTTGCAGAGTTCGAGGTACTCCTGCAGCGTGTATTCCTCCTGCCGCGTTGACTCGAAACGTTGCTGGAAGTGGCTAAAAATGCTCATGACGTCACCTCGCTCGATACGTGGAGCCGGTGTCGGATCAATCAGTCGATGCTGGACAGCCGCTGGGAACCCAGTTGCCGTTTACCCCCCAGAATGCTTCCAAGAATGCAGGCTCTTGAAAGCTGACTCCCGATGACCCGCGCGCCGGTGTACCGGCTCTCCCCTGTTTTGGATGGCCTGAGGCTAAGGATAGTTCGGAATCGGGGAGGTAAAGGTGGAATACGTAATTAGTTATGGCTGACCGTTCGTCTGCCATCATCAAGCCCGCGGTTCACGCGGGCTTGGCCGGCATAAAAAATTATTCGTGATGATCTTGCGCTGTTTCTAAAGGATAAGTCGCACGCCACAACTCAAAACCACCGTCCATGCTGTAGACATCGCTGAAGCCTTGGCTGACCAGATAAGCGGCTGCGCTCTGGCTGGAGTTGCCGTGATAGCAGACCACGACCGTAGGCGCATCGAGGTCGGCGGCACGGATGAAGTCGGCGATGGAATGGTTATCCAGGTGCCTGGAACCACGGATATGCAAAGCCGCAAAAGTGGCAGGGTCGCGGACGTCGACGATGACCGCGCCTTGGTCGCGCAGGGCCTGGGCCTGTTCCGGGGGGATGCGTTTGAATTCGGTCATGAGGGGCTCCTGTAGCGCTGAAGCGCAACGCCGGTCAGGCCGGCAATGGTGCAATGGTCGGGTGATGGATTTTAGCGTGGCCCTGTTCGTCGCAATCGCAACGCAGTTGCTCGTCAGTGTCGACGTTCATCAGCGTCATGGCGCTGCCCCACACGCAGCCGGTATCGAGGGCGAAGACGCCGGGCTCGTCGGATTGGCCGCCCAGTGCCGCCCAGTGCCCGAAAATGATCTTCAAGTTACGGGTCTTGCGCTCGCTGTGCTTGAACCAGGGGGCGTAGCCGGGCGGCGCCGTCTCGATGCCTTCCTTGCCCTTGAGGTCGAGCTTGCCGTCGCGGGTGCAGAAGCGCATGCGCGTGAAATAATTGGTAATGACGCGAAGACGGGCGCTGCCGGTAAGGTCGTTGTCCCATTTGACCGGCTCGTTGCCGTACATGCCGTCCAGGTAAGGGGCGAATAGATTGTCGTCGCGCAATGCCTGTTCGACTTCTCCAGCGCACTTGAGCGCCTTGCGCAAGGACCACTGGGGCGGGAGGCCAGCATGGACCAGCGCAAGGTTGCGCTGTTCGTCGTAGTGCATGAGCTTCTGCTGGCGCAACCACTCGAGCAATTCAACGCAATCGGGGGCGTCGAGGATTTCGCTCAACGTGTCGGATTTTTTCAGGCGCTCGATGTTCTGCCAGGCGGCCAAAAGGTGTAGGTCGTGGTTGCCGAGCACGCACACCAGCGACTGACGAATACTGTAGAGAAAGCGCAACGTCTCGAGGGACTGCGGGCCACGGTTGACCAGGTCGCCCACCAGCCACAGCGTGTCTTTTTGAGGATCGAAGGCGACGCGCTCCAGCAGGCACTTGAGCGGGTCGAGGCAGCCTTGCAGGTCGCCGACCGCATACGTGGCCATTAGTGCAGGGCTCCGGGCACGGCCAGGCGGAAGGGCTTGATGACGGCGTCGAAGCGTTTGCCGTCCTCGGCCAGCATCTGGTAGGTGCCCTGCATGGTGCCGACCTTGGTCGTCATTACTGTTCCGCTGCTGTAGCTGTGGCTTTTGCCAGCGTCGATCAACGGCTGCTGGCCGACGACACCTTCGCCACGCACTTCTTCGACATGGCCATCGCCGTCGGTGATGATCCAGTGCCGCGACAGGAGCCTGGCCGGCAGGGAGCCGCTATTGCGTACAGTAATGCTGTAGGCGAAGGCGAAGCGGTCATGCTCGGGTTGCGATTGTTCTGCCAGAAAACGGGTGGTGACGCTGACGTCGACCTGGTAACGAGGATCGGACATGCAAAAAGGCCTTAAAAGCGAAGCGGGACGCGGGCGCGACTCAGGAGATCAGTCTAGGCCAAGTATCGGGTAGTAGGCCAGACTGGCTTACTGCCCGATAGCGGTCATCGTCCGTTCAGTCGGCGTCGACGTGTGCAGCGGCCTGTTCACTGAGCTTGTCGGCCAGGCGCACGAAAGCGGCCAGGTCCAACTGCTCGGGGCGCAGGCTGCCATCGACGCCAGCGGCTTCGATTTCGGCGCTACTGAGCAGCAGTTTCAAGGTGTTGCGCAAGGTCTTGCGGCGCTGGTTGAACGCTTCGCGTACCACCCGCTCCAGCAGGCGATGATCCTTGGCTGGGTGCGGCAGGACGGCATGGGGCACCAGGCGGACGATGGCCGAGTCGACTTTCGGCGGCGGGTTGAACGCGCCCGGGCCTACGTTGAACAGGTGTTCGACGCGGCAATGGTACTGGACCATGATCGACAGGCGACCCCAGTCACCACCGCCAGGGCCGGCGGCGAGGCGTTCGACCACTTCTTTTTGCAACATGAAGTGCATGTCGCGAATCAGGCCGGCGTTGCTCAGCAGGTGGAAGATCAGCGGCGTGGAGATGTTGTACGGCAGGTTACCCACCACCCGCAGGCTGTTCGGCGCGGCGTTCAGGCTTTTGAAGTCGAACTTCAGCGCATCGCCCTGGTGCAGGCTGAAATTGCTCCTGCCGGCGAACTGCTGGTTGAGGATCGGAACCAGGTCCTTGTCCAGTTCCACCACGTCCAGTTGCGCGCCGCTGTCGAGCAGCCCCTCGGTGAGGGCACCCTGGCCCGGGCCGATTTCCAGCAGGCGGTCGTCGGGCTTGGCCCGGATGGAGCGCAGGATGCGATCAATCACGCCGGCGTCATGCAGGAAGTTCTGGCCGAAACGCTTGCGCGCGCGGTGTTGGTATTGCTCGGTCATAAATGGGTCTCGGCCATCTGGTAGGCGGTTTCCAGCGCGACTTGCAGGCTGCCGGTATCGATTTTGCCGCTGCCGGCCAGGTCCAGGGCGGTGCCATGGTCCACGGAGGTGCGGATGATCGGCAGGCCCAATGTCACGTTGACCGCCGCGCCAAAGCCTTTGTACTTCAGCACGGGAAGGCCTTGGTCGTGGTACATCGCCAGCACCGCGTCGCAGTGCTCCAGATATTTTGGGGTGAACAGAGTGTCGGCAGGCAGCGGGCCACGCAGGTCCATGCCCTCGCTGCGCAAGCGCTCCAAGGTGGGTTCGATGATGTCGATTTCTTCACGGCCCAGATGTCCGCCTTCGCCTGCATGGGGATTGAGCCCGCAGACAAGGATGCGTGGCCGGGCGATGCCGAACTTTTCCTGCAGGTCGGCGTGCAGGATGCGGGTGACCCGCTCCAGGCGTTGCGCGGTGATGGCGTCGGCGATGTCCCGCAAGGGCAGGTGAGTGGTCACCAGGGCCACGCGTAGGCCACGGGTGGCGAGCATCATGACCACTTGCGCGGTGTGGGTCAGCTCAGCCAGGAATTCGGTATGCCCGGAAAAGGCAATCCCGGATTCGTTGATTACGCCTTTGTGCACCGGAGCGGTGATCATGCCGGCGAACGCTCCGTCCAGGCAGCCTTCACCTGCGCGGGTCAGGGTCTGCAGGACGAACGCGGCGTTGGCCTTGTCCAACTGCCCGGTGACGACCGGAGCGCCCAGGGGCGTGTCCCAGACATACAGGCTGTTGGCGGGCGCCGGGACGTCCGGCCAGGCTTGCGGTGTCACCGGCAACAGGTTGACGACCACCCCCAGTTGCGCGGCCCGCTCAAGGAGCAGGTCGCGACTGGTGATGGCAATCAGGGGGTGTGGCTGGGCTTGCGAGGCGAGCAGCAGGCACAGGTCGGGACCGATGCCGGCTGGTTCGCCGGGGGTTAGCGCGAAACGCTTGGGTTTCACTGCGCTGCCTGGTCTGCACCAGGAAGTTTGATTTCAACGTAGGCTTCGTCGCGAATCTGACGCAGCCAGGTTTGCAGCTCTTCGTCGTATTTGCGGTTGCGCAAGACAGTCATTGCCTGCTGTTCGCGAGCCTGGGTGGTGCTGTCAGTGGCGCGACGGCCAAGGACTTCCAGCACGTGCCAGCCATAAGGGCTCTTGAACGGTTTGGACAGTTGGCCTTGCGGTGTTTCAGCCATGACCTGGCGGAACTCCGGAACCAGTGCATTAGGGTCAACCCAGTTCAGGTCGCCGCCGTTGAGGGCCGAGCCTGGGTCTTCCGAAAAACTCTTCGCCAGTTCAGCGAAGTCTTCGCCCGCTTCGATGCGGTCGTAGAGTTTCTCGGCCAGGCGCTTGGTTTCGGCTTCGCTGCGAATCTCGCTTGGCTTGATCAGGATGTGGCGAACATGCACTTCGTCACGGACCTGGGTTCCACCACCGCGCTTTTCCAGCACTTTCAGGATGATAAAGCCCCCGGGTGTACGCGCTGGCTGGGTGATATCGCCCACGGCCATGGCGCTCAGCTCGCGGTCGAACGGAGGCGGCAGTTGAGCGGGCTTGCGCCAGCCCATGTCGCCGCCTTCCAGGGCGTTGTCGCTGCCCGACTTGGCAATGGCCATCTGGCCGAAATCAGCACCTTGCTTGAGCTGCTGGTAGACATCCATCGCCTGGCGGTAAGCGCTCTGGATCGCTTCGGAGTTGGCGCTCTCCGGGGTAGGAATCAGGATGTTCGCCAGGTGCAGTTCTTCGGAAAGCTGCATCTTGCCCAGGTCGGAAGCGAGGAAGTTCTTCACTTCCTGCTCGGACACTTGAATGCGTTCGGCTACGCGGCGCTGGCGCACACGGCTGATAACCATCTCGCGGCGAATCTGATCGCGAGCGTCCTCGTAAGAGAGGCCGTCGCGAGCCAGGGCGGCGCGGAACTGGTCGATGGTCATGTTATTGCGCTGGGCAATGGTGCCGACGGCCTGGTTCAGCTCTTCATCGGTGATGCGAATGCCGGAGCGTTCGCCGATCTGCAGTTGCAGGTTTTCGACGATCAGGCGTTCGAGCACTTGCTGGTCCAGTACGCCTGGCGGCGGCAGGCCACCGCCGCGCTTGGCAATGGTTTGCTGCACTTCATGGACGCGCTGGTCCAACTGGCTCTGCATGACCACGTCGTTGTCGACGATGGCCACCACTTTATCGATGGACTGTACCGCGGCGTTGGCCGCGGTACCCAGGAACAGCGCGCCCAGCATCAGCGGGCGCAGACAATCAGAAAGCTTGATCTTCACGTTCACGATAACCTTGGATGCCTTTGTCGAGGAAGCTCTCTACCTTGGCGCCGGTGAGGCCGCCGAGTCCCTTCAGGACAATTTGGAGGAAGATGCCGCGGTCGCCTTTTTCGTTTTCCGGGGCAGCCTGACTGAACTCTTCATAGTCGACCCAGTAACGGTTGATCAGGCGCAGTTTCCAGCAGCAGTTGTCGTATTCGAAACCACCGAAGGCTTCCAGGGTACGGTTGCGGTTGTAGTCATACTGCCAGCGGCTGATGAGGTTCCACTGCGGCACGATCGGCCAGATGACCGAGAAGTCGTGCTGCTTGATCTTGTAGTAGTCCTTCACGTAGTTCGGATCACCCGGCCTGCCGTAGTCGCCACCCCCCACTTGCCATTGACCAGTGGTCTCGTCGTAACGGACCTGATCGTTGCGATAGCGATAACCGGCGTTGATGACCTTGTTCGGGTTGTCTTCCGGCTGGTAGTGGAACATCGCGCTGCCCGAACGAGGGCTGCGGGTGTCCGGATCCCAGTTGTAGGTGGCGGTGGTGCGCCAGTCGCGGTTCCAGCGGTATTCGTATTCCAGGGCGTACGGGGAGACATCCGACTTGGCGTCTTCACGTGTCTTGAAGTCGATACCTGGCAACTGGACTTCGCGATCCTTGAAATAAAATGCCTGGCCGACAGCGACACGTTGGCGTTCGAAGCCGTTTTCTTCGATCCAGCGGCTGGTTACGCCCAGGGACAGCTTGTTTTCGTCGCCGACACGGTCGGAGCCGGTGAAGCGGTTGTCGCGGAACAGCGAGGAGTAGCTGAAGGTCGACTCGCTGGTATCGAAGACCGGAATATCGCTCTGATCCTTCTCCGGTACATAGAGGTAGAACAGGCGTGGCTCCAGGGTCTGGCGATAGTTGGTGCCGAACCACTGGGTGTCACGGTCAAAATACAAGCCGCTGTCGATGCTGGCGATTGGAACGCCGCGGCTCTGACTGCTGCTGTAGGTGCCACGCAGGCGATCAGTTTCGGCGCTCTGCGAAGCAACCTGCGATTTGCCTCTGCTATCCAGGTCCAGGTCATATTGGGTGTACTGGTATTTCAGAGATGGCTTGATATAGCCGTAGCTCGCTTCCATCGGCAGGCTCATGACCGGCGCCAAATTCAAGCGATTGCCGTTCGCTCGAGCAAGCCCGCGGATGTTGTTATCCAGCCACGGTGATGTATCGCCCTCTTCGTTGCTGTACAGGCCCTTGCGCAAATCCCGATCAAACCGCACCAACTCCGTCTTGTAAGCGAAGTCCAGGCCGTACGGATGCTGAGGCAGCTCACCGTCGAAGGTGATCTGCGGCAAACGGTTATAAGGCGTGATTTTCGAGATCGTCGCCATCTGGTAAGCCTGGGCATTCAAGCGGGCAACGTAGTTGTCCCCCCGATAGCTGACGGCTCCTTGCTGGTTCACATAGTCTTTGGACTCGACACCGATCTGGTCGGTCTGCAAATCCTGGAAGTAGTACGGGTCGCTGATCTTTGTGTAGTCGACTTCCGTCAGCACGCGCGAGTCGAGGCCGCCCTTGTGCTGCCAGTTATACATGTAGCGGGTCTTGCTGTAATCGGACTGCTTGGCGCGTTCGTCTTCGTCGTCGTTGAGGTACGCCGCGCCGAACTGCCCTTCGCTGGACTTGGTCAGGTAGCGGAACTCGCCTTCCATCAGCATGCCGCGCTTGCTCATGTAGCGCGGGTACAACGTGGCATCGTAGTTCGGCGCCAGGTTGAAGTAGTACGGGGTGACCAGCAGGAAACCGGTGTCGGTGCCGCTGCCGATGGTCGGCGGCAGGAAGCCGGACTGGCGACGGTCGTCGATCGGGAAATAGATGTACGGTGTGTACAGGACTGGAATGTCCTTGACCCGCAGCGTCACGTTGGTCGCGGTACCGAAGCCGGTGGCCGGGTTCAGGGTGATGTTGTTGCCCTTGAGCGTCCAGGCGTTGCTGTTCGGTTCGCACGTGGTGTACGTACCGTCCTTGAGACGGATGATCGCGTTCTCGGCGCGCTTGGCGTACAGCGCGTTACCACGGATGCGCGACTTGTGCATGACGTATTCGGCGTTGTCGACCTTGGCTTCGCCGGTGTCCAGCTGTACATCGGCATGATCGCCAACGATCAGTGCGCCGTTGTCGCGAACCCGCACGTTGCCGCTCAGCTCGCCACGGTTCTCGGCCTGGTACAGGCTGGCCTCGTCGGCCTCGACCTGCATGCTGCCCTGGCGCATGACCACGTCGCCGGCCAGGGTCGCCACCTGTTCTTCCTGCTGATAGCGCGAAGCCTTGGCGCCGAGGAAGGTGGGGGCGTCGCTCTTGGCGGTCTTGTCATTCATGCCAGGACGCGTCGGCTCGATATAGGCACCGGCGCAGTAAGGGCCGGTTTCAGCCAATTGCGCCGGGGTGAGGTTCTCTCGTGGAACCCAATCCAGGTGACTGTAGTCTGCACTGCGCGACTTCAGGCCACGGCCCTTGGCTTCGGTAACGAGCATCGGCTTTTCGCCGGCTTCCTCGCCCGAGCTGCTGTCGGCTGGCGCCGCGCCGCTGTCGGAAACCGCACTGCCGTCATGCACGGGGCGCGGCGGCAACGCGGCGGCCGGTGTCTTGGGTGCACAGTCCCAGGCACCCGAAGCGGAGACGGAGCAGTCATACTGCTGCGCCGCGACGACGAATGAAGAGGCCAGGGGTTGCAGGGCCAGCAGACTGCCGGTGACCAGCAACGGAAATTTTTTACGAAACGCGGGGGATTTCAATGCCATCTTATTAGTCCGGGCTTCCTGCGTGCCATCTGCCCGCGGTGTGGGCCGCACGCCTCTCGATGGTCTGAAAGTTGGGTAGGAACAGATCATTTCTGGTCCGCTCCCCCCTAAAAACCGTACGTGCGCCTTTCAGCGCATACGGCTCAAGTCTCTACTTAACCCCCGAAATCGGGAGCCGGTTTGTTCACTGTTAGCCCACGAGCATGAAGCTGCTGGTGGCAAATGGGATGCAATAGTACCCGGTTGCTTAGCGAGTCACCACCGCCTTGTGAGCGATAAATGATGTGGTGGTCGTGCCACCCCGTCTCCCTGGTTATCGGGTTCTTGCACAGTAAACACAGACCTTTTTGCGATTGAAACAGGTTTGATACTTGTTTGCGGTATTTCAGCTTCCCGAGCATCCGGGACATCCGCAGTTTCTCGCCCATTTCCTCCATCGAAGGATCGAACGGGTTGTACTCCCCGCTGATTTTTCTGTGCCTCTCGATCGGCGTAGCCTCAAGGGTGTATAGCCTGATCTCCTCTTTGTCCCCAGTCGCTGTCAGTAACGTGGTGCAGAACACCCAGTTTCGACCCTCGATGAGTTGGAAATACTTCTTCCTGATCCAGTCGAGGCTTTTGTTCGGGTGTCGCCGTTTTGCCCAGCGCCATAGCGCTTGGAATATTTGAAAGTCCATGCGGCTGTACGCCTTCTTGGCGACTACTGGCTGGTGATACGACGCCCAGCCTCGCAGCATCGGGTTCAGCAATCGGATCAGATCCTCTTGCGTCACCGCTTTGTTGGTGCTGATGACATCCTTGGCTTTGCGATAGAACGCTTTCGCGTTTTTCTTGCTCGGCTTGATCAGAAGCTTTCCGCCGTACTTGCGGAAATTCCAACCCAGAAAGTCAAAGCCTTCATCTATATGGACGACACGGGTTTTCTCAGGGGAAAACTGCAATCCGCGCACCGCGAGGAACTGCTCCACCCAAGGTTTGACTTCGCTGTCGAGCACCTCTTTCGATTCGCCAGTGATCACAAAATCGTCCGCATATCGCACTACATTGATTTTCAGCTTCTTGGCCCGTGTCACGCCCAGATGTCGCTTGAGCTGTGTTTCCAGGCCATCCAGCACCATGTTTGCCAAGGTCGGCGAGATAATCCCGCCTTGAGGTGTACCGGCATCCGTTGCCTGAAGCTGGCCTTTATGGATCACGCCTGCTTTCAACCATTTGCGAAGAACCATTTTGTCCGTAGGGACGTGGTGGATCAGCCAGTCGTGGTTGATATGGTCAAAGCAGCCCTTGATGTCCGCTTCCAAAACCCATTTGGCCGATAGCCTCTTGGACAGGCAAACGAACAACTGCCCCATCGCATCCGCCGTCGAGCGTTCGATCCTGAAACCGTAGCTATTTGGATCACCCGTGGTTTCTGCAATGGGCGCCAGAGCAAGCAAATACAACGCCTGCATTGCCCTGTCAGTCATGGTCGGGATGCCCAAAGGGCGCTCCTTTCCATTTGACTTCGGGATAAACACTCGCCGTAGCGGCCGAGGTTTATACCCGTGGCGCTTCAATCCATCTGCCGCTTTCCATTTGGCATCCGGTGTATCCCAGAGCGCGCGATCGACTCCCGCCGTGCGCTTGCCCTGGTTTTCAGTGACTCGCCGCACGGCCAGGTATCTGGCCGTGCGTGAGCGGGTCAGCATCCGTTGCAAGGCTTTCACCCTGCGCCAGTTGCCTTCCCGACAAGCCTTCGCAATCCGTATCTGCATTGCCCGAACGTTCCGCTGAACGCGACACCAGTCGATGTCGTGCCATTGCTGCGGAACGTCGGAAGGCGCAGACACGGCCATTTGGCTGTGTTCTATCATGCTGCCTTCCTCTCAGATGACCCTGAGCAAAAGACGTACGCATCCCCTGATGGGGAGGGGCGCTCCCGTCAGGGTTGGACTATTGGAAGGTCCGGTATTTCTGGACCTCGAAGTTCATTGAAACAGGCTCAATCAGCATTCATGCGACGAAAGACCACGCAGAAGTCTGCCCGGTTTCCCGTGGGATAATGTTCCAATCCCTATCCGAACCATTACAGCCCGGCGTTCGCTTTCTCTGCGATCCCATACCCGCACAGCCAACAGTTCACCTTGCGGTTTGCCTGCCCGAAGGCAGCCATACGGGCTTACCACGTTCCCTGACTGTCACACGACTGGTTTAGGACCTGCCTTTTCGCCGGAGGCTTGTGCAGCGACGTATTCCCACATCCCACAGGAATATCTGGCCTCGTACCTTTTGGTTCATGCCTGACAGCAGTTTGGGCATGGTTATCCTTACGGCGTTTATCAGCAGTTCACTTACGTTGCCCTTGCCAGCCAGCCTAGCGCCTCAACCCGGTACTGCTCCGAGCATCCATGACTTGCCTCGCAGCAAGATCACGCCCTGACGGGGGCTACATTGTCGGAAGAGCTTCATACCCCACCGTTACCAGTGACGCATGTCTTCCTAGGCTATCGTTGGTCGCACAACGAGTCCGCTACTGTTCAGTGACTGCAACAGTTGGACAATGACAGACAGAACTTTCGCTCATGTCTCCAGTTGAAATGGACAAGGACCGTAGGAAAACGGCTTGTCTGGGTGATGTTCCCCCTATTTGCAGAAGGAGGAACCCCTGCGGGGATTCTTCCCGTCAGAGTAAGGCCATGGGGCCGATGTGATGAAGTAAGCACTCCCAGTCCGAAATCCGGACCATAACCACGCTTCCGAGTGCTAAGTGGTTTTGGGTTCGCTATTGCGCCGCAGCGACAACGAGTCTTTTAAGCGAAGGACTCCTTGGGCGGTTTTGTTTCCCGAATTGGCTGCCGGGCTGTTGGTTCCTTTGCAAGAACCCTTCACGATGACTCCTCATCGCGAAGCTGGAGGCACGCTACGCGTGTCGCACAAGATGCTGGATAATAAAGCATGACCCGCTTGACGGCTAGCGCCGTCGGAGACCCTTGCAATGCCCGACCAAGATGTACGCTTGCAACACCTGAAAGTTTGGCTCGATGAACAACTGCCGATCCTTTTCACTCAACAGGGTTGGGGCACCGTACCCCCGGCCACGTTGACCGCCGCCAGCAGTGACGCGAGTTTCCGGCGTTACTTCCGCTGGGAAGGCGAGGGCCGCAGTTTGATCGTAATGGATGCGCCACCGCCCCAGGAAAACTGCAAACCCTTCGTGGATATTGCTTTTTTGCTGGCGAAATCCGGTATCAACGTGCCAAAAATTTATGCCGAAGACCTCGATCGCGGCTTTCTTTTGCTCAATGACTTGGGCAACCAGACCTATTTGGACGTGATCAACGGCGAAAATGCCGACGATTTATTCCTCGATGCCCTGCACGCCTTGCTGGCTTTCCAGCAATTGCCAATGGTTGCGCCGCTGCCGAGCTACGATGTCGCGTTGCTGCGTCGGGAGTTGGAATTGTTCCCCGAGTGGTACGTCAAGCGCGAGCTGGGTATCGAATTGGATTCGGCCCAGCAACAACTCTGGCAGCAGGCCAGCGAGCGGCTGATCGACAGCGCCCTGGCCCAGCCCAAAGTGCTGGTGCACCGCGACTACATGCCGCGCAACCTGATGCTGAGCGTGCCGAACCCCGGCGTGCTGGATTTTCAGGATGCGGTCTATGGCCCCGTTACCTACGACGTGACCTGCCTGTTCAAGGACGCCTTCCTCAGTTGGCCCGAGGCGCGTGTGCGTGGCTGGCTGGAGAGTTACTGGCAGCAGGCCAGCGCCCTCGGCATTGCCGTCCAGCCGGATCTCGAGGACTTCTTGCGAGCCAGCGACTTGATGGGTGTGCAGCGCCATCTCAAGGTCATCGGGATTTTCGCGCGCATTTGTCATCGTGATGGCAAGCCGCGCTACCTCGGCGATGTACCGCGATTCTTTGCTTATATAGAAGCGGTCATTGCCCGTCGTCCGGAACTGGCACCGCTCGATGAGTTGCTTGGCAGCCTGCGGCAGTCGTCTGGAGCAACGGTATGAAGGCGATGATTCTGGCGGCGGGCAAGGGCGAGCGCATGCGGCCCTTGACCCTTACCACGCCAAAGCCGTTGATTCGCGTCGGTGGTGTTCCCTTGATCGAATACCACTTGCGGGCGCTGGCCAGGGCCGGGTTCACCCAGATCGTGATCAATCACGCCTGGCTCGGTCAGCAGATCGAGGATCACCTGGGGGATGGTTCACGGTTTGGTGTGAGCATTCGGTTTTCGCCCGAAGGCGAGCCGCTGGAAACCGGCGGTGGAATCTTCCGGGCCTTACCGCTGCTGGGCGATGATGCGTTTGTGGTGGTGAACGGCGATGTCTGGACCGACTACGATTTCAGCGCTTTGCGCCGGCCCCTCGAAGGGTTGGCGCACCTGGTGCTCGTCGATAATCCCGAGCATCACCCAGACGGCGATTTCGTCCTCGCCGACGGAAAGGTTCACGATAGGCACGCGCCTGCCGACAACCTGACCTATAGCGGCATCGCCGTCCTGCACCCGCGGTTGTTCGACGGTTGCTCGGAGGGTGCGTTCAAGCTCGCACCGCTGTTGCGCGCGGCCATGGCCGAGGGGCGCGTCAGTGGCGAGCACCTCAAAGGGCATTGGGTCGATGTCGGCACCCATGAACGTTTGGCGCAGGTCGAAACCTTGATAGAAGCGAGCGGTTGATATGTGGTGGCCAGGGACTCTGATTGGAGCCGGGGCGGGCTTTGCCATCGCCAGCATCCCGGGGGCCATGCTTGGGGCGTTGTTGGGACAGGCGCTGGATCGGCGCCTGAACCTGCAGGGCTGGGCGCAGGTACGTGAGCGTCTGGGTGGACGCCCGGCGTTACGCAACGATGAACTGTTGTTTGTATTGCTCGGGCGGCTGGCCAAATGCGATGGCCGTGTGGTCGATGGCCACATCCAGCAGGCTCGCCAGGAAATGCGGGCGCTGGACTTGAGCGAGTCGGCGCAACGCCGGGCGATCGCGGCATTCAACCGGGGTAAGTCCGGAAACGATCGTTTGCGCGGCTACATGCGTCGCCTGGCCGTCCAGCCTCATGCGGCTGAAGGGGTCTTGCGCGCGTGTTGGCGGATGGTCTGGGCCGATGGGCGTGCCGGTGTCAGCGAGCGGGAACTGTTGGCCCAATGGGGGCGCTGGTTGGGCTGGACACCGCAACAGGTCCAGGCGCTGGCGGCTGATTACGAGCCGCAGAAACTGTCGCGGCCCAACAGCGGGGTGACTTATCAGGAAGCCTTGCGCTTGCTGGGGGTTTCGGCCACCAGTGAACCGTCACAGATCAAGCGCGCTTACCGACGCCTGCTCAGTCGTCATCATCCGGACAAGATTGCCGGCAGTGGGGCAACGCCCTTGCAGGTGCGTGAGGCCACCGACAAAACCCGGGAGCTGCATAACGCCTATCGACTGATTCGCGAGCGGCGGGATTTTCGGTAGCCCGCTGGCCTGCGGTCGGAGCTGCCGAAGGCTGCGATCTTTTGATCTTGATCTTGATCTTTCGCTTGAGACTCAACGGGTCTTGGAAAGATCGCAGCCTCGCTCCGCTCGGCAGTTCCTACCGCGCGGTCCGGCGGGAGCAAGCGCTCTCGCCACGGTGAAGGGTGGCGAAGTCAGCCTTATTCCCCCGCCTTCTGCGGATTCAACCAGCCCCGAACCCGACGAAACAGCTGCTCCTGCGCTGCCGCCGGGTTCGGCAGGGCCTTGAGGGACACCTGGCTGAAGGTCGAGCCTTTCAAGCGTTTGCTAGCTTGCAAGCGCTCCAGCGCCGCGTTGCGATCCAGCGGCTTGTCCATGTAGAAAATGTCGGCGGTCGCCAGTTTCAAGGTCGAGGTCAGTTCGGCCAGGACCGGCTTGGCGGTGACCGGGGTCTGGGCGTCCACCATCACGAAGCGTTCGATTTGCGAGGGCTGCTTTTCACTCAGGTAACGTGCGGCCCAATAGGCGCCGGTGCCATGGCCCAGCAGCACGATGCGGCGTGCGCTTTGCTGCTCGGCGTAGGCTAGCGCGGCATCGATACGGGCGAAGATGCGCTCGGCGTCGGCGTCGGCGTGTTCTTCATCGGTTTGGGCAATGACTGGGTCTGCCGCATCGACTTCGCCACCTGCGACCTGTTCGATCGGCGCCGAGGTGGTGGCGTCCGGTGCTGCCGCAGCGGTGTCGGCTGGTTTGGTTTCGGGCGGTGCTTGCACCTCGCGCGGTGCAATGACGTCGCTTTGCAGGTCCGGCAGGGTGATACTCAGGCTGCTCCACTCAACATCGGGCAATTTTTTCCGCAAGGGGCCGATAGCTTGAGGCCAGTCAGCTGTTTCGCCGGCGCCGGGGACTATGATGACTGCGCCTTTGGGATCGCTGGTGTTGGCCGGTTTCCACAGCGCCAGGAAGGCATCGCTGCCGGTCTGCAACTGTTGTTGTTCTTGAGGCGGGACTGTTCGCTCAAGTGCGATGGCTTCTTCCTCGCTACGCTCGAGCAAGGGTTGGCGCTCGACGGTTTTTTCCTCGACAGGTTGCTGTGCGGCGGGCGCCGTTTCGCTGGCCTGTACGGAAAAGACACTTGGCAGGATCAGCGACAGGCACAATGCTGGCAACGCCAGGCGATAAACAGAGGGCATCGGATATTCCATGACCAGAAGTATTTCCGGCAGCCTAATGGGTTGGTCAGTATTTGTCAGTGCATGAGACTTCGATGATGCGTTTTTGCTGCCTGTGGGTTATCGGCTGTTTATGGCTTCCCTTGATGGCGTGGGCCGCCCCCGCGCCCTCGGCGCAGGGGGTGCAATTGAATGCAGGGCAGCGCCAATGGCTGGTGCAACATCCGCAATGGCGGGTCGGCTTGGTATTGCATGCACCCTATGCGCAATACGACCGACGCTTGCAGCGTTTGTCCGGCACCAACGTCGAGTTGATGCAATGGCTGGCCAAGGCGTTGAACGTCGAGCTGACCTGGCGCAATTTTCCAGACCTGGCGCAACTGGAAGCAGCGGTGCGCGCCGGCGAGGTGGACGTTGCTCCGGGCCTGACCCAGTCTCCGAGTGGGCTCAAGCTCTGGCGCTTTTCCGATCCCTACATGCGCGTACCGCAATTGATCGTCGGCGGGCAGAAAGGGGCCGAGGGGGTGGAGTTGGAAAAAGTCGACGCCCAGGCCCGGGTCGCGGTGCGTATGCCCAGCGCCACGGCCGATTACTTGCGCAGCAACTACTCGACGCTGAATCTGCAAGGTGTGCCGATGGAGCGCGAGGCCCTGCAATTATTGCTGACCCAGCAAGCCCGATACGCGGTGGTCGATGAGGCGCAACTCGGGCGGCTGATGGTCGAGCCCGAATTCGCCGAGCTGGTGGTGGTGGGTGACATCGGCCTGCCGCAGTTGCTGCGAGTTGCCACGCGCCGGGACTGGCCAGAGCTGGCCGCGATCATCAACAACGGTTTGCAGGCGATCCCGGCCAAGGAACTGGAGCAGCTGCACAGCCGTTGGCTCAAACCAAAATATCCACGCCTGACCGAGACCCCGGGCTTCTGGCAAAACTTGACTCTATTGATTCTGGCCCTGCTGCTCAGCAGCGTCGCCATCGTGTTCTGGCAGCGCCGCCAGCAACGCGCACTGGAGCGCCGTCTGCGGGCCGCGAGGGAGGACATCGCCCAGCGTACTGCCAGCGAGGAAGCCTTGCGCCTGACGCAGTTTTCCATCGATCAAAGTACGGTCGGCATCCTCTGGGTCCATTGGGACAGCCACGTGCGTTATGCCAACCGAGCGGCTGAAACCATGCTCGGCTATGCCTCGGGCGCCATCATCGACCGTCCCTTGATCGACTTCGAGCCGGGCTTGCACATGGATCGCTGGCTGAACCTGTGGAAGCGCGCCCGGGCCAGTGAAGATGGGCCGCAGAGTTTCGAAACCGAATGCGTGCGAGCCGATGGCAGCATCCTGCCGACCGATGTTTCCCTGAGCTTTCTACGGTTTCGCGACGCCGAATACCTGGTGGTCTATCTCAACGACGTGACCGAACGCCGACGTGCGCTGGCGGCGCTACGCGAAAGCGAAGCGCGCTTGCAAGGCATCGCCGCTAATGTGCCAGGTCTGGTCTTTCGCCTGGAGCGGGCGCCGGTAACCGGCCAGATCGACTTTGCCTACATCAGCGAAGGCAGCGAAAGCCTGGTGGGTTATTCCCCTGCAACCCTGGCCCGCAGCGACACCGGGCTGCGCAGCCTGGTGCACCCGCAGGACAAGGCCAATTACCACCGTACTCAGGACCAGGCATTGGACACCGACAGTGACTGGTCATGGCAGGGCCGCATCCTGACCCGCGAAGGCCAGGAGCGCTGGGCCGAGATCAAGGCGATTACCCGTCGTCTCGAAGATGGCGCCTATGTCTGGGACGGAATCGTCTGGGACATCACCGAAAGCAAGCGCATCGAACTGGAGCTGGCCAGTTCTCGGGAACAGTTGCGCGAGTTGTCGGCGCACTTGGAAAGCGTGCGGGAAGAGGAAAAGGCGCGCATTGCCCGGGAAGTTCACGACGAGCTGGGCCAGATGCTGACGGTGTTGAAGCTAGAAACATCCATGTGTGAATTGGCCTATGCCCAACTCGACCCGGGCCTGCATGAGCGGCTTAACAGCATGAAGCGCCTGATTGCCCAGTTGTTCCAGTTGGTGCGGGATGTGGCGACGGCGCTGCGCCCGCCGATTCTGGATGCGGGCATTGCCTCGGCCATCGAATGGCAGGCTCGGCGTTTCGAGGCGCGTACGCAGATCCCATGCCTGGTGCAGGTGCCGGATAACCTGCCGCCCCTGAGCGACGCCAAGGCCACTGGCCTGTTCCGGATTCTCCAGGAAGCGCTGACCAATGTGATGCGCCATGCCCAAGCGCATACTGTAGAGCTGACGCTGATTCAGGACGGCGACGAATTGTGTCTGACGGTCAGCGACGACGGTGTAGGATTTATTGCCAATGCGGGCCGGCCGATGTCGTTTGGCCTGGTCGGCATGCGTGAGCGGGTGCTGATCATGGGCGGGCAGTTGACCCTGGAGAGCGAGCCGGGGGAGGGGACGACCCTGTCGGTGCGGGTGCCGTTGCATGAGGCCTGATGGGGTGGGCTGCCTGGGCTGGCCCTATCGCGAGCAGGCTCGCTCCCACAAAGTTATGTGCACATATCAATCAATGTGGGAGCGAGCCTGCTCGCGATGAGCCCCTGAATCTGGAGAGCAACGTGATCCGTGTACTGGTAGCCGAAGACCACACCATCGTCCGTGAAGGCATCAAGCAATTGATCGGCCTGGCCAAGGATCTGCTGGTGGTGGGGGAGGCGAGCAATGGCGAACAGTTGCTCGAGACCTTGCGCCACGTGCCCTGCGAAGTGGTGTTGCTGGACATTTCCATGTCCGGCGTCAATGGCCTGGAGGCGATCCCACGGATCAGGGCGCTGAGCAATCCGCCGGCCATCCTGGTGCTGTCGATGCATGACGAAGCGCAAATGGCCGCCCGTGCCCTGAAGGTCGGCGCCGCCGGCTACGCGACCAAGGACAGCGACCCGGCCCTGCTGCTCATGGCGATTCGCAAGGTCGCGGCCGGCGGACGCTACATCGACCCGGACCTGGCCGATCGCATGGTCTTTGAAGTCGGCCTGACCGACACGCGACCGCTGCACTCGCTGCTGTCGGAGCGTGAGTTCTCAGTCTTCGAACGCCTGGCCCAAGGCGCCAACGTCAACGATATTGCCCAGCAACTGGCCTTGAGCAGCAAAACCATCAGCACCCACAAGGCGCGTCTGATGCAGAAGCTCAACATCACCTCCCTGGCGGAGCTGGTGAAGTACGCGATGGAGCACAAGTTGCTCTAATCCTCACCACAATTTCCCCCTGTGGGAGCGGACTTGCTCGCGAAGACGGACTGACATTCAGCGATTTGTCGGCTGACACTGCGCCTTCGCGCGCACGCCCGCCCCCACAAGGAAGATGGGGGGCATATCCATTTGCGACACGCCCCAACAGCGCTTTTGCCCCTACTTGCGGTGTGCCGCTGCTAACCTCCCGCCGCCCGTATCCAATCCCGCCATCCCTGTAGGGCAATCCCTACCCCGGATCTTCCATCGCGCTGAGGTGATTCTCTCCTGCGTCCCGATTTGCGCGGGTCCCAGGCTCCACTAGGCTTGATTCACAAGCAGTCATCAATACAAAAGGTGCGGGTATGAGCCAGGTCGATTCAAGCGCGGGGGCCAGTGATGTGCTGGTCAGCTTTCGTGGTGTGCAAAAGAGCTACGACGGCGAGAACCTGATCGTCAAAGACCTCAACCTGGATATCCGCAAAGGCGAATTCCTGACCCTGCTCGGGCCTTCCGGCTCCGGCAAGACCACCAGCCTGATGATGCTCGCCGGGTTTGAGACCCCAACCGCCGGTGAGATCCTGCTGGCCGGGCGCTCGATCAACAATGTGCCACCGCACAAGCGCGACATCGGCATGGTGTTCCAGAACTATGCCTTGTTCCCCCACATGACTGTCGCCGAGAACCTGGCGTTCCCGCTGACCGTGCGTGGCCTGAACAAGAGCGACGTGAGTGATCGGGTCAAGCGCGTCCTGAGCATGGTCCAGCTGGACAGCTTCGCTCAACGCTACCCGGCGCAATTGTCCGGTGGCCAGCAACAACGGGTAGCGTTGGCCCGGGCGTTGGTGTTCGAGCCACAGTTGGTGTTGATGGACGAACCCCTGGGGGCGCTGGATAAGCAATTGCGCGAACACATGCAGATGGAAATCAAACACCTGCACCAGCGCCTTGGTGTGACCGTGGTCTACGTGACCCATGACCAGGGCGAAGCCCTGACCATGTCCGACCGCGTGGCGGTGTTCCACCAGGGCCAGATCCAGCAGATCGCCCCACCACGCACCCTGTATGAAGAGCCGAAAAACACCTTCGTCGCCAACTTCATCGGCGAGAACAACCGTATGAACGGTCGCCTGCACAGTCAAACCGGCGAGCGCTGCCTGGTGGAGCTGGCGCGCGGTGAGAAGGTCGAGGCACTGGCGGTGAATGTCGGCAAGCCAGGCGAGCCGGTGACCCTGTCGATCCGCCCTGAGCGGGTGAGCCTCAACGGCGCCAGCGAACAATGTGTCAACCGCTTCTCAGGGAGGGTGGCGGAATTCATCTATCTGGGCGACCACGTCCGGGTTCGCCTGGAAGTCTGCGGCAAGGCCGACTTCTTCGTGAAACAACCGATTGCCGAACTCGATCCCGGGCTCACCGTCGGGGACGTGGTTCCGCTTGGCTGGCAAGTCGAGCATGTGCGTGCGCTCGATCCCCTTCTAGAGGCGAATTGATCGCCCCCTGCTGTACCAACACCAACCCTGCACGTGGAGAGAACAATAAATGTTGAGATCCCTGAAGTTCACAGCCCTGACCCTGGGCATGATGGGTACGGCAAGCGCGATGGCGGCAGGCCCGGACCTGACCGTGGTGTCTTTTGGCGGGGCGAACAAGGCGGCTCAGGTCAAAGCCTTCTACGCACCGTGGGAAGCGGCCGGTAACGGCAAGATCGTAGCTGGCGAGTACAACGGCGAAATGGCCAAGGTCAAGGCCATGGTCGACACCAAGAGTGTTTCCTGGGACCTGGTAGAAGTCGAGTCCCCGGAATTGTCCCGTGGCTGTGACGAAGACATGTTCGAACAACTCGATCCGGCCCTGTTCGGCAAGGCCGAAGACTACGTCAAGGGTGCCATCCAGCCTTGCGGCGTGGGCTTCTTCGTGTGGTCGACTGTGCTGGCCTACAACGCCGACAAACTGAAGACCGCGCCGACCAGTTGGGCAGACTTCTGGGATACCAAGCAATTTCCAGGCAAGCGCGGTCTGCGCAAAGGCGCCAAGTACACCCTGGAATTCGCCCTGATGGCCGATGGCGTAGCGCCAAAAGACGTCTACAAAGTGCTGGCTGGTAAAGACGGCCAGGACCGTGCGTTCAAAAAGCTCGATGAACTCAAGCCGAACATCCAGTGGTGGGAAGCTGGCGCCCAGCCGCCGCAGTACCTGGCGTCCGGTGACGTGGTCATGAGCTCTGCCTACAACGGCCGGATCGCCGCAGTACAGAAAGAAAGCAACCTGAAAGTGGTGTGGAACGGCGGCATCTACGACTTCGACGCTTGGGCCATCCCACGTGGCCTGGACAAGACGCGCGCTGAAGCGGCGAAGAAGTTCATCGCTTTCTCGGTGGCGCCGCAGCAGCAGAAGACCTATTCGGAAAACATCGCCTACGGTCCGGCCAATACCCAGGCTGTGCCGTTGCTGGCCAAAGATGTCCTGAAAGACATGCCGACCACCCCGGAAAACATCGCCAACCAGGTGCAGATCGACGTCAGCTTCTGGGCTGACAACGGTGAACAACTGGAACAGCGCTTCAACTCCTGGGCGGCCAAGTAGGCGCTGCCGAAGGCTGCGATCTTTTGATCTTCAGTGTCCATGAGGGCCTCGAAAGATCGCAGGCTGCGCCAGCTCCTACAGGATTTGCGTTTCACCATAAACAGAGGCGGCTCGCCGCCCCTGTAACGATCAAAGAGATTTGCGGAGTTCGCCATGGCCATCGCCGTTCCACTGAACGCAGGCACCAGCCCCACCCTCAAGCAGCGGCTCAAGCACGCCGAGCGGATCAACCGCTGGAAGGCCCAGGCTTTGATCGCGCCGCTGGTGCTGTTTCTGTTGCTGGTGTTCCTGGTGCCGATCGTGGCGCTGCTGTTCAAAAGCGTCAGTAACCCGGAAGTGGTGGGTGCCATGCCGCGCACTGTCGCCGCCGTCGCTGCCTGGGACGGACGCGGTTTGCCGGGCGAGCCGGTGTACAAGGCTGCCAGCGAAGACCTGGCCGAAGCCCGCAAGAATCAGACCCTGGGCGACTTGTCCAAGCGCCTGAACATGGAACTGGCCGGCTATCGCAGCCTGATGACCAAGACCGCTCGGGCGTTACCGTTTGCCACCGAGCCGGCTTCCTATAAAGAAGCCTTGGAAAACCTCGATGAGCGTTGGGGCGACCCGGCGTACTGGCAGGTGATCCGCCGCAACACCAGCGACATTACCCCGTATTACCTGCTGGCGGCCGTCGATCACCGCATCGATGACCTCGGCGAACTGGCCCCGGCCACCCCTGACCAGTCGATCTACCTGGATATCTTCGCCCGCACGTTCTGGATGGGCTTGGTGATCACCACGATCTGCCTGGTGCTGGCCTATCCGCTGGCCTATCTGCTGGCGAATCTGCCATCGCGTCAAAGCAACCTGTTGATGATCCTGGTCTTGCTGCCGTTCTGGACCTCGATCCTGGTACGCGTCGCCGCATGGATCGTGCTGCTGCAGTCGGGCGGCTTGATCAACAGCGCCCTCATAGCCATGGGCATCATCGATAAACCTCTGGAGTTGGTGTTCAACCGTACCGGTGTGTACATCTCCATGGTCCACATCCTGCTGCCGTTCATGATCCTGCCGATCTACAGCGTGATGAAGGGCATCTCGCCAACCTATATGCGTGCGGCGATTTCTCTGGGTTGCCACCCGTTCGCCAGTTTCTGGCGGGTGTACTTCCCGCAGACCTATGCCGGTGTCGGCGCCGGTTGCCTGTTGGTGTTCATTCTTGCCATCGGTTACTACATCACGCCGGCGCTGCTGGGCAGTCCGAACGATCAGATGGTCAGCTACTTCGTCGCGTTCTACACCAACACCAGCATCAACTGGGGCATGGCCACGGCGCTCGGCGGGCTGCTGTTGCTGGCGACCGTCGTGCTTTACCTGATTTACAACTGGCTGGTGGGCGCCAGTCGCCTGCGCCTGAGCTAAGGGGAGATCGAAATGCTGAGTCCTTACATGTCTCCCGTCGAACGGGTGTGGTTCTACAGCTTGCGCATACTCAGCGGGCTGATCCTGCTGTTCCTGATCCTGCCAGTGCTGGTGATCATCCCACTGTCGTTTAACTCCGGCAGTTTCCTGGTGTACCCGCTGCAAGGTTTTTCGATGCAGTGGTACCACGATTTCTTCGCCTCGGCCGAATGGATGCGGGCGCTGAGAAACAGCATTATCGTGGCCCCGGCGGCGACGGTGCTGGCGATGATCTTCGGCACACTGGCGGCCATCGGCCTGACCCGGGGCGACTTCCCAGGCAAGGCGCTGGTAATGGCCCTGGTGATCTCGCCGATGGTGGTACCGGTGGTGATCATCGGCGTGGCCAGCTATCTGTTTTTCGCGCCGCTGGGGATGGGCAACAGTTTCGTCTCGCTGATCGTGGTCCACGCGGTGCTGGGCGTGCCGTTCGTGATCATCACGGTGTCGGCGACCCTGCAGGGGTTCAACCACA
Source organism: Pseudomonas sp. RL_5y_Pfl2_73 (assembly GCF_963970515.1). NCBI lineage: Bacteria > Pseudomonadati > Pseudomonadota > Gammaproteobacteria > Pseudomonadales > Pseudomonadaceae > Pseudomonas > Pseudomonas sp. RL_5y_Pfl2_73. Next base: position 22,586 of record NZ_CAXAPD010000004.1, on the reverse strand, counting down.
ACCTGGTTCGGGCCGCCGCCAGCCTTGGGGCTTCGCCACTGACGGCGTTTCGTCGGGTGACCCTGCCGTTGATCGCCCCTGGCGTGATCTCCGGCGCACTGTTCGCCTTCGCGACGTCGTTCGATGAAGTGGTGGTGACCCTGTTCCTGGCTGGCCCTGAGCAGGTCACCCTGCCACGGCAGATGTTCAGCGGCATCCGCGAAAACCTCAGCCCCACCATCGCGGCGGCGGCGACGCTGCTGATTGTCTTCTCGGTGATCCTGTTGCTGACTCTGGAGTGGTTGCGTGGGCGTAGCGAGAAACTGCGGACTGCCCAAGTCTGAGGCCTGCGTTGGTCCCTGCGGGAACGGGCTTGCTCGCCGAAGCGGTGTAACAGTCGACATAGATGTTGGATGTTCCACCGTATTCGCGAGCAAGCCCCACACAATGGGTTTGCGGTGTATTCATGCGCTGAATGGCAGACAACCCTCAATACCGAGCTATCCTTGTGCCAGCCCATACTCGAATAAGAGGCCGCGCACATGAGTCTTTCCTCATTCAAGATCGCCCATAAACTGATCACCGGTGCCGCTGCCATCGAGCAATTGGCCGCGGAATTGACGCGTCTGGACGTCGACAACCCGCTGATCGTGACCGATGCGGCGCTGGTCAAGTCCGGCACCGTGGAACTGGCCCTGCAACATCTGGGCGGACGGGACTACGAGATTTTCGACCGAGTCATGCCGGACCCGGAAATCGCCATTGTCGAAGACTGCATGCAAGCCTATCGCGACGGTGGCCATGATGGCCTGATCGGGCTCGGCGGCGGCAGTGCGATCGACATCGCCAAGTGCGTGGGGGTCTATGCCGGTTACCACGGCGAGCTGCAAGATATGTTCGGTGTCGATCAGGTGCCGCGCAAAGGCCCGCCCATGATTGCCATCCCCACCACGGCCGGTACCGGTTCGGAAGTCACCAACGTGGCGATCCTCTCCGACAAGGCCGCGCAGCTGAAAAAAGGCATCGTCAGCGATTATCTGTTGCCGGACGTGGCGTTGGTCAGTCCGCAGATGACCCTCACATGCCCGCGCAGCGTCACGGCTGCCAGTGGTGTTGATGCGCTGGTACACGCCATCGAGGCCTACCTGTCACTCAATGCTTCGCCAATCACCGATGCCCTGGCCATCGGCGCAATCAAGCTGATCACCCGCGCGCTGCCCAAGGCCTATGCCAACCCGGCTCACCTGCAAGCCCGTGAAGACATGGCCACGGCCAGCCTGATGGCCGGCATGGCATTCGGCAATGCCGGGGTCGGGGCGGTGCATGCGCTGGCCTATCCGTTGGGCGGGCGCTTCCACGTGTCCCATGGCGTCGCCAACGCTTTGTTGCTGCCGTACGTCATGGCCTGGAACAAGATGGCGTGTGTCGAGCGCATGCGTGACATCGCCGAGGCCATGGGCATCAAGACCGCTCACTTGAGCGATCTCGAAGCTGCCGACGAGGCTGTGGAAGCCATGGTTGCGCTGTGTGCCGCCGTGGAAATTCCCCAAGGCCTCAGTAGCCTTGGCGTGACCGAGGACGTGATTCCATCCATGGCGGTGGAGGCTGCGGGAATAGAACGGCTAATGCGCAACAATCCGCGCAAACTGAGCGCCGCCGATATCGAGAAGATCTACCGCGCGGCGTATTGATCGATTACCACGGTGGGCGCGCCAAATCTTGAGGTATACAATGCGCGCCATCGTGATTTCGCTCAAAACAGGTGCGTCATGCAGCCCTTCGCTATTGCTCCGTCGATTCTCTCTGCCGACTTCGCCCGCCTGGGTGAGGAAGTGGACAACGTTCTGGCCGCCGGGGCCGACATCGTGCACTTCGATGTCATGGACAACCACTACGTGCCCAACCTGACCATCGGCCCGATGGTCTGCGCGGCGCTGCGCAAATACGGCGTCACCGCGCCGATTGACGCGCACCTGATGGTCAGCCCGGTGGACCGCATCGTCGGTGACTTCATCGAGGCCGGCGCGACATACATCACTTTCCACCCGGAAGCCACGCTGCATGTCGACCGTTCCCTGCAGTTGATTCGCGAAGGCGGTTGCAAGGCCGGCCTGGTGTTCAACCCAGCCACGCCCCTGGACGTGCTCAAGTACGTGATGGACAAGGTCGACATGATCCTGCTGATGAGCGTCAACCCAGGCTTCGGCGGGCAGAAGTTCATCCCGGGCACCCTCGACAAGTTGCGCGAAGCCCGTGCGCTGATCGATGCCTCGGGCCGTGATATCCGCCTGGAAATCGACGGTGGCGTGAACGTGAAGAATATCCGTGAAATCGCCGCGGCTGGCGCCGACACGTTTGTTGCGGGCTCGGCGATCTTCAATGCACCCGACTACAAAGAGGTGATTGCACAAATGCGCGCCGAACTGGCCCTGGCGCGCCCATGAGCGGCTTCGAGCAGCTGTTCCCCGGCAGCTTGCCGCGTCTGGTGATGTTTGACCTCGATGGCACATTGGTCGATTCGGTCCCGGACCTTGCGGCGGCGGTGGACACGATGCTGCTCAAACTTGGACGTCCGCCTGCCGGCCTCGACTCCGTGCGTCACTGGGTCGGCAACGGCGCGCCGATGCTGGTGCGTCGGGCCCTGGCCAATGACATCGACGCCCAAGGTGTCGATGATGCCGAGGCCGAGCGGGCGCTGGCGTTGTTCAATGACGCCTACGAAGACAATCACCAACTGACGGTGGTCTATCCCGGCGTGCGCTCCACCCTCAAGTGGCTGCAAAAGCAGGGTGTGGAAATGGCGCTGATTACCAACAAGCCGGAGCGCTTCGTTGCGCCGTTGCTGGACCAGATGAAAATCGGCCGCTACTTCCGCTGGATCATCGGCGGCGATACCTTGCCGCAGAAAAAACCGGATCCGGCCGCGCTGTTCTTCGTGATGAAAATGGCCAACATCCCGGCCTCCCAATCCTTGTTCGTCGGCGACTCGCGCAGTGATGTGCTGGCGGCCAAGGCGGCAGGGGTCAAATGCGTGGCGCTGAGTTACGGCTACAACCACGGCCGGCCAATCGCTGAAGAGTTTCCGACGCTGGTGATCGACGATTTGCGCCTGTTAATTCCCGGTTGCCTGGACCCGGTTGCTGAGATAACGTTGCCCGACGCTGTTCAATCCTCTTCTGGAAACGCCATCGTGGTGGTCACTCGCAAGCTTTGGATGAAAGTCATGAAAGCCCTGGCCCGCTGGCGTTGGCGCACCTGACGTGATCCTGGCCGGTTATCCGGCGTGTTTGCTTACCTGACTGTCAGCTCCTCTTGCCACGAGGCACCCCATGATCCGCGAAGAATTCCTGCGTCTAGCCGCTGCCGGCTACAACCGCATCCCCCTTGCTTGTGAAACCCTGGCCGATTTCGACACGCCGCTGTCGATCTATCTCAAGCTGGCCGACCAGCCCAACTCCTACTTGCTCGAATCGGTGCAGGGCGGCGAGAAATGGGGCCGTTATTCCATCATTGGCCTGCCGTGCCGTACGGTGCTGCGGGTCCATGACCATCGCATCAGCGTGACCCACGACGGTGTCGAAATCGAAAGCCTCGAAGTTGAAGACCCGTTGGCCTTCGTTGAAACCTTCAAGGCTCGTTACAACGTGCCAACCATCCCTGGCCTGCCGCGCTTCAACGGTGGCCTGGTGGGGTATTTCGGCTACGACTGCGTGCGCTACGTGGAAAAACGCCTGGGCACCTGCCCGAACCCCGATCCGCTAGGCGTGCCGGACATTTTGCTGATGGTGTCTGACGCGGTTGTCGTTTTCGACAACCTCGCCGGCAAGATGCACGCCATCGTCCTGGCCGATCCGTCCCAGGAAGATGCCTACGAGCAAGGTCAACAAAGCCTGCAAGCACTGTTGGAAAAGTTACGTCAGCCGATCGCTCCGCGTCCCGGTCTGGACTTCAGCAAGCAGTCGGCAGCCGACCCGGTGTTCCGTTCCAGCTTCACCCAGAACGATTACGAGCGGGCCGTCGATACCATCAAGGAGTACATCCTCGCCGGTGACTGCATGCAGGTCGTGCCGTCGCAACGGATGTCCATCGACTTCAAGGCCGCCCCCATCGATCTTTATCGGGCGCTGCGCTGTTTCAACCCGACGCCCTACATGTACTTCTTCAACTTCGGCGACTTCCATGTCGTGGGCAGTTCGCCGGAAGTGCTGGTGCGGGTCGAAGACAACCTGATCACCGTGCGGCCGATCGCCGGCACTCGTCCCCGTGGCGCCACGGAGGAGGCTGATCGGGCACTGGAAGAGGACCTGCTGTCGGACGACAAGGAAATCGCCGAGCACCTGATGCTGATCGACCTGGGGCGCAACGACACCGGGCGGGTCTCGGAAATCGGGTCGGTGAAGCTCACCGAGAAGATGGTCATCGAGCGCTACTCCAACGTGATGCACATCGTCTCCAACGTCACCGGCCAGTTGAAGGCCGGGTTGACGGCGATGGACGCCTTGCGGGCGATCCTGCCGGCGGGCACCTTGTCCGGTGCGCCGAAAATCCGTGCGATGGAAATCATCGACGAACTGGAGCCGGTCAAGCGGGGCGTGTACGGCGGGGCCGTGGGTTACTTTGCCTGGAACGGCAACATGGACACCGCCATTGCCATTCGCACCGCCGTCATCAAGAACGGCGAACTGCATGTGCAGGCTGGCGGCGGCATCGTCGCCGACTCGGTGCCGGCGCTGGAGTGGGAAGAAACCCTGAACAAGCGCCGGGCCATGTTCCGCGCCGTGGCACTGGCCGAGCAGACCTCCAGCAACTGACCCGCCCTGACGCGACGTAGGCGTTATGTAGAAGCTATGTAGAAGCTATGTAGGAGCTGTCGAGTGCAACGAGGCTGCGATCTTTCCCCTGACAATTGAGTCATGATCAAAAGATCAAAAGATCGCAGCCTTCGGCAGCTCCTACAGAAGCAGGTCGCCCTTTGTTAGAAATCCAGGCTGACCCCCAGGCTTACCCCTTGCTGGGTCAGGTCATCGTCCTTGCGCAGCGTATAACCGCCCCGCAGCGCCAAGTCGTTGGTCAACTTGTGGCTGACCCCCAGGCTCAGGCGATTCAGGTGGCTCTGTGGCGTGTAGCCTTCCAGGGTGAAGTCGTTGACTGGCAGGCTATTGAGGGCGATGTTCACTTTTTGTGTGTCGTCTTCGTACTCGCGTTCGTGGGCATATTCGCCAAACACCTGAGTCTGTCGGGTGATGTTGTATTTGCCTTGCAAGCCAATGCCCAGGCGTTTTGAGTCGCGGGTCTGGTCATCAAAGGTCAGGGCAGTGGAACGGCTGCTCTTTTCCGAATAGCCATCGACTTCCACCTTCGCATAGTCAGCGCTGATGAATGGCGAGAGGTGCCACTCGCTGCCAGGCTGGGCGATGTCGTAGCCCACCCGCGTGCTGAATGCCCATAGACGGCCATCCGTGTCGCCTTTCTCCTGCGCTTCGTTGACACCCAAGTCGAACTTGCGCTCCAGGTTGTCGTAGTCGAGCTTGCCGCCGGTCAGTGCCGCATCGGCCCACCAGCGGTTTTGCTGGAACTGGGCGAAAGCGCTCGCCAGGTAGCTGTTGAGCTTGTACTTCGAATCGTTATGGCCTGCTTCCATGTCCTGGCGGTAGAGACCGGCGGCGACACCTACGCGCCACGCGTCGTTGAGGCGATAGCTGCCGCCGATGTTCAGGCTGTAGCCGCTGCCGTCGGCGCTGGCGCCGCTGCCCTGGCTGTCCATGTCCAGATGCTGGCCGCCGCCGGCGACGATGGCTCGCCATTGGCCGACTGCCTGCCAGTTCTCCCAGTCCGATTGCCACTGGCTGCGTAACTCGTCCTGGTGGGCGCGTAGGGTCGAATGGGCCATTTCCGGCAGCAGCGTCAGCTCCCATGGCGCCGCGAGCAGGGAATAGGCGTAGTCGGCGATCAGTTTTTGCCCGGTTTCGGTTGGATGAACCGCGTCGTTGTAGATCAATTTGCTGGGATCAGGCGTGGCACTGTTGATGCCATAGGTGGCGTTTTCCGTGCAGCCGTTGCCGCTGAAGCAGGTCGCGGTGAGGTTCTCGCCAGTGGCGAGGCCAAATCTTGCCGGTTCGGCGAAGCTTTCCTTCAGCAAAAGCGGAATGTTCAACGCAATGATTTGAGCGTCGATACCTTGCAGTCGCGTGATCAGCTGTTGGTTGAACTGGTTGCCCAGTTGCGAAAAGACGTCTTGCAAAGGACCGCCGTTGAGGCCTGGGGTCAGGCCCAGGTCGGGCAACAACCAGACCATCACATAGCGGGCACCGGCCGTTTGCAGCCCCTGGACGCTGTCGGCCAGGCGGTCTGCGGCAGCGTTCGCTTGTGCAGGGTTCAGCACCAGGCCTTGAAGGAAGTCGTTACCACCACCGGAAATGTAATAAAGCGCATTCGGATCGGCGCGCAGGTCATTGGACTGCAGATAGCCGGGACGGCTGCGCTCGCCGGTGTCGGACGCGCCGGTAATCGATTCGAGGATCTGGTCGGTACGATAACCGCCCACCGCCCAGTTGTTGCCGTCTGCCAGCCCCTCGCTGGCGCGGACCGCCGAAGTGGAAGCGGCGGTCTCGTCGGCGGAATAGCCCAGGCGCCCACCAAGCAACTGGGTGGAGTTGGCGGAATAGGCTTCGCCGCTGCCGTCGGTATAGATCGGACCGGTTCGGTTGGTATAGCGCTCGGTGGAGCCGGGTGGACCGTTCGGATCGGCGAGCTGACCAGCGTCGTTGAGGCTGTCGCCGAACACGATGAATGTGGAATAAGGGTTGGGAGCGGCGCTCGCCTGGGCGCAGGCTATTGCCAGCAGGCAACCGGCAATCGGTACGAACAACGTCTTCTTTATCATGGGAAAGTCCGTTTTATTTTATTTTTGTTAGAAAACGAAACGACAGTACCAAAAGCTTCCGGCGTTTTGTCATCTATCCGGAACGGCGTGATTGTTTCAAAGCCCTTCGGGAACGGTCATATTGCGTGCTCCGCCCAGCTAAGCTACTGTGCCGGAACGTATGAACGAGACTTCCCCTGTGTCGATTGTCAGCAAACTTCTGGATCAAATGATCAAGGCACACGCCCGCTGGCGTTGGCGCGCCTGAACATTCTCCGCCGGCCTTGCCGGACCTGTACCGATTTACCTTCTTTACCCGCTTGTTAGAGCCGCTTCGCTGGCGTATCACTTACTTCGCCACGCGCAGCAGGGTGCGGCTCGCTCTCTGAAGGCTGTATTTAAAGTCAGTGAATTCAATAGGTTGCTTACGCCATGTTGCTGATGATCGATAACTACGACTCTTTTACCTACAACGTTGTGCAATACCTCGGCGAGCTGGGCTCTGAGGTCAAGGTCGTGCGCAACGACGAATTGACCATCGCCGAAATCGAAGCCCTCAGGCCTGAACGCATCGTGGTTTCGCCCGGCCCGTGCACGCCGACCGAAGCGGGTATTTCCATCGACGCCATCAAGTATTTCGCCGGCAAGCTGCCGATCCTGGGTGTTTGCCTGGGGCATCAGTCGATTGGCCAAGCGTTCGGCGGTGACGTGGTGCGTGCCCGACAAGTCATGCACGGTAAGACTAGCCCGGTATTCCACGAGGACAAGGGCGTGTTCGAGGGGCTGAATCATCCGCTTACCGTAACCCGCTACCACTCCCTGGTCGTCAAGCGTGAAACTCTGCCTGACTGCCTGGAGCTGACGGCCTGGACCCAGCTTGAAGACGGCTCGGTCGATGAAATCATGGGGTTGCGCCACAAGACATTGAATATCGAGGGTGTGCAATTCCATCCCGAGTCTATTCTCACCGAGCAGGGCCACGAACTGTTCGCCAACTTTCTCAAACAAACCGGCGGCACGCGCTAAGGACTTTTCATGGATATCAAGACAGCCCTGAGCCGTATCGTCGGCCATCTCGACCTGAGCACCGACGAGATGCGCGACGTGATGCGCGAAATCATGACCGGCCAATGCTCGGATGCGCAGATCGGCGCGTTCATGATGGCCATGCGCATGAAGAGTGAGAGCATCGATGAAATCGTGGGTGCGGTTTCGGCGATGCGTGAGCTGGCGGACAAGGTCGAGCTCAAGACGCTGGACGGTGTGGTGGATGTCGTCGGTACCGGCGGTGACGGCGCTAACATCTTTAACGTCTCCACTGCTTCGTCGTTTGTTGTCGCGGCGGCCGGTTGCACCGTTGCCAAACACGGTAATCGGGCAGTTTCCGGCAAGAGCGGCAGTGCCGATCTGCTGGAGGCGGCCGGCATTTACCTGAACCTGACGCCGATTCAAGTCGCGCGCTGTATCGACAATGTTGGCATTGGTTTCATGTTTGCCCAGACCCATCACAGCGCCATGAAGCACGCCGCCACGCCGCGCCGTGAGCTGGGGCTGCGTACGCTGTTCAACATGCTCGGCCCGCTTACGAATCCGGCCGGCGTGAAACATCAGGTAGTCGGAGTGTTCAGCCAGGCGTTGTGCCGACCATTGGCTGAAGTCTTGCAACGCCTGGGCAGCAAGCACGTGCTGGTGGTCCATTCGAAGGATGGGTTGGATGAATTCAGCCTCGCGGCGCCTACATTCGTGGCCGAACTGAAAAATGATCAGATCAGTGAGTATTGGGTCGAACCTGAAGACCTCGGCATAAAGAGCCAGAGCCTGCACGGGCTGGCGGTCGATGGCCCGGCCCAGTCGCTGGAGCTGATTCGCGATGCCCTGGGTCGTCGCAAGACTGAGAATGGCCAGAAAGCCGCTGAGATGATTGTGCTTAATGCCGGCGCTGCGTTGTACGCCGCCGACCACGCCAGCAGCCTCAAGCAAGGCGTGGAACTGGCCCATGATGCGTTGCACACTGGCCTGGCCAGGGAAAAGCTCGAAGAGTTGGGTGCATTTACCGCTGTATTCAAAGTGGAGAACGAAGGATGAGCGTGCCAACGGTTCTGGAAAAGATTCTGACTCGCAAGGCCCAGGAAGTGGCCGAGCGCAGCGCTCGGGTCAGTCTGGCCGAGCTGGAAAACCTGGCGCGTTCAGCGGATGCGCCGCGCGGCTTTGCCCAGGCTCTGATCGATCAGGCCAAGAAAAAACAGCCGGCGGTGATTGCCGAAATCAAGAAGGCGTCCCCCAGCAAGGGCGTAATTCGTGAACACTTCGTCCCGACCGATATCGCGCGAAGCTACGAGAAGGGTGGTGCAACCTGTCTCTCGGTGTTGACCGACATCGATTTTTTCCAAGGGGCCGACGATTACCTGAAGCAGGCGCGGGCGGCCTGCAAGCTGCCGGTGATCCGCAAGGATTTCATGATCGACCCGTACCAGATCGTCGAGGCGCGTGCGTTGGGCGCCGATTGCGTGCTGCTGATCGTTTCCGCCTTGGACGACGTGAAAATGGCCGAGCTGGCTGCGGTTGCCAAAGGCGTCGGGCTGGATGTTCTGGTGGAAGTCCATGATGGTGACGAGTTGGAGCGAGCCCTGAAAACCCTCGATACCAAACTGGTCGGCGTGAACAATCGCAACCTGCATACTTTCGAAGTTAACCTGGAAACCACCTTGGACCTGTTGCCGCGCATTCCTCGCGATCGCCTAGTCATCACCGAAAGCGGCATCCTCAACCGGGCCGATGTCGAGCTGATGGAGGTTAGTGATGTGTACTCGTTCCTGGTGGGCGAAGCGTTCATGCGCGCCGAGAACCCGGGTACGGAGTTGCAGCGACTGTTCTTTCCTGAACGAGGCCTGCCGGTGAGCGGCTCGACGCTGGACTGATCCATGTCGCCTGTGATTTCCCTGACCGTTGAAGCTGGCCTGCAAGCCGAACAGGATCTGTTGGCCCGCATCTGTGCGGGCCCCGCCGAGTTCGGCCTGCTGTTCTGGCAGCCCAACGATCGTGCGCTGGTGATGCCGCGTCGCTTGAGTCGCCTGCCGGGGTTTGAACACGCCTGTGAAATATCGGCCGCCCATGGTTGGCCGGTTTTGTTGCGTGAAACGGGTGGCGAACCGGTGCCGCAGTCAGCCGCTACGGTCAATATCGCTCTGGTCTACGCACCACCGCGCAGCGAAGGTGACCACGGACGTATCGAAACCGGGTATCGCCGGTTGTGCGATCCCATCTGTCAGCTGTTGGACGAGTTGGGCGGGGCGGCTTCGCTGGGAGAGGTGGCAGGGGCTTTTTGTGACGGGCGCTTCAACGTCAACCTCGACGGCCGGAAAATGGTGGGCACCGCTCAGCGCTGGCGCCAGAGCAAGGGTGGTCAACGTCCGGTGGGTCTGGTTCATGGCGCGCTTTTGCTGGAGAACGAGCGCGAATCCATGGTCACGGCAGTCAATCGCTTCAATGAGGCTTGCGACTTGGAGCAGCGAGTGCGGGCCGAGAGCCATATTGCCCTGCATGAGAAATTCCCGGCGCCTCACGCGCTGGAGCGACTTGACGCTTTGTACCGGGAGTTGCTGAGCAATCTGCTGGGCGCTTAACGCGTTCCGAACACCACCATGGTCTTGCCTTTGACGCTGACCAGGTTGCGCTCTTCCAGATCTTTGAGAACGCGACCGACCATTTCACGTGAACAACCGACAATCCGACCAATCTCTTGGCGGGTTACCTTGATCTGCATGCCGTCCGGGTGGGTCATGGCATCGGGCTGCTTGCACAGTTCCAACAGGCAACGTGCGACACGTCCGGTGACGTCGAAAAATGCGAGATCGCCGACCTTGCGGGTGGTATTGCGCAGTCGCTGTGCGATTTGTCCGCTGAGGACGTAAAGAATGTCCGGGTCTTGCAGGGACAGTTCTCGGAATTTGGCGTAGCTGATTTCCGCAACTTCACATTCAATCTTGGTCCGCACCCAAGCACTACGTTCCTGTTCCTTGCCCGCCTGTTCGAACAACCCCAGCTCGCCGAAGAAATCTCCGGAATTGAGGTAGGCGATGATCATTTCCCGACCGTCGTCATCTTCTATGAGGATAGTGACCGAGCCCTTGATGATGAAAAACAGCGTTTCGGAACGATCTCCCGCACAAATGATGTTGTGTTTGGCTGGATGACGGCGGCGCTGGCAATGCATCAAGAGCTTGTCGAGATTCTTGATCTTGAGCGTGGGAGTAATGGCAACCATGGTTGTATCCCGAAAGACTGCGCGGTGTGGTGGTTTGGTTTTTATAGACGCGAATAGCTATTGCTAAAAGCTGGCCATACGCCATCGAGTTGGCGCCAGCTTAACAGAGGCATCCCTATTTGATTTGAGAATTTACCTACATGCTGGCAGGTCAGGTCTCCTAAGACGGAGGGCAGTCATGTCGGAGCGCTGTGCTAAGCTGGCGACCCTTTTTTAACAGTGGAGTCTTGGCGATGAAGGCACGCATCCAATGGGCTGGCGAAGCCATGTTCCTCGGTGAGTCAGGCAGTGGTCATGTGGTCGTCATGGACGGCCCGCCAGAGGCCGGTGGGCGGAACCTGGGGGTTCGGCCGATGGAAATGCTCCTGCTGGGCGTCGGCGGCTGCAGCAACTTTGACGTGGTCAGCATTCTTAAAAAGTCCCGCCAGGCCGTCGAAAGCTGCGAAGCTTTCCTGGAGGCAGAACGTGCTACTGAAGATCCCAAAGTGTTTACCAATATCCACATGCACTTCGTGGTGAAGGGGCGAGCCCTGAAGGAAGCCCAGGTCAAGCGCGCCATTGAGTTGTCCGCCGAGAAATACTGCTCGGCTTCGATCATGCTCGGCGCCGCCGGGGTCGAAATCACCCACGATTATGAAATCGTCGAGTTGGGTTGAGAGTCGATAGTTAATCGCAACGGCCTGCGACTGCTCGTGCTGACGTTTTCGATTTGAAATAAAGGCGACACCCTTTGGGGGAGTCGCCTTTTTAAATTTCCGTGGGAATGAACGATTCAGTCCCTGATCGCCGTCAAATCCGATAGGTGCTCTTGGTCATGACCTTGGCCAGCAGGCTCATGCCGAACTTCACCGGGGCAGGAAAACGGAAGCCACCTGCCTCTAGCGCACTCTCGGCATGGTGTTCCTCGTCCACGCGCATCTGCTCGAGGATCGCCCGGGATTTTTCATCTTCGGCCGGCAGTTGTTCGAGGTGTTCGTTCAAATGCTTGCACACTTGATGCTCGGTCGCCGCAACGAAACCGAGGCTGACTTTGTCGCTGATCAGCCCGGCAACGGCGCCGATCCCGAATGACATCCCATAGAACACCGGGTTCAGGACGCTGGTATGACTGCCCAGTTGGCGAATCCGTTGTTCACACCAGACCAGATGGTCGATTTCTTCCTCGGCGGCATGCTCCATTGCCTCACGCACTTGCGGTAGCTTCGCTGTCAGCGCCTGGCCCTGATACAGCGCCTGGGCACAGACTTCGCCTGTGTGGTTGATACGCATCAGTCCGGCGACGTGGCGGGTTTGCTCGTCACTCAGTTGCGCGTCCGGCTGCACGATAGCCGGTGATGGGCGGTACGGCTGGCCACTGAAGGGCAGCAGCGTGCGCATCGCGGTATCGGCTTGCAGTAACAGACGGTCAATCGGCGAGTAGTGACGTTGGGTAGTCATGCTTACCTCCGGGAAAAATCACAGCGGCCAGTTTAACCTAATCGACCGCCGAAGATTTGCGTTGGGTCAGGGGTATCAGCCCGGCGGCCAGTTCATCTGGCGCTGCCCCAGCACATGCATATGAATGTGATAGACCGTTTGCCCACCCAGTTCATTGCAATTCATCACCACGCGAAAACCTTCTTCACAGCCCAATTCAAGCGCCAGGCGCTGAGCAGTGAACAAAATGTGTCCAGCCAGGCCTTTGTCTTCTTCGGCCAGGTTATTGAGGGTGCGGATCGGTTTTTTCGGTATGACCAAAAAATGTACAGGCGCCTGGGGGGCGATGTCGTGGAAGGCCAATACCTGGTCATCCTCGTAAATGATCTTTGCCGGGATTTCCCGGTTGATGATCTTGGTGAACAGAGTATCCACAGCTGTTTTCTCCATTGGGTTCGTCGAGGTCGGGGGTATGAGGGCTTCGGTTTAGGCGCCTAGTGGTTCAACTTGAAGAGATTAGCGCGGGCAATAAGCCTTGTTGATCATGCCGGTGATGGTTCGGACCAGCCATCGCGACCCTAGCCGCGGCAGTGCGGCCAGCCAGCGGTTGCGGCATCCGGGAATGATGATGGCGCGGTTGCGGTCCAGCGCGCGCACGGCGTACAGGGCCACTTCCTCCGGGCTCATCAGCAACTGGCGGTCGATGAGTTTCTGTTCGTCCATCTGCGCCCTGGAAAAAAAGCTGGTTCGGGTTGGGCCGGGGCACAGCACCGAGACCTTGATCGCACATTTTTTCAGTTCAACCCGCAGGGCTTCGGAGAAATGCAGCACATAGGCCTTGCTGGCGTAATAGGTACTCATCCAGGGGCCGGGCTGGAACGCGGCAAGCGAGGCGACGTTGAGGATCTGGCCGCCGCCAAGCAGCGCCATGCTGTTACCAACGGCATGGCAAAGCCGTGTCAGGGCGAGGATGTTGACTTCGATCAGATCTTGTTCGGTCATCCAGTCCTGGCCCAGGAACGGCCCGCTGGTGCCGATGCCTGCACAATTGACCAGCAGGTCGATCTGCCGCTCACCTTCCTCCAACTCCAGGAGAAAGCCTGAAAGCCTCAGTGGCTCTCCCAGGTCGCAAGCCCGGAACAACACTTCCACGCCAAAGCGCTGGGTCAGTTCGATTGCAATACTTTCCAGCCGATCACGCTGTCGAGCCACCAGTATCAGGTTGCGGCCGCGCCGTGCCAGCGCTTCGGCCATGGCCAGGCCAATGCCGCTGGAAGCGCCGGTGATCAGTGCGTAACGGGTCATGCAGTTCTCCATCGCAACAGCCCGCCGCCCGCTGACTGGGCTGTCACCGGCATGAAGCGCGCTTATTGTTCCTCTTGTTCATAGTCTACAGAAGGCGAGGCGGGCTCGGCTGCTTCGACGGCTGGTTCTTCGGTGGTTTCGTTGCTGAACTCGCTGCTTTCATAGCTGCTTAGGCTGCTGCTGTCGTAGTCCTCTTGGAGGGCTCCGAAGATGCCGGCAAAGGTCGCCAGGAAAACCAAGACGAGCATCACAACCCAAAGCGACGCCAGCAATTTGACCGCCGTGGAGTTGCGCGGTGGTGGCGGACCATACTGGTTTGCACCGGTATTGCCTGGGGCAATGATGAGGATGAACGGGAAGATGCTGCCCACGAATGGAACGAGGTTGACCAGCCACAACCACCCCGACCAGCCGAGATCATGCAGTCGCTGGACGTTGAACTGGATGCTCACGAAGGCAAAGGCAAGTACAACGGCTGCGCCAAGCAGGCCGCCGACGACCAGCGCAGCTGTCGAGTTGGAGGCCAATAGCCAGGCTGTGGCTAACCAGAAGCCCAGGCCGGCCAAGGGCAGCATGGTGAGGGTCAACACCATGGTCCAGGCCAGGTAACGCAAACGCCCGATACGGCCATCGAAGCTGAAGGGTTTTAGCGTGCTGTACTCGGCGAGCGCTTCACCCACTTCGGCGCGGGGAGGCGCGTACGGCGAGACGGGGTCGACGATCGACTCTGGATGGCGTCCGCCCGCCTGTTGCGGCGACTCCTGTACTTCGCCAAGGCTCAGTTGGAGGGTGGGTTCGGCTTCGATTCGGGCATCGATTCCGCTCTTGTTGAGCGCTTCCAGGTACTGCTGGGCTTCGTTCTGGGACAGGTTGCTTTTAAGGGCAACCTTGCGACCCGTGAACAGCCGTTCAATGGCGCTGATATCGCTTTTGAACAGTTGGGCGAGGTTGAGTTTGGCTGTGGTGGTATCGACGCCCGGCATCAGGCTTCCGTCGAATACGATGTTGAAACGGGTTTCGTTCATGCCCGGCATCCTTGTCTCTGAAAGTTAGATAACTGTCTTTATGGGGGGCTCGCGCGGGGCCATTGCCCGCCAAGCTGCGCCGCCCGGGCATGTGCCTGACGGTATTCTTCATCCAGGCGTGCCACCAACTGATCGACGCTGGGCAAATCATCGATTTCACCCACGCCCTGGCCCGCGGACCATACGGTTTTCCAGGCTTTGGCTTCATCGTTCAGTGGTTTGAGTTTTGAGCCAGAATCCACCTCGGCCTTGTTCTGCAGGGCGGCTAGATCGAAACCGGCGTTCTCCAGGCTCTGGCGCATGAAACTGGCCGGCACTCCGGATACAGCGGGAGTATGCACGATGTCCGCGGCTCTGGATGTGAGCAACATCTCTTTATAGGCGTCAGGGGCGTGGCTTTCGTTCGTACCGATAAAGCGCGTACCGAAGTAGGCTAGATCGGCGCCGAGCAGTTGTGCGGCCAAAATCTGATGGCCGTGGTTCAGGCATCCTGCAAGCAGCACGGTTTTGTCGAAAAACTGGCGAATCTCGGCGACTAGTGAAAACGGGCTCCAGGTTCCGGCGTGTCCGCCTGCGCCGGCGGCCACGGCAATCAAGCCATCGACACCGGCTTCGGCGGCTTTCTCGGCATGACGCCGGGTGGTCACGTCATGGAACACCAGTCCGCCATATCCATGGACGGCATCGACCAACTCCTTCACCGCGCCCAGGCTGGTGATGACAATAGGCACCTTGTGTTCGATGCAGATGGCCAAGTCGGCCTGAAGCCGCGGATTGCTGTGATGGACGATCAGGTTCACGGCATAGGGGGCTGGATTTTTCAGGGGCGCCAGGCCTGCTTCGATTTCCTCCAGCCATGCCTTGAAACCACTGCTTTCGCGCTGGTTCAACGCCGGAAAGCTGCCGACGATGCCATTGCGGCAGCAGGCCAACACCAGTTGCGGATTGGAAATCAGGAACATTGGCGCTGCCACGACGGGCAGGCGCAAACGTTGTTCAAGCAGAGCGGGCAACGACATCGCTAGTACCCCGGATAATGGATGCTGATTGGAGATTAGAACGGTCGGACCACGACCAGAATTACGATAGCCAGCAATATCAGAACCGGCACTTCATTGAACCAGCGATAAAAGACATGGCTGCGGGTGTTTTCGCCACGGGCGAAGCGCTTCACCTGGGCGCCGCACATATGGTGGTAACCGATCAGCAGTACGACCAGGGTCAGCTTGGCGTGCATCCAGCCACCTTGGGTGAAGTAGGCGCCGGCGTTGAGGCTGAGCAGCCAGATACCGAATACCAGGGTGGCAATCATCGCTGGGCCCATGATGCCGCGATACAACTTGCGCTCCATGACGCTGAAACGTTCTTTGCTGACGCTGTCCTCGCTTTGGGCGTGATACACAAATAGGCGAGGCAGGTAGAACAGGCCGGCGAACCAGCAGACCATGCTGACGATGTGAAGTGCTTTGAGCCACAGATAGAGCATTTTTAGTTATTCCCATAATTCACGGTAGCCCGATAGTAGAGGTTAGAGCGGCCACACGTCACCTTGACGGTTGTCGCCGCGCCCTGCGGCCCCTATCATCGACGGCTTTCCAGTGGGTTCGTTGAGGGCAGGTTTATGGTCAAGGTCGGTATTGTCGGCGGCACGGGGTACACCGGTGTCGAACTGCTGCGTCTGTTGGCACAGCATCCGCAGGCTGAGGTGGTGGTCATCACCTCCCGATCCGAGGCCGGCCTGGCCGTCGCCGACATGTATCCGAACCTGCGAGGGCATTACGACGGTCTGGCGTTCAGCGTTCCGGACATCAAGACCCTCGGTGCCTGCGATGTGGTGTTCTTCGCCACGCCCCATGGTGTCGCCCACGCCTTGGCAGGTGAACTGCTGGCCGCCGGGACCAAGGTCATCGACCTGTCGGCGGACTTCCGCCTGCAGGACGCCGATGAATGGGCCAAGTGGTACGGCCAGCCCCACGGTGCGCCGGAACTGCTTGATGAGGCGGTCTACGGCTTGCCGGAAGTCAATCGCGAGAAAATCAGGCAGGCACGATTGATCGCCGTACCGGGTTGCTATCCGACGGCCACACAGTTGGGGTTCTTGCCTCTGCTTGAAGCAGGCCTTGCCGATGCCTCGCGTCTGATTGCCGACTGCAAGTCCGGTGTCAGCGGTGCCGGGCGCGGAGCCAGTGTCGGCTCGCTGTATTCCGAAACGTCGGAAAGCATGAAGGCATACGCGGTCAAGGGGCATCGCCACCTGCCAGAAATTCGCCAGGGATTGCGCCGGGCCGCGGGCAAGGAGGTCGGCCTGACCTTCGTGCCGCACCTGACGCCGATGATTCGTGGCATCCACTCCACGCTTTATGCAACCGTCGTCGATCGTTCGGTTGACCTGCAGGCGTTGTTTGAAAAGCGTTACGCCAACGAGCCGTTCGTCGACGTAATGCCGGCCGGCAGCCATCCGGAAACCCGCAGCGTGCGCGGTGCGAACGTTTGCCGGATCGCCGTGCATCGTCCGCAGGATGGGGATCTGGTGGTGGTGTTGTCGGTCATCGATAACCTGGTCAAGGGCGCGTCCGGCCAGGCAGTGCAAAACCTGAATATCCTGTTCGGGCTGGATGAGCACTTGGGGCTATCCCATGCGGGGATGTTGCCGTAACGGCGGCCACACCGCTTCAGGTTGGCAGCTACACGCTTGAAGCTTGTAGCTCGCCGCTGTTCTTCTAAATAGTTGACCGATTTTCTAGGAGAAGCGGATAATGCCCGCCATCACGCATTATGGCGGCGTAAGCGCCGGGAGATATTCAGCATGAGCGTCGAAACCTTCACCCCCACGGCTTTGCAATTCACCCACGGTGCTGCGCACAAGGTGAAGAGCCTGGTCGATGAAGAGGGCAATGATCGTTTGAAGCTGCGCGTATTTGTAACGGGTGGCGGTTGTTCCGGTTTTCAGTACGGTTTCACTTTTGATGAAGAAGTGGCCGAAGATGACACGATCGTCGAGCGCGAAGGGGTCAGCCTAGTGGTCGATCCGATGAGCTTCCAGTACCTGGCGGGTGCCGAGGTGGATTATCAGGAAGGCCTGGAAGGTTCGCGTTTCGTGATCAAGAACCCTAACGCGACCACGACCTGTGGGTGCGGTTCTTCGTTTTCGATCTGAGTGCTTCAGTAAAAAAGCCGCAGTGCCTTACGGCCCTGCGGCTTTTTTTGTCCGCGATTATTGGATTCAGGCCGGATAGATGGCGCCGAGTACGCGCAGGCCGCGGGCGCCGGTGACACTTGGGCGGTTGCCTGGAATACCTTCAAGACAACAATGAGCAAGCCAGGCGAACGCCATGGCTTCAACCCAATCCGGGTCTACGCCGTACACAGCTGTACTGCTGACTTTGGCGTCCGGCAGCCAGTCAGCCAGGCGCTTCATGAGCGTCTGGTTATGTGCGCCGCCGCCACAGACCAGCAACTCCTGAGTATTGGATTGGGCATGTTGGAGCGATTCGACGATGGTCAGGGCTGTCAGTTCGAGCAATGTTGCCTGTACGTCTTCTGGGGTGAAGGCTGGCAACTGCGACAAATGCTGTGTCAGCCAAGGCAGGTTAAATACTTCGCGTCCGGTACTTTTCGGACCCTTGGTGACGAAGAAGGGGTCGCTGAGCAGTGTTTTGAGTAGAACGGGTTCGACCTTCCCACTGGCAGCCCATTGGCCGTTGCGATCGAAATGCTCGCCTCGTTGTTGGTGTATCCAGGCATCAAGCAATACGTTGCCTGGGCCACAGTCGAAACCGGCTACTGGTTTTTCGGGCTCTATCAGGCTGAGATTGCTGAAACCGCCGACATTCAGCACGGCGCGACTGCCGACTCGTTCTTCGAACAGTGCTTCGTGAAACGCTGGAACCAGCGGGGCGCCTTGTCCTCCGGCGGCGACATCACGACTGCGGAAATCGCTGACGATGGTGATGCCGGTCAATTCGCTCAACAAGGCCGGATTACCAATCTGTACGGTAAATCCGCGGGCGGGTTCATGGCGGATGGTCTGGCCGTGGCTGCCAACTGCTGTGATGTCTTCGGGCTTGAGTTTCTGTTCGTTGAGTAGGGTATGGATACCCTGTGCAGCCAGCTTTACCCAGCTTTGCTGGGCAATGGCGGAGCGGGCGATCTCATCGGGCCCACTGCTGCACAATCCGAGCAATTCGGTGTGCAGGGCGACGGGCATCGGGATGTAGTGCGTGGCGATCAATTTGATCGCCGGGGTCAGTTCGATCAGTGCGATATCCAAGCCATCCAGGCTGGTCCCGGACATTACACCGATATAGAGGGCCATGGCTTAGCGCTTGCTCGAGGCCAGCAGCGTGGCTTTCTCTTGATCCATGCGGGCCATCAAGGGGTGGCTTTGAGCCAGGAAGCGCGCGCGCTCGGCCTTGGCGATCGGGTCGGCCATCGGCAACTTCTGGCCTAGTGGATCGACGTGGACGCCATTGACCTGGAACTCATAGTGCAAGTGTGGGCCGGTGGACAGGCCGGTAGTGCCGATGTACCCGATCACCTGGCCTTGCTTGACGGTGCCGCCCGTCTTCACTCCTTTGGCGAACCCCTGCATGTGGCCGTACAGCGTGCGGTAGGTATTACCGTGCTGGATGATCACGGTGTTGCCGTAACCGCCGCGACGTCCGGCCAGCAATACCTTGCCGTCGCCGGCAGCCTTGATTGGCGTGCCGCGGGGAGCTGCGTAGTCGACACCTTTATGGGCGCGGATCTTGTTCAGGATCGGATGCTTGCGGCCTACCGAGAACCTCGAGCTGATGCGTGCGAAATCAACCGGCGTACGGATGAACGCTTTCCGCATGCTGTTGCCGTCGGCGGTGTAGTAGCTGCTGTTGCCTTGCTTGTTGGTGTAACGCACCGCGGTATATGTTTTGCCGCGGTTGGTGAAGCGCGCGGAGAGAATCGGGCCGTTGCCGACGCTCTTTCCATTGACCACTTTCTGTTCATAGATGACGTCAAACTCGTCACCCTGGCGAATGTCTTGGGCGAAGTCGATGTCGTAGCCGAATACGCTGGCCATGTCCATGGTCAGGCTGTGGGAGAGGCCTGCGCGTGCAGCCGACTGAGACAATGAACTGTTAATGACGCCGTGAGCGTAGGCCGAGCGGACGGTAGGTCTGGTAATGATGCGGTTGAATGCATACCCCTTGTCGTTTCTGGTTACGGTGATGCTTTCCAGATCGCTCAGCTTGGTGTGCAGGTTGCTCAGCTGTCCGTCTGGATTGAGTTCGAATTCGAGTTTCTGACCGCGTTGCAGTTGAGCGAATTGCTTGGCTTGCTTGTCGCTGGCCAGGATTTCATGGACCGAAGTCGGGGGCAGGCCTACCTTTTCGAAGAGGGTGGAAAGGGTGTCGCCCTTGGCAACAACCACTTCGAGATGCTCTGGCCCTGTCTTTTTTTCTGCCGCAGGCGCTTCTGCCTGAGCGGCGCCCTCGTTGGTGTCTTCCGGGCTGTTTTCAATCTGCGCAAAAGGAGAGGCGGCCGGTTCGTTTGTGGCTTGAACGGTTTCGCCGGCGTCTTGTTCTCGTGTCAGTTGTTCAGCAGGGCTTTCCAGTTCAAGACTCAGAGTCGTCTTTTTGGCTTCAACATCGCTGGAGGGAAACACCAGGAGCGCCAGGCTAAGGAGGGCTGCAATGCCACTTGCGGCAAGCAGGTGGGTCTTTGGGTAAAGCGGCGGCGCTTTAGACGGTTCTGTGATCATAGGTAGTTTTGACTTTTGAAAAGATGAATTGGAAAAGATGAATGACATGATGAAGATGAAATAACTGTATAAAATATAACCAAAACCCCTGCGAAGCAAGCCCGCGGACGCTCTGTTCTGTGGATTGGCGTCCGCGCGCCGGGCAAACCTTGTATTTGGTGCGCGATCTTGTATGGTTGGGGCCCTTTGAATCTGAGCCTTACGGGTCTGTTATGAAGTCGGTTGAAGAGCAGCTAGCGCTGATCAAACGTGGTGCGGAAGAACTGTTGGTCGAGTCCGAGCTGATCGAAAAGCTCAAGCGCGGGCAGCCGCTGCGTATCAAGGCTGGTTTCGATCCGACGGCGCCCGATCTGCACCTGGGTCATACCGTGCTTATTAATAAGCTGCGCCAGTTTCAGGATCTGGGGCACCAGGTCATCTTCCTTATAGGTGACTTTACCGGGATGATCGGTGATCCGAGCGGTAAGAGTGCTACGCGTCCACCGCTGACTCGTGAGCAGGTTCTCGATAACGCCGAGACCTACAAGACTCAGGTTTTCAAGATTCTTGATCCGACCAAGACTGAAGTGGCTTTCAACTCTACTTGGATGGATCAGATGGGGCCGGCGGACTTCATTCGTCTGACGTCTCAGTACACCGTGGCTCGCATGCTCGAGCGCGATGATTTCGACAAGCGCTATAAATCCAATCAGCCAATTGCGATTCATGAGTTTCTCTATCCGCTTGTGCAGGGCTATGACTCGGTCGCGTTGCGTGCGGACGTTGAGCTCGGCGGTACCGACCAGAAGTTCAACCTGTTGATGGGGCGTGAGCTGCAGCGCGGTTATGGTCAGGAGGCGCAGTGCATCTTGACCATGCCGTTGCTGGAAGGCCTGGATGGTGTGAAGAAGATGTCCAAGTCGCTGGGCAACTACGTAGGTATCCAGGAGGCGCCGGGTGTCATGTACAGCAAGTTGGTCTCCATTCCTGATGTGCTGATGTGGCGTTACTTCGAGCTGTTGAGTTTCCGGTCCATGGATGAGATCAATGCGTTCCGTGCGGATGTGGAGGCGGGGGCTAATCCGCGAGACATCAAGATCAAACTGGCCGAGGAGATCGTTGCTCGTTTCCATGGTGAGGAGGCTGCGGCCAGTGCTCATCGTGCGGCGGGTAATCGTATGAAGGATGGCGAGCTGCCGGATGATTTGCCGGAGATTGAGCTGGCTGCTGCCGAGGATATGCCGATTGCGGCAGTGCTTAATAAGGCGGGCCTGGTCAAGAATGCAGCGGTGGCGCGAGACCTTCTGGGTTCGGGCGGTGTGCGTATAGATGGTGAGGTTGTGGATCGCACCTATATATATGAGCTGGGCGCTACTCATGTATGCCAAGCCGGCAAGAAGGCTTTCGCACGTATTACGCTGAAATCAGAACAGAGCTGAAAATAGGTGTTGACGGCAGATTCTGGACGTCTATAATTCGCCCCACTTCCGGCGCAGTCGAAACGGAAAACTCCTTGAGATTCAATGAGTTAAGTAGGTTTCGAAAGTGTTGGGCTTCAGGTCATCGAAGTCCGGAAGGAGCGGATAGAGCAGTGTTATTTAGCGCTATCGGCGGTTCGATCTTCTCGGTCGAAAGCGGTGAAAAAGAGGTGTTGACAGCAGCGAGTAACGCTGTAGAATTCGCCTCCCGCTAACGAGAGATCGGAAGCGCAAGTGGTTGAAGTTGAAAAGGAAACTTTGAAAACTTCTTAAAATAACCGCTTGACAGATGCACGGGGCGCTGTAGAATGCGCGCCTCGGTTGAGACGAAAGGCTCAACCAATCGCTCTTTAACAACTGAATCAAGCAATTCGTGTGGGTGCTTGTGGAGTCAGACTGCTAGTCAACAGATTATCAGCATCACAAGTTACTCCGCGAGAAATCAAAGATGTAACCAACGATTGCTGAGCCAAGTTTAGGGTTTTCTCAAAACCCAAAGATGTTTGAACTGAAGAGTTTGATCATGGCTCAGATTGAACGC